>NZ_BMKL01000001.1:2245000-2545000 GCF_014644315.1 Tsuneonella deserti | reverse complement strand
TTGCCGTGGAGCGCTTCGATACCGGCCTCGAAATCGCTGGTGCCGGTCAGCGCCTCGAGTTCGTGGTGATTGGCGAACAGGACGTCGATCAGTCCTTCTTCAATCAGGCTGCGGAAATCGTCACCATGGCGGTCGATCACGAAGACTTCCGACAGCGTGAAGGCCACCTCGCGGCCCGCAGAGCGAGCCGCTTCGATCGCCCGACGCATCGCCGCGCGCGGCTCTTCGGGGTCCCACAGGTAGCCTTCGAGGTAGAGCACTTTCGCTCCGCCTATCGCCTCTTCATCGAGAGCTGCGGCCGGGAGGAACTGGCTGGCGCCGAGGAACGTATTCATCGTCCGCTGGGCATCGGGGGTGACGAAGATGAGGCACCGCGCGGTCGGCGGGTCGCCGGCACGCGGTGGGGTGTCGAAATCGATACCGACGGCGCGGATGTCGTGCGCGAACACTTCGCCGAGCTGGTCGTCGGCAACCTGGCCGATGAAGGCGCACTGCGCGCCCAGGGCCGAAAGGCCTGCCAACGTGTTGGCCGCCGAGCCGCCCGAAATCTCGCGAGCCGGACCCATCGCGTCGTAGAGGCGCGTGGCGCCATCGGCATCGACGAGCGTCATCCCCCCCTTGTTGAGCGAGAGCTCGTCGATCAGCGCGTCATCGCACGGGGCCATCACATCGACGATGGCATTGCCGATGGCGATGACGTCGTAGCGGGGTTCGGTCACGAAAATTCCTTCGGGGTGGTCAGTGTTGCCGGCGCGCCTAGCGGCTGGGGCGGCCTGCGCCAAGCGCGTTGACGGGCGAGGCCAGGCGAACGAGAAGCGCGCGCATGACCGGTGTCCTTCCTGCCTTCGCCCGCGCACTTGGACAGCTTGGGGACCGGCGAGTGATCGGTGTGCTGGTCAAGAGCATCGCACTCACGCTGGCGATATTCGTGCTGGCAGGGATCGTGCTGTGGCAGCTCGCCCGAAGCCTGATCGAGCATTACGCCGCCGGTTACGGCGAACTGGGCGGCCTGATCGGCCTGGTTCTGGCGATTCTCGGCGGATGGTTGCTGTTCCGGGTGGTCGCGCTCGCTGTGCTGCAGTTCTTTGCCGACGAGATAGTGTTGGCGGTCGAGGAGCGGCACTATCCCCAGGCGGCGGCGACCGCCCGCAAGCTCCCCCTCGCCGAAGATGCGCGCAACGCCCTCACGGGAGTGGCGAGAGCGCTGGTCGTCAATCTCGCGGCGTTGCCCTTTGCACTGCTGCTGCTCCTTACCGGGGTTGGCACCGCGATCCTGTTCTGGGTCGTCAACGGGTGGCTGCTCGGCCGCGAACTTCAGGACATGGCGTGGCTCCGTCACCGGCACGACAGACAGGCCACTCCGCCGCTGCCGCCCTTGACACGCCTGGCTCTGGGCGGGATCGTCGCCGCGCTGCTGCTGGTGCCATTCGTGAACCTTTTGGCACCCGTTCTGGGAGCCGCTGCTGCGACGCATATGGTCCAGTCGCGAATCAATCCGCTGAAAAAGAGCCGACCGTGAAAGTCCTGCCGCTTCTGCCGATCATTGCGCTCGCCGCCTGCGGTCCGACCACGGGGACGCGGGTTGCATCGACTCCAGCCGAGGCCCCCGCGCGTGTCGGAAGCGTTCCCGCAACCCGCCCGGCACCGCCGGCCACTGGCGGGTTCCGGGTCGCCAAGGTGATGAGCCTGCCGGGGCTTGAAGGCGTAATCGGCGTGGATTCGGCGCAGCTCCAGCGCCAGTTCGGCGCACCCCGGCTCGATGTGTGGGAAGGCGATGCGCGCAAGCTGCAGTTCTCGGGCGAGGCGTGCGTGCTCGACGTGTACCTCTATCCTTCGCGTCCCGGCGCGATTCCGACCTCTACTTACGTCGATGCGCGGCGCGCCAGCGATGGTCTCGACGTCGATCGTGCCGCTTGCGTCAAGGCGCTGCGGAAATAGCCCGGCGCGGACTCGCGCCGGCCCGGTTCACACCATGAAGCTTTCGCCGCAGCCGCAAGCGCCCTTGGCATTGGGGTTGGTGAACACGAAGCCGGCGGTGAAATCGTCCTCCACCCAGTCCATCGTGCTGCCGACGAGGTAGAGCACGCTCGGCCCGTCGATGTAGAACGTGCCGCCGGGCGTTTCGATCTTCTCGTCGAACTTGGCCTCTTCGGTCACGTAATCGACCGAGTAAGCAAGGCCCGAGCAGCCCCTGCGCGGCGTCGATAGCTTGACGCCGATCGCGCCTTCGGGGGCCTTCGCCATCAGGTCGGTGACGCGCGCTTCGGCGGCTGCGGTAAGCGTGACGGCCGCGGGGCGCTGGCGGAGGGTGGTTTCGGTCATGACATTCCTGGTGCGTGACGGCGGGCGTTCTCGATCTCCGCCACCGTCTCGGGCGGAAGCCCGTCGGTCGAAGCGGTGCGGAGTGCTCCCTGTCCATGCCAGATGGTGGCGATCGACGTGCCGATCAACACGCGCATCCCGGGATCGTGCGACCAGTCAAGCGAGGCGGCTTCGAACAGGTAGGGCAGCGCATCAGCGCCCTGCTGATCGAGATCCTGCGCGGCCTGCATCCGCTCCCACTGCTCGCGCGAGGGATCGAGCAGACATTCGCCCAGGACACGAACATCGCCCATCAGAGCATGCCGAGTTCGAGGCGGGCTTCGTCGGTCATCTTGTCGGGACCCCACGGCGGATCCCACACCAGCAGCACTTCAGCATCGCGCACGCCAGGCACCGCGCCGACGCGCAATTCGACTTCCCCGGGCATCGATTCGGCGACCGGGCAATGCGGCGTGGTAAGCGTCATCGTTACCTTGGCATCACCGTCGGGCGTGACCTCGACCGCGTAGATCAGGCCGAGGTCGTAGATGTTGACCGGAATTTCCGGATCGTAAATCTCCTTGAGCGCCTCAACCACGCCTTCATAAAGATCGCCACCCGGCTCTCCGGCATGCGTCACCTGCGGTTTCTGGGCGAGGAAGCCCTCGAGGTAGTCGCGCTTGCGTTCGAAGCTCTCGCGTGGGGTCTCCGCGTCATCGACGCTGGCGCGCGGCGGCTTGTCGACCGCGTCCACCTGTTCGACCTCGATCCGGTTGTGCTCGTTCATGGCAAAGTCCTGGGTCATCCGAATATCCGCCTTGCGCGCTCGATCCCGCGCACCAGCGCGGCCACATCGCTGTCATCGCTGTAGAGCCCGAAGCTCGCTCGCGCAGTGGCGGGAACGCCGAGCCAGTACATGAGCGGCTGCGCGCAGTGATGCCCGGCGCGGATCGCCACCCCTTCCTCGTCCAATATGGTGCCGAGGTCGTGCGGATGCACCCCCTGCAGCGCGAAGCTGACGATGCCCGCGCTGTCTTCTGGACCGAACAGCGTGACGTCATTCATCGGGCGCAGCGCTTCGCGCAGGTCTGCCACGAGAGCGGCTTCGTGAGCATGGATGGCGCCGGGCCCGATGGCCGAAACGTAGTCGCATGCCGCGGCAAGGCCGATCGCCTCGACGATCGCGGGCGTGCCGGCCTCGAACCGCTGCGGCGGTGGGGCAAAGGTGGTGCGCTCGAACGTCACATTGTCGATCATCGAGCCCCCGCCCTGCCATGGCGGCATCGACTCAAGCAGGTCGGCATGCCCCCACAGGGCTCCGATGCCGGTGGGTCCGTAAAGCTTATGCCCGGAGAAAGCGTAGAAATCGCAGCCGAGCGCCGCGACATCGACGGGCAACCGCGGCACGGCCTGGCAGCCGTCGAGCAGCAGTTTCGCGCCGACAGAGCGCGCCAGTTCGGCGGCCCGATGCGCGTCGAGCACGGAGCCGAGCACGTTTGAAACGTGCGCCAGCGCCACCATCGTGTGTTCGGGCGTCAGCATGGCCTCAGCCGCGGCCAGATCGATCCGCCCGTCCTCGGTCAACGGGCAGACATCCACCTGCCAGCCCGCAAGTTGCCAAGGCACAATGTTCGAGTGATGCTCGAGCCGGCTGAGCAGCACGCGGCCCTTGTCGGGGTAGCTGTAGGCGACGAGGTTGATCGCCTCGGTCGCGCCGCGGGTGAATACGATCTCATCCTCGCGTCCACCGATGAACGAGGCAACCCGCCGCCGCGCAGCCTCATAGCCGAGCGTCATCTGCGCCGAGCGCGAATAGACGCCGCGATGCACCGTCGCATAGTCCCGGCCGAGCGCGTTGCTTACCGCATCGATCACGACCTGCGGTTTCTGCGCGGTTGCGGCCGTATCGAGATAGTGCCAGCGCGATCCGTCCGGACCCACCAGGCCGGGAAACTCCGCCGTCCGGCCGATCGCGCCCATCACGTTCACGCATCTTCTCCCAGCGCGCCGAGCGCGGCATCGAGCAGGGCGTCCGGCTGGGCATGGGCGGCGAAGGCATCCGCGACGAATGCGCGCACCAGCAGTTTTCGCGCTGTTTCGGGCGGAAGTCCGCGCGCCGCCATGTAGAAGGCCGCCGCTTCGTCCATCTGGCCGATGGCGGCGCCGTGAGCGCATTTGACATCGTCGGCGAAGATCTCGAGCTCGGGCTTGGTGTTCGCGCTCGCCCCGCGGCTAAGGAGGAGAGCCTTGAAGCTCTGCGCCGCGTCGGTCTTCTGCGCATCGCGCGCGACCGCGATGCGGCCGAGGAAGTTGCCCGTCGCAGTGTCCCAGTGGACCGCGCGAACGACCTGGTCGCTCGACCCGCCAGGTTCGGCGTGGGTCACGCGGGTGACCACTTCACGGGTCACGTCTTCTCCGCCGATAGTCACGCTGCCGAATTGGAAATGCGCGCCTTCGTGCAGGGTCACTTCGACTTCGAGCCGCGTGTATCTCGCCGCCGACAGGACCGCGAACAATTCAGCCCGGGCGCCGGCTTTCACGTCGATGCGCAAACGGTGGACGCCGGGAAAAGCATCGTCGAGGATCAGGTCCTTCGAACGCACTTCGCCCGGGGCCAGCACCGTTTCGTGCCACGAATCCAGATCTGCCGCCTGCAGCCCGCCGAGAGCCGCCGGATCGGCGTAGCGCCAGTTCTCGTCGCGCGTGGTCGGGAGAGCTGCGAGGGTCATCCCCGCCCCCGCCTGATCGCCAGTTCCGCGATGCCTTGTCCGCGATGCTGTTTCATGCACGGCTGCAGGGTCGCGAGCTTCGCGGAAATCTGCCGCTTCTTCTCGTCCACGGTGGCCTTGCTGTCCGCAATCGTCTTAAGCGCGGGATAGGCCGGTTTCACGCAGGCGATCATCGATGCGCAGCCGAGCGCGTCGATCTCCTGGTCACCGCTCGATCGGATCGTCTTGCAGGCGATCTTCCCGTCCGCAGCGCCCCAGGCACCGCGCCATTGCTCAAGCTTGCCGGCGATGATCGGAACTTGGGCGGCAACTTTCGGGTCGATCTCGCGCGGCGCGGTCGCCGGTGCGGCAGCCTGGGCCGCGAGCAGGAGGATGGCAGCGAAAGTGTTCATGCCGCCACCGCCTCGTAGCCTTCGGTTTCAAGCTGCCGCGCGAGCTCCGGTCCGCCGGAGGTGACGATGCGTCCTTTCGCGAGCACGTGGACCTTGTCCGGCTTCACGTAATCGAGCAGCCGCTGGTAATGGGTGATGAGGAGCACGCCCTTGTCGGGCTTCCTCATGATTGCGTTGATGCCTTCGCCCACCGTGCGCAGCGCATCGATGTCGAGCCCGCTGTCGGTTTCGTCGAGCACCGCGAAGGCGGGATCGAGGATCCCCATCTGCACCATCTCGGCGCGTTTCTTCTCGCCGCCGGAGAAGCCGACGTTCACCGGGCGCTTGAGCATGTCCATGTCCAGCTTCAGCAAGCCGGCCTTTTCGCGCGCCAGTTTGAGGAAGTCACCCCCCGAAAGAAGCGCTTCATTTCGCGCCGAACGCTGCGCATTAAGCGCTTCACGCAGGAACTGGACGTTCGAAACGCCCGGAATCTCGACCGGGTATTGGAAACCGAGGAACAGCCCCGCCGCCGCCCGCTCGTGCGGCTCCAGTGCGAGCAGGTCGTGCCCTTGAAACGTCACCGATCCCGCCGTCACCTCGTAGCCGGGCCGCCCGCCAAGGACATAGGCGAGCGTCGACTTGCCGGCGCCGTTGGGTCCCATGATCGCGTGCACTTCGCCCGCCCCGACTTCGAGGCTGAGGCCCCGGAGAATCTCGGTTTCGCCGACGGTGGCGTGAAGGTTTTCGATTCTGAGCATGGTCACTGGGTCAGTCCGGAAAAGTTGGCGACCGCCTGGGCGATCTCGGTGTTGAGCGCGCGGATCGCGCGGGTCTTCGCGGCTTCGGCGTCATTGCCCGAAAGCCCCTCGGCAGCGGCCTTCACGCGCTGATCCTTCACGCGCCGGATCTGCGCACCGCAGTAAGCGCGCACCTGGATCACGGCGGCTTCAAGTTGGGTCTGACCGGTGCCCGACGCGCCCGCGAGCAGGCATCCGCGCAGGCGCGATTCGGCAAGGTCGGCCGGGATGTCGTCGGCGACGGCGGGGGCGGCGAGCGCGAGGACGGCGAAGAAAGGCAGGAGGCTTTTCATTTGACCACCTCAAAGTTCCAGGGACCGTCACCCTGAACTCGTTTCGGGGTCCATCGCGCCCCAGGCGCCGTCGGCGCGGGAGGAGAGATGGATGCTGAACCAGGTTCAGCATGACAATGGGGTGTGGGGGTGAGCATCACCGCTTCGGCCTCGACCAGTCCTGCCGCGGGTTCGCCGCCGCGTGTTCGCGCGCGCGGCTTTTCTTGTCGGCCATGCGCATTTTCATGCCGGCGGTGATCCGCGCGAGCACGGCGTCCATGTCCTCGAGAATATCGCTCGCCTTCACCCGCATCACGCGGATGCCGACCGCTTCCAGGCTCTTGTCGCGCCGCGTCGCGATGGCCGGATCCACCCCTTCCTCGTCGATCGACAACGCCATGCCGAGCATCGGGCAGCCGAAATCGACGATCGCGGAGCCGATTACCGCGTGGCGGGTGAACTTGTACTTGCCGAGATCGGCCTTGGCGAAACGCTCGGCGAGCGCCTTGTGCGCCGGGCTCGAATGCCGCCGCATCTCGCGCGCCCGGTCGTGCAGCGCATCGAGGCGCTTCTCCGAGATTTCCCAGCCCCGCCCCTTCTTCCTGATCGCGGGAGCGGCTGCGTCCGTCTTTACGCCGAGAGTCTTGCGCTCGGTCATCCGACGGACCCCTCGAGCGAAATCGCCAGCAGCTTCTGGGCCTCGACGGCGAACTCCATCGGCAGTTCCTTGAGCACGTCCTTGGCGAAGCCGTTGACGATCAGCGCGACGGCTTCCTCCTGCCCCAGCCCGCGCTGCATGGCGTAGAACAGCTGGTCGTCGCTGATCTTGGAAGTGGTCGCCTCGTGCTCGATCTGCGCGGTGGGGTTCTTCACCTCGATGTAGGGCACCGTGTGTGCGCCGCACCTGTCGCCCAGCAGCAGCGAATCGCACTGGGTGAAGTTGCGCACGCCATCGGCATTGGCGGCGACGCGAACGAGGCCGCGGTAGGTGTTGTTGCTCTTGCCCGCCGAAATGCCCTTGGAGATGATCGTCGAGCGGCTGCCGCGCCCGTTGTGGATCATCTTGGTGCCGGTGTCGGCCTGCTGGAAATTGTTGGTGACCGCGACCGAGTAAAATTCGCCAACCGAGTCCTCCCCGTTGAGGACGCAGCTCGGATACTTCCAGGTGACGGCGCTGCCGGTCTCGACCTGGGTCCACGAAATCTTCGACCGCGCGCCCTGGCAGAGGCCGCGCTTGGTGACGAAGTTGTAGATCCCGCCGCGTCCCTCGGCGTCGCCCGGATACCAGTTCTGCACGGTCGAATACTTGATCTCGGCATCGTCGAGCGCGACCAGTTCGACCACCGCGGCATGGAGCTGGTTCTCGTCGCGCTGGGGCGCGGTGCAGCCTTCAAGGTAGCTGACGTAGGCGCCCTTCTCGGCAATGATCAGCGTGCGCTCGAACTGGCCGGTGTTCTCGGCATTGATGCGGAAATACGTGCTGAGCTCCATCGGGCAGCGCACGCCTTCGGGGATGTAGACGAACGTCCCGTCGGAAAAGACCGCGCTGTTCAATGTGGCGAAGTAGTTGTCGCGCACCGGCACGACCTTGCCGAGCCAGCGCCTGACCAGTTCGGGATGCTCGCGGATCGCCTCGCTGATCGACAGGAAGATGACGCCCGCGCGCTTCAGCTCCTCGCGGAAAGTCGTCGCGACGCTGACCGAATCGAACACCGCGTCGACCGCGACCTTGCGCGCGCCCTCGACCCCCGCGAGCACTTCCTGCTCCGCCACCGGAATGCCGAGCTTGTCGTAAACCGCCTTGATCTCGGGATCGAGTTCATCGAGCGAACCCAGCTTGGGCTTCGGCTTGGGCGCGGCGTAGTAATAGGCATCCTGGTAATCGATCGCCGGGTAGCCGAGCTTGGCCCAGTCGGGCTCGGTCATCGTCTGCCACAGGCGGAACGCCTTGAGGCGCCAGTCGAGCATCCACTCGGGCTCGTTTTTCTTGGCGCTGATGAAGCGGACGGTGTCTTCATTGAGACCCTTGGGCGCGAACTCGGTGTCGATCTCGGCCGACCAGCCATGCTCGTAGTCGGCGGCGCGATCGGCCGCCTCGCGCGCTGCGCGGTCCTGCACATCCGTCGCCATGTCGATGTCTTCGCTCATCTTTCTCAATGCCTGCTCAGCTGGATCAGCGAGACGTTCGCCAGCGCCCCGCGCAACGCCTCGTTCACCACCGGCCAGTGCGGACGAACCGCGCACCCGGCCTCGACCGCGCAATCGCCCCGTCCTTCGCTGCACAACGTCAGCGCGATCGGACCTTCGACCGCTTCGACGATGTCGGCCAAGGTGATCGCCGCCGCGGGACGGGCGAGCTGGAGCCCGCCGTTGGCCCCGCGCGTGGAGCGCAGCAGGCCCGCCGCCGTCAACCGGCTGACCAGCTTGGCCACCGTGGGGGCGGGCAACCCGGTTTCCGCGGCCAATTCGGCCGCGCTGGTGCGTCCCCCACCGCAATGACGGGCAGCAGCGCCCATCGTGACAACAGCGTAATCGGCGAGATTGGAAAGGCGCATGGACGCGGCTGGGCCTAATCGGATTGAATTGGTCCGATTACCTAGTCCCAAGGAGACACCGTTTCAACACGCAATGCTTTGTTGCGAATCGTTTTCATCGGTCGGCCGGAACGGGCCTGCACGGGCCGCGTTGGCCCCTCGTTACAGGGGGCCCGTTACAGGAGATTGAGCGATGGCCGATTTCAACAAGGATGGCGGCACCGTTCCCATGCTGCTCGCGGGTGGAGCCGGGTTGTTGCTGGGCCTGCTCGCCAACCCGGCACGCAAGCTGGCAGTCCAGACTCCGACGATGCTGAAGGGCGCGTGGGACGAGGCGCTCGCGGCCGAGCACAAGGCGACGCTCGCGCTGATCGGCGTGATCGAGAAAACGGATCCGGATGACACGGCGCGCCGGTCGATCCTCCTGGCCCAACTCAAGCACATGATCGGCAAGCACTCCTTCCAGGAGGAGAACACCGTCTACGCCTCGATGCGGCAACGCGAATTGCTCGCGGCCGCGCAAGGGCTGAACGAAGACCATGCCGGCGTGAAACAGTTGCTGTTCGAGTTGACCGAGATGCAGCGCGACGATGCACGGTGGCTGGAAAAAGTTCGCGCGCTGCGAAACGAGCTGGAAGAGCACATGGCGCTTGAAGAAAACGAGCACTTTCCGAAACTTCGCGCGGCGCTGAACGAGCAGGAAAACGGCGAATTGACAAAGGCAATGAATAAGGAAGGGCTCAAGCTCGCCTGAATGCAGAGCCGTTACTGGAAGAGGCGAAAAAAAGCGGCCCCGGTAAAAGAACCGAGGCCGCTTGAAAGTAGAGGAACTCGTCGCTGGAAGCTTCGAGCCCTTCGGGTCGCACGGTCTTATTAGCTGAGTCGCTGGCCATCGCATTGTATGAAAGCGACAGCTTTGATGGATGATTCAGCCATTTTCGTCCAAAATCGATACATCTGCGCGGCGCTCGACAGTGAACCCGGTTCTTGGCAGAGGCGGTGGCTCGGATGGTGTACCGCCTCATAGCCCCTGCCCTCTTCGCGCTCGAGCCCGAGGCTGCGCATCGGCTTACGATGGGCGCCCTGGGCCTGGTGCCTGCGCCGGGACCGGCTGCCGCCGGTCCGCTGGCGATTCGCGTGGCCGGCCTCGACTTTCCCAACCCCGTGGGACTCGCTGCGGGATTCGACAAGGATGCCGCCGTCCCTGACGCTGTGCTGCGGCTCGGCTTCGGCTTTGCCGAAGTCGGTTCGATCACTCCGCGTCCCCAGCCTGGAAACCCTCGTCCGCGTCTGTTCCGCCTGAGAGAAGACCGCGCCGTCATCAACCGCATGGGATTCAACAACGGCGGAGCGGTGGCAGCGCTCGCCCGCCTGACGAAGCGCAAGCGACGCGGCGTGGTTGGGGTGAACGTCGGCGCGAACAAGGATTCTTCCGACAGGATCGCCGACTATCTGGCGGGGATCGCGACCTTTGCGCCGGTCGCCGATTACCTGACGGTCAACATCAGTTCGCCCAACACGCCGGGTCTGCGCGACCTCCAGGCCGAAGGGGAACTGGCGGCATTGCTTTCGGCCATCGCCGCCGACCGCCGGCCGGCCGACCCGCCGGTATTTCTCAAAGTCGCGCCGGATCTGGCAGATGGCGACCACGAACGGATCGTCCGGGCGGCGATCGACAACGGGATTGCCGGGCTGATCGTGGCCAATACCACCATCAGCCGACCGCCACTCCGCTCCGCCCATGCGGGCGAGAAAGGCGGCCTGTCGGGCGCGCCGCTGCATGATCTGGCGCTCGCGCAGCTGCGGCGTTTTCGCTCCGTTGCGGGCGGTCAGCTGCCGCTGATCGGCGTGGGCGGCATCGCCAGCGCCGAGCAGGCATGGGAGCGCATCCGCGCAGGCGCTACTCTCGTCCAGCTTTACACCGCGCTGGTTTATGAAGGCCCCGGTCTTGCCCGACGCATCACGCGCGGGTTCGAGGCGCTGATGCGGCGCGACGGGTTCAATTCGATTGCCGAGGCGGTGGGAAGCGAATAGCCGTGGCGGCCATGGCTCGCCGCTTCCTCCTGTCCGCCTTCGCGCTGCCGCTTCTCGCCGGTTGCGCCACCCTTCCCGCCCCGGTTGCCGATCACGTCCCGCCCGGCGACGCGGCGGCTCCCGCCACAGGCCTGGTTTCGGCAGCCGACCCGCGCGCGGTCGAAGCCGGGATGGCCATGCTCCGCCAGGGCGGCAGCGCGACCGACGCAGCGATCGCGACGATGCTCGCACTCACGGTGGTCGAACCGCAGAGCTCGGGCATCGGCGGCGGCGGCTTCTTTGTACGCGGCGACGCGGCGGGTCACGTCTCCACCATCGACGGGCGCGAGACGGCTCCAGCCGGCGCGACGGGGGACTGGTTCTTCGGGCCTAATGGCAAGCCGCTGCCCTTCCCCCAGGCCCAGGCGAGCGGCCTGAGCGTCGGGGTACCGGGCAACCTCCGCCTGGCCGCCCGGGCGCACAAGGAAAACGGCAAGCTTCCCTGGAGCGCCCTGTTCGCCCCGGCGATCGCGCTTGCACGAGATGGCTTCGCAATCTCCCCGCGCCTTCATGACGCGCTCGATGGCGAGCGGGCGACAGGCGCGCGCGATGCCGATGGGCGGGCGCTGTTCTACGACCCCGGTGGCCAGGCGCTGCCGGTGGGAACCACGGTGCGGAACCCAGCTCTGGCGAGCACGATGCAGCGGCTGGCCAGCGATGGCGCGGACGCTTTCTACGAAGGGGCGCAGGCGCGCGCGATCGCCGCCGAAGTGGCTGCCGACACGCCCCGGCCCCGCCCGATGACCGTCACCGACGTGACCAGCTACAGCGCGAAGGACCGCCCGCCGGTTTGCGGCACGTACCGGACCTATCGCATCTGCGGAATGGGTCCGCCCTCCTCCGGGGCGACCACGGTCTATGCCATCCTCAAGCAGCTTGAACGTTTCGACCTCCAGGCGATGGGGCCCGATTCGCCGACTTTCTGGCACCTTTTCGCCGAATCGCAGCGGCTCGCCTACGCCGACCGGGAGAAGTTCTCGGGCGATGCCGATTTCGTCACCGTGCCGGTCGCGGGAATGACCGATCCCGATTATCTCGCGGCCCGCGGTAGCCTGATCGCGGCCGACCGCACCATGCCCGCGGTGACGGCGGGCCCTGTTCCGGGCGCGTTGGCTTTGGCCGATGGGGACGAGCCCGAAGAGCACGGGACTTCGCACTTCGTCGCCATAGACCGCTGGGGCAACGGGGTCAGCTATACCTCCACCATTGAAAGCGCCTTCGGGTCGGGCCTGGTGGTGGACGGTTTCTATCTCAACAACGAGCTGACCGATTTCAGCAACGTGCCGAGCGTCAACGGCGTGCCTGTCGCCAACCGGGTCGAGGGTGGCAAGCGTCCGCGCAGCTCGATGAGCCCGACGCTTGTCTATGATGCCGCTGGCCGCCTCATGATCGCAGTCGGCGCGGCGGGCGGTGCGACGATTCCCGTGCAGACGGCCAAGAACCTGATCGCCATGATCGATTTCGGCCTGGCTCCCGACCGGGCGCTGGCGCTGCCGGTGCTGTTCAGCCCCGGCGACACGGTGATCGTCGAAGAGGGGACATCTCTTGCCGCGATGGCTCCCGCTCTGCGGGCCCTGGGACACAAGGTCGAAGCGCGCAGGCTGCCGCTCAAGGCCAACGCCGCCAGGCGGATCGGCGGAGCCTGGGTGGGAGCCGCGGATCCGCGCAGCGAGGGCGCCTGGAAGGCGGAGTAGCCTCCGCTTGCCGCTGGCGCGCGCCCGCCCTAAGTCCCCGTCCCTGAACGGCAAGACGGTTTGAGGGAGCCAGAGCCTTGCAGCTGAGCGATATCGATTCCGCCAACAATCTCGTCGCGCTCTTCCTCAGGCGGGCCGACACAAGGGGGGATCGTCCTTTCCTGGGCGCGAAGAGCGGCGGCGAGTGGCGCACGCGTTCGTGGCGCGAAGTGGCCGAACAGGTGTGCCTGCTTGCCGAGAGCCTGCGCCGGCTGGGTCTGGGGGATGGCGATCGGGTGGCGCTTGTCTCTGAAAACCGCCCCGAATGGTGCATCGCGGACCTGGCGATCATGGCCGCTGGCTGCGTTACCGTGCCGGCCTACGTCACCAATACGGAGCGCGATCACCAGCACATCCTCGATAATTCTGGCGCGAGGGCGGTGATCGTATCGACCGAAAAGCTATCGGTGCCGCTCATCCCGGCGATGATGCGCACCGGGATCGCGGAAATCGTCATACCGATCGACGGCATCCGCCAGTACCAGGGCGGCCAGATTGCCTGCCACCCCTGGGAAACGCTGCTCGAGGGCGACACGACCGAAGCGCGGCGGGCGGTTGATTCCCGTATCTCCGGCATCGGCCGCGGCGATACCGCCTGCATCATCTACACCAGCGGCACCGGCGGCGCGCCGCGCGGCGTGTTGCAGCACCACGGCGCGATCCTGTGCAACGTTGCGGGGGCGGCCGAAGTGCTCGCGCAGGATTTCGGGCTTGACGACGACGAGCGCTTCCTCTCGTTCCTGCCGCTGTCCCATGCCTATGAACACACGGGTGGGCAGTTCCTCCCTATCGGATGCGGGGCGGAGATCTTCTATTCGGAAGGGCTCGAGAAGCTCGCCAGCAATATCGAGGAGACGAAGCCGACGATCATGGTCGTGGTCCCGCGCCTGTTCGAGGTGCTGCGCGCGCGGATAATGAAGCTGGTCGAAAAGCAGGGCAAGGTGCCCAATTACCTCATGACCCGCGCACTGGAGATCGCCGGCCAGCCGAGGAAGCGCCTGCGCGACCGGCCGATCGACCTCGTCATCGAGAAGCTGCTGCGGCCCAAGATCCGCGCGCGTTTCGGCGGGCGGATCAAGGCGATGGTTTCGGGCGGTGCGCCGCTTAACCCCGAAGTCGGCACCTTCTTCGAGGCGATGGGGCTGACGATGCTGCAGGGCTACGGTCAGACCGAAGCCGGCCCGGTCATCAGCTGCAACCGCCCCAGGGCGGGTATCAAGATGGACACGGTCGGCCCGCCGCTCAAAGGGGTCGAGGTCAGGATTGCCGAGGATGGCGAGATCCTCGTCCGCGGCGAGCTGGTGATGCATGGCTACTGGCAGAACAAGGCCGAAACCGAGAAGGCGCTCAAGGACGGCTGGCTCCACACCGGTGATATCGGCCACCTGGACGCGCAGGGCCGCATCGTGATCACCGATCGCAAGAAGGACATGATCGTCAACGACAAGGGCGACAACGTGGCCCCGCAGAAGGTGGAGGGCATGCTGACGCTCCAGCCTGAGATCGCCCAGGCGATGGTCAGCGGCGACCGGCGGCCTTACCTGGTGGGCCTGATCGTCCCGGATGCCGAATGGGCGCTTGAGTGGGCCAAGGCAAACGACGAAAAGCTGGATTTCAAGGCGCTGCAGGACCTGCCCGCGTTCCGCAGCGCGGTACGCGCGGCGGTCGACCGGACGAACAAGGAGCTGTCGGTGATCGAGAAGGTCCGCCAGTTCGCCTTCGCGGACGAGCCGTTCACCACCGACAACGAGGAAATGACCCCGAGCCTCAAGATACGCCGGCACAAGATCCGCGAGCGGTATGGCGCGCGGATGGACGCTCTCTACAAGAGCTAGGGCGCCCTGCGCTTGCATGCGGCATCGACATGACCGAGCCGCGCCCCCAATACGCGCTGCAGGGTATCGAGCGCGGCCAGCCTCTCCAGCATGTCGGTAACCTGCAAGGTGAGGTTTTTCTCGACCGGCCCCTTGTCCATGGCCGTCCATATCACGGTCACGGAGCGGGCGCCGACGCGGAATCGCCCATGAGACAATGCATTTCGCTCGTCCCAGCGGGACTGAAGATCCTCGAGCGATGCAAGCGCAGGCAACTGGCGCTGCTCGAAATCGTTTTTCCGTAGCGCCAAGATAAGCGCGTTCAGCCGCACCTTGGGGAGGGGCGCAAATGCGTTATCGCACAGCGCGATGCGATGCTGCGCGAGGCATTTGAGGGACCTGAGAACGAAATGCTCGGTCCGGGCGTAGCGCTCGATCATCGCGCCGCGCCAAAGCGGGGCCACGTTGCGCAGTGGCTCGCCCGCGACATCGAACTGAGAATGGTTGCCTAAGGCTGACATCGCTCCGTTTTATGAGCGAATTCCTTAAGCGAAGCTTCCCTCAGGCAGCCTCCCGCTCGATATATTCCGGGTAGAAGCTCGGAGCACGATCGCTCCACCCGGGCGCGGTGGCGGCGGCTTCGCTCAGGCTCTGCAGCAGCACCTTGCGGCGGCTCGGGCGGATCTGCGGCAGCGCGGCCGCGGCGCAGAACGCGCTCGGCAGCCAAGGCCGCGCATCGGCGCCGAGCAGGCGCTCGTAGAGGAAGCGGAAGGCGGAAAAGCACTCGATCCGCTCTTGCGCCAGGTCGAACGCAGCGACGCGGGTCAGCTTGCCGATAAACCCTTCGACCGCCTCGAACGCGGTTTCTGCGGGCACGCTGGAGCGCAGGAGCTTTAGGTCCTGGTAGGCGACGTACTGGCTGCGGATCGCCGCACACTCGTCGGCGCTGCGCGCCCACAGCTTGAAGGCATCTTGCCGTCCCAGGCCGATGTCCAGGCTGCGGCGGATGTAGCGCTGCTCGGCACAGGTGAAGCTGGCGAACTCGCGCATCTCGCAAATCGTCAGCGATGCGGCATTCTTGACGGCCATGCTGCCTACCCCCTCAATATGGCCAAGGATCGCCCCACGTGGTTAATATCGCGTTAGCCACGCACGGGGAACGATTCAGCGCCCGAGGTGCTGGTAAGGCCATGAAGCTCGACTTTGCCCTTGCCCACCGTCCCTTTCCCGAAACCCGTCTTCAGCCTGCTTTTGTCCGCGTGCGCGGCGAAACGCACCGATTGACCGACGTAGCCCTGTGCACCCCGCGCTACCTGGCGCCAGTGCCCTGTTGTTCGGTTACGAAAGAAGCTCTCCGCGAGGGATATTCGACCGACAACGCGCGGGCAGTGGCACAGCATGGTCGCCTGCGCGAACTCTTGCAGGCCAGCGGGGTGCGCTGCCATTCGCTGCCGCCAGCGGCGGGTCAGGCGGACATGTGCTTTACCCGCGATGCCGCGGTCGCCACGCCATGGGGGCTCGTCGCGCTGCACCCCGCGCTCGACCACCGAGCGAGCGAAGTCGACAAGATCGCCGGCTGGGCTACCTCCGCGCTGGGCGAGAGGCCACGCCGCATCCGTCAGGGCCGGATCGAAGGCGGCGACGTGTGCATTGCCCGCCCGGGACTCTTGATCATCGGGGTATCGGGCGCACGCACCGACGAGGCTGGCGCCGCCGAATTCGCCGCGCCATTCGAGGCCGATGGCTGGGATGTGCTGCGCTACCGGTTCGACGAGCACTTCCTCCACCTCGACACGATCTTCTGCATGCTCGACGAGAAACACGCACTCGCGTGCACCGATGTCCTCGACGATGCTTTCATGGCGGAGCTGGCCGCGCGCGGGATCGCGCTGATCCCGGTCACCTACAAGGAGGCCCGCCGCCTCGGCTGCAACGTCCTGTCGATCGACGGACATTCGATCATCGCCGCCGCTGGTACTCCGCGAGTGGCCCGGATGATGCGCGAACACGGCTTTACCGTGCACGAGCTCGAACTCGACGAACTGACCGCGTGCGGCGGCGGCGTCCATTGCCTGACGATGCCGTTGCAGCGCGAAGGCTGAGCGCCGCAGCACGCGGCCGCTGTCACTGCCGTCCTAGATCAGTCCTGCCAGCGGGCTGGACGGATCGGCGTACTTGCGGGTCGCCATCCGCCCGGCGAGGTAGGCCTCGCGCCCGGCCTGGACGGCGAGCTTCATCGCCCGGGCCATGCGGATCGGATCCTTCGCCTCTGCAATTGCGGTGTTCATGAGGACGCCGGTACAGCCAAGCTCCATCGCCACCGCCGCATCGCTCGCGGTGCCGACTCCCGCATCGACCAGGACCGGCACTCGCGCCCCTTCCACGATCAGTCGGATGGTGACGCGGTTCTGGATTCCGAGCCCCGAACCGATCGGAGCGCCAAGCGGCATGACCGCAACCGCGCCGGCATCCTCGAGCTGCTTCGCGGCGATTGGATCGTCGGTGCAGTACACCATCGGCAGGAAACCTTCGTTCGCGAGGACCTCAGTCGCCTTCAGCGTTTCGCGCATGTCGGGATAGAGCGTGCGCGCTTCGCCCAGCACCTCGAGCTTGACGAGATCCCAGCCGCCCGCTTCGCGCGCCAGGCGGAGCGTGCGGATCGCGTCCTCGGCGGTAAAGCAGCCGGCGGTGTTGGGGAGGTAGGTTGTCTTTTGCGGATCGATGAAATCGGTCAGCATCGGCGCATTCGGATCGCTGACGTTGACCCGGCGCACGGCGACGGTGACAATCTCGGCGCCCGATGCCTCCAGCGCGGCGGCGTTCTGGGCGAAGTCCTTGTACTTGCCGGTGCCGACGATCAGGCGCGAGGTGAAGCGGCGCCCGGCTATTTCCCACGAATCCCCGTGATCGCCTCCGCCGACGAAATGGACGATCTCCAGCACGTCGCCTTCGGTAACGGCAATCCGGGCCAACTGCGAACGCGGGGCGATTTCGCCATTGCGCTCGACCGCGACTTTCTCGGGCACGAGCCCCAGTTCGCGAACAAGGTCGGCGACGGTGGCGGCGGTGGTGCGGCGGCTTTCGCCGTTAACGATCAGGTTCAGCGCTGCAGGCATTCCCGCCAGATAGCGAACAGCGCCGCCCAAGCAAGGCGCTGGCGCGCAAGTTGAGGATGTGCCCCAGCGATACCAGCGCGACGCCGATGATCGTCAGCACCGCCTCCTGGTAGCCATGCGGCATGGCCAGCGCGCCGCCCATGAATGACAGGCCGGTCATCGCGGTGACGAATGGGACAGCGCGGCGATGACGCAGCGCCCCGAGACCGATCGCCACCGCAGCGATTATCGTCGCCAGCGCGAGGCCGGCCTCGTGGATGCGGGGATTGGCGAGCAGGCTCCCGCCGATGCCGAGCATGGAGACGAGCGCGAGGGTCGCGAGGCAGTGCACCACGCACAACGCGGACAGCGTGATACCGACGCGGTCGATCCGGTTGCGAATCGAGGCAAGAAGCGTGTTCGCCATGACGTGCGGACTATCTATGTAACGCTGTATCGTTACGCAAGGCACGCACTTAAGAGCAGCTTGCGATTCGCGTCGGGCGGACGCACAAGCGCGCCCGATGGACGCAGCAATGCAATCCCCCCGCCGCGCAGCGTTGGAAACGGACCGTGGCCGGCCGCGCGCCTTGGCCCTGTGGCTCCTGGCAGTGGCGGCACTCGTGACCGCGATGGTGGTGGTCGGCGGCATCACCCGGCTGACTGAATCGGGCCTGTCTATTACCGAATGGAAGCCGGTCACGGGCGCCCTCCCCCCACTGAGCGATGCGCAGTGGAACGCGGAGTTTGCCGCCTACCAGCAGATCGGCGAATACCGGCAGATCAACGGGCCGGCGGGCATGAGTCTGGCCGATTACAAGTTCATCTATTTCTGGGAGTGGAGCCATCGGCTGCTCGGGCGGATGATCGGCCTCGCCTTCGCGCTGCCGCTTGCCTGGTTCTGGCTCCGCCGCGCGATTCCTGCGGGCTACAAGCCGCGTCTGCTCGCGCTGCTTGCGCTGGGCGGCCTGCAGGGCGTGTTCGGCTGGTACATGGTGAAGTCCGGCCTTTCGGAACAAGTGACCGATGTCAGCCACTTCTGGCTCTCCATCCACCTTCTGACAGCGTTGTTCACGCTCGCGGGGCTGGTGTGGGCCGCGCTCGACCTGCTGGCGCTCGAGCGCGACCGGCTGGCTCGCCCGGCACGGTTGACCGTGCTGGGAACGGTGACGGCGGTCGTGCTTGCCTTCCAGCTTCTCCTGGGAGCCTGGGTCGCCGGATTGAACGCCGGGTTGGCTTCGGACACCTGGCCCCTGATGCAGGGGCGGCTGGTGCCCGAGTACGATACGTCGCACGGGTTCCTCTGGGCGGCGGCGCACGATCCTTTCCTGATCCATTTCCTCCACCGCTGGTGGGCCTGGGTGGTCGTCGCCGCGATGGTCGTGCTGGCGCGCAGGGTGCGCTCGATCGAGCGGCCCGCCTCGATCGCGCTGCACAGCGCCTTCGGCACGCAGATCATCCTCGGCATCGCGACCGTGATGACCGGGGTAGCCCTGTGGCTTGCCGCCCTGCACCAGCTGGTGGGAGCGCTGGTGGTGGTGTCTACCGCATGGTGCGCCCACGCGGCGGGGCGCGGTGTAGCGCCTCTGGCGCGATGACCGCGCTGATCTGGTGCCCTTTCCCTGACGAGGATAGCGCCGTGCGCGCGGCGAACCAGTTGCTCGACGAAAAGCTGATCGCCTGCGCCAACCTCATCGGCACAGTCCGATCGCTGTATCAGTGGAACGACGAGCGCGGCGACGCGAGGGAAACCGGCGCACTGTTCAAGACCGATGCGGCCCTGCTCGAAAAGGCGGTCGCCCGCCTTGAACAGATCCACCCGTACGAGGCGCCGGCAATCCTGGGCTGGCGCTGCGATGCGGCCGCTCCGGCGACGGCGCAATGGCTGGCGGAGCTGGGTAAATAAGCTTACGGTATTATTTTACCTCTCCGCAAACCCGCGGTTTTGCTTGACTGAAAGCACCCTTATCGCCAGATGCGCCGCTTCCCGCGGGGATTCGCGGTAACACATCTCGTCAACAAGGTAGCATCAGCCATGAAGGCGCTCAGCAAGACCACCCGGTCGATCAAGCCGGCCGAGGTCGAAAAGAAGTGGCACCTGATCGATGCCGACGGCCTCGTCGTCGGCCGTCTCGCCACGATCATCGCCAACATCCTGCGCGGCAAGCACAAGCCGAGCTTCACTCCGCACGTCGATTGCGGCGATCATGTTATCGTGATCAACGCCGACAAGGTGAAGTTCACCGGCAACAAGCTCGGCGACAAGAAGTACTACAAGCACACCGGATACATCGGCGGGATCAAGGAAGTGACCGCTGCCAAGGTGCTTGAAGGCCGCTTTCCCGAGCGGGTGCTGGAAAAGGCCGTCGAGCGCATGGTTCCGCGTGGTCCGCTTGGCCGCCAGCAGATGAAGGCGCTGCACCTTTATGCCGGCACCGAGCATCCGCACGCCGGCAACCAGCCCGAGACGCTCGACGTCGCTTCGATGAACCGCAAGAACAAGGTCACCGCGTAATGACCCCGCAAGACTCTGGCTCAGACACCGGCTCGCAGAACACCGTGTCGGATCTCGCCGACCTCAAGAACCTGTCGACCGGCGCCGCCGATCCGGCGAGTGAAGCTGCTCCTGCCAGTGCCGGCTTCACCCCCGTCACCAGCAACGCCCCGCTGCGCGAGCAGGAGCTCGACAAGCAGGGCCGCGCCTATGCCACCGGTCGCCGCAAGGACGCCGTGGCCCGCGTGTGGCTCAAGCCCGGCAGCGGCAAGATCGTGGTCAACGGCCGCGACCAGGAAGTCTACTTCGCGCGTCCGACCCTGCGCCTGGTTATCAACCAGGTGTTCGGCCTGACCGACCGCGATGGTCAGTACGATGTGATCGCCACCGTCAAGGGCGGCGGCCTTTCGGGCCAGGCGGGCGCCGTGAAGCACGGCATCGCCCAGGCGCTGAGCAAGTACGAGCCCACCCTGCGCGCGACCGTCAAGGCCGCCGGCTTCCTCACCCGCGACCCGCGCGTCGTCGAGCGCAAGAAGTACGGCCGCGCCAAGGCCCGCCGCAGCTTCCAGTTCAGCAAGCGCTAGATCTCTTTTTCCGCGACGGCGGAATTGGGAAGGGCGGCTCCGAAAGGGGCCGCCCTTTTTCCATTCCGCTTCAGATCAGTGCACCGGCGGATCGGTTCGCGGGACGGCGCCAACCGGCGCGACAGGCTCACCCGGCTCGCGCGGCGGCATGGCGTCTTCGGGAACCTGCTCGATCTTCATCGCCTCGGTCGGCACGTCCTGCAGGTTACGGGCTTCGACGCACAGGCGGCCATCGGGTTCGAAACGCAGCTCGTTGAAGCTCTGCGGAGTGGAGCGGATGCGCTGCGACAAGGTGCCAGCTCCGATCATCCGCACCGGCCCGTTCACCGTTTGCTCGGTCATGTCGAACGGATCGTGCACATGGCCCGACAGCACTGCCGTGACCTTGCGCCTGGCGAGTTCGGCCAGGGCCCGCGTGCCACCGTGGGTCAGGGCGGTGCCCTTGGTGCCGACCTCGACCAGCGGGTGGTGTACGGTCACGAGCACTCTTTTGCCAGCCGGCAGGGCATCGATGGCGTTGAGACACTTTTCCAGCGCCGCGTCGCTGACCCAGCCCTTCGACCAGTCGAGCCGCGGCTGCATGCGGGCGGCGGTCTTGAGCGGCACGATCGCGATGCCCGGCAGGTCGAGCTCCTTCTCCACCACCGATTCCATGCCTCTGAACTTCTTGTAAGGGTCGAAAAAGCGTTCAAAGAGGTTGAAATACGGCAAGTCGTGGTTGCCCACCTCCACCGTGACCGGCGCTTGCAGGCCAAGGATCCAGTCTCGCGCGGCGGCGAACTCGCGGGTGCGGGCGCGCATGGTAAGATCGCCGGTAATCAGCACCGCGGCCGGTTTGCGCTCCGCGATCTCTCCCGCGACCCAGTCCAGCGATCGGTTGTGTTCGAGCCCGAAGTGAATGTCGGACAGGTGAAACAGCAAAGTCCTATCGGGCATCGGCGAGCCCAAGCAGATCGCAATCGAGCGTGTCGAGCGAAAAAGTCAGGCTGCTGGCGGCTTCGCTGCGTTCCCCGTCGACCATCAGCGGGATAGGCTCTCCGGCGAGCGACCGGCAGATCACCGTGTCCGCCATCCCGAGATCGTCATGGGGTCCTTCGCGGAAATCCCGCTTGAGAATGGCTATCCCCTGCTGGACGTAATCTCCCAGGCCTTCCGCGCCGTAGCCCTCGATTTCGATTCCTGTGCCCCTCGGGCAGAGGCGTA
This sequence comes from Tsuneonella deserti, assembly GCF_014644315.1. Lineage (NCBI taxonomy): Bacteria > Pseudomonadati > Pseudomonadota > Alphaproteobacteria > Sphingomonadales > Erythrobacteraceae > Tsuneonella > Tsuneonella deserti. Next base: position 2,522,997 of record NZ_BMKL01000001.1, on the reverse strand, counting down.
TGCCAGCATAACCTTCGTCGCGCCCACCGCCTGGAGAGGCAAGGGCGATCATCGGGCCTACCGTGCTGGTGGCAGCCGCGTCCCATCCCTTGGCGATCACCTCGCCGATGTTGGCCTCGCGGATTCCCTCGCGCACGTCGGCCCACTTCGCACCAGGTCCTGCAAGCAGTTCCGTCAGGGCGAGCACGCCGGCCCCGCGGATGCACTTGCGACGCGTCGGCACCAGCCGTCCTTCTCCCAGCAGGCCGACGATCGCCAGCGGATCGCGCTCGCCGAACATCTCGCGCGCGAGCAGGTTGAACGTGCCGCCGGGCAATGGAAGGGCTGCGCCGGCGAACCCTTCGAGACCGCCGATCGTCCGGCTGATGGTCCCGTCACCGCCGTGAATCACGACCAGAGCCAGTCCTGCCGCGTTTGCCGCTGCTCCGTCGGGAGTTCCGTCCTTGCAGTCCAGCACCTTGGCGGGCCGGCGCCCAGCCGCGCCCATCGCCCGGACGAGAGCATCGAGCAGCGCCTCGTCGTGGCTTCCGCTCGCGCCGTTGTAGATGAACCAGGTTTCGTCGGAGTCCCTCATGCCCACACAAGTGCCTCTGGACCGCTGCGGTTCCGCCGCATCGTCAAACCCGTCGAGTCAGTATCAGCCAGGCGGCCAGTGCGTTGAGTACCGAATAGCCACAATATGCCCACACGGCCCAGTTCCAACCCTCGGCGGCGAGCAGGAGCGCTGCAAGCAGCAGCAGGAATTCGGTGAGCAGGGTGAGCCGCCCGCCGAGCAAGTGAAGGAACCACGGGCTGCGCCCAAGCATCGGATGTCCGCTGCCGAGAACGGCTCCATGCATCGCGAAATTGCCGATACCGAGCAGGAAGACGAGCGCCAGTGCCATGCCCCCGGAATGTGGGTGGCGGTTCGTCGATTGGCAACGGCGGTCGGTCCGGCTCTGTCGGCACGCCGTCGGCCGCGCTTACGGGCATCGAGCCATCCGGGCAGGCGGTCGAGCACTGAGCGACCCGTGCCCGGGAGGGCGGTATTCCAATAGTCAGGCGGTTGCCCGATGCCATCCCCGGAGGGGCGACCGCCGCCACCAAGGGAGAAAACAAGATGCGACTGAATACGATTGCGTTCGCTGCCGTTGCTCTCGCTGCCGCGACACCCGCCATGGCGCAGGACTTCGTGGTCCCGTACCACGATCTCGACCTGTCCGACGCTCAGGACCAGGCGAAACTGGAGCGCAGGATCGACCAGCGCGCGCGAGACTATTGCCTCGTCGACGCGAAGCGTACCGGTTCGCGGGTTCGGCACGCATCCGTCACCGCATGCTACGCCAACCTCCGCCTTGCTGCGCGACAGCAGATGGCGTCGATCGTCTCAGAGGTTCAGAAGGGCGGTTGATGAGCTGCCGCAGGCGCGGCTTTGCTTCGACGCGAAGCCGCGCTAGCGGCCAGCCATAGCCTTCACCTTGGCAAGGTAGGTCCGGCCGATCCGCAAGGTCGTGCCGTCCTCCAGTTCGATCGACCAGACGCCAAGGCCGTCGTGCCGCAGCCCGCGAATGCAATCGCGCCGCAAGATGGTCGAGCGGTGGATGCGGATGAACTCGGCAGGGTCGAGCCTGGCCTCAAGCCCCGCGATCGTCTGCAATAACAGGTAGCTGCGATCACCTACATGCAGTCTCACGTAATCGCGCTCTGCATCGATACGCGAGACTTGCGCAACCTCGATGCGCAGAAGCTCGGCGCGATGGGGAACCCATAGTTCCTCCAGCCAGGTGCCCTCGGCCGGCCGGCCTTGCGAACCGCGGCGCGCCAAAGCCCGGTCGACCGCCCTGCGCAGCCGTTCCGGAGCCACCGGCTTGAGCACGTAATCCACTGCGTCGAGATCGAAGGCTTCGACTGCAAAGTGCTCGTGCGCGGTCACGAAGATGACCGCCGGCCGTTTCGGCTGGCGAGCGAGCTTGCGCGCGACCGCAAGGCCGTCCACCTCGGGCATGGTAAGGTCGAGCAGGACCAGTTCAGGAGCCAGCGCCTCGATCAGCCGGAGCGCAGCCGCACCGTCGCTGGCAGTGCCGACCACGCGAAGCTCCGGCAGGCGGGCGCAGATCACCTGCATCCGCTCCACCGCCAGCGGTTCGTCATCGACGATAAGAGTGCGCAGGCCCGGTGCGGCGTCGACTTCAGTCATGCCGCACCAGCGGCAGGCGCAGTTCGCTGCGGTAGCCACGCTCGACCGGTCCCGAAACTATCATCGCATCCTCCCCGAACCGGGCGGCCAGCCGGTCGCGAACATTGGCGAGGCCGATCCCGAAACCCTTTCCCGGATCCTTGGGCAGGCCGGGCCCGTCATCGCTGACGGTGACTACCAGGCGTCCGTATTCGGACCGCGCGGCAATCTCCACTGTCACCGGCCGGCTGCTGGCCGCGACCGCATACTTGACCGAATTCTCTACCAGCGGTTGCAGGATCATGCCGGGTATCCGGGCATCCGCCAGTTCTTCGGGAAGCTCGATGCGTACGCGAAGGCGGTCGGGAAAGCGCAGCGCCTCGACCGACAGGTAATGCCGCTGAAGATCTATCTCGTCCGCAAGACCCACGTCGCCGGTGGGATCCTCGGCGAGGCTATGGCGATAGAAGCTGGACAGGCCCTGGATCATCTCTTCCGCGCGTTCCGTCTTGCCGGTCATCACCAGCGAGGACAGCGAATTGAGCGTGTTGAAGAGGAAGTGCGGATTGACCTGGTAGCGCAGCGAACGCAGCTCGGCGGCCCGCGCGGCGCTGCGGAAACTCGCCTCGCGCCGCTCGGCCGCGCGGGTGCGCTCGCCGCCGAGCAGCGTAAAGTAGAGCGCCGCCCAGGCAAGCAGCAGGAAGTAGCGGCTCAAGGCAAGATCGAGCAGCGCGACCAGGCGCGATCCGCCTTCGTCTTCACCGGGAAGCAGTATCTGCGCGCGGGGATTGTCGGACCCCAGGGGATCGTCACCCGCAGGGTCGCCCCCCTTGGCCGGGGCGGGTCCTTCGATAATGAGGTTGCCCGATTGGTCGCGGCGCAATGCGTAGCCCTGGCGCTCGATGATCTTGGCGTTCACTCGCTCCTGCACGTCCGCGAACACGCGTTCGTTGGTAAAGGCGATCAAGCCGGCGGCGGGCATCGCCAGCGCCAGCGCGGCGACGATCTGCACCCACAATCGCTGACGATCGAACAGGCGCAACATCAGAAAGAGGACCAGCGTGATCGCCATCCCGGCGAGGGTGACGAGTCCGCGCCGCCAGAAAAGTTCGGACTGCAGTTCGAGCCCCACAGCCGAGCGGATTGTGGTCAGCACGAGATAGCAGACCCAGAGCCCGACGATCGAGGCGATCACCATGCGCAGAGGCACGCGCACGGGCGCTTCGGAATCGACGAGGTTCATCGGCCCCGCTTGTGCAGCGTCCGCCGATGGCACGCCAGCGCGCGCGTCGAACGCGGTCGGCGTTTCATCGACGCAGGTCACGCAGTCGGCAACAGATGCTCGGCAGCGATCTTCGCGCGCCACTCGGCGGGAGCGAGGGTGTGGACATTGGCGCCGGTGGAATCGACCGCGACGGTTACCGGCATGTCGGTCACCCGGAATTCGTAGATCGCCTCCATCCCGAGGTCCTCGAACGCCACCACCCGCGCCTCGCGGATCGCCCGGCTTACCAGATAGGCCGCGCCGCCGACCGCCATCAGGTAGGCGACCTTGTGCCGCGCGATTTCCTGCACCGCGCCCTGCCCTCGCTCCGCCTTGCCGATCATGGCCAGCAGGCCGAGCTGAAGCATCGTGTCCGTGAACTTGTCCATCCGGGTCGCCGTTGTCGGCCCGGCAGGACCGACCACCTCACCCATCACGGGGTCGACCGGACCGACGTAGTAGATTGCGCGCCCCTTGAAGCTCACGGGCAGCTCCTCGCCCTTTGCCAGCATATCGGCGATGCGCTTGTGTGCGGCGTCGCGCCCGGTCAGCATCGCGCCGTTGAGCAGCAGCCGGTCGCCCGCCTTCCAGCTCTGCACTTCCTCGGGCGTCAGGTGATCGAGATCGACGCGCCTCGCTGCGGCGTCAGGCTGCCAGTGCACTTCGGGCCATTGGTCCAGGCTCGGCGGTTCCAGAAACGCCGGGCCGGAACCATCGAGGGTAAAGTGCGCGTGGCGGGTGGCAGCGCAGTTGGGGATCATCGCCACCGGCTTGCCCGCTGCATGGCAAGGCCAGTCGAGGATCTTTACGTCGAGAATCGTCGCCAGGCCGCCCAGACCCTGCGCACCGATGCCGAGCGCGTTCACCTTGTCGAATATCTCGATCCGCAGCGCCTCGAGGTCGTTCTGAGGGCCGCGCGCCTTGAGCTGCGCCATGTCGATCGGCTCCATCAGGCTCTGCTTGGCGAGCCTGACGCAGTGTTCGGCAGTGCCGCCGATGCCGATGCCGAGCATCCCTGGCGGACACCAGCCGGCGCCCATCTGCGGCAGCATCTCAAGCACCCAGTCAACGATCGAATCGCTGGGATTCATCATCTTGAACTTCGACTTGTTCTCGCTGCCGCCTCCCTTGGCGGCGACGTCGACGGAAACGGTGTTGCCCGGCACCATTTCCACCGACAGCACGCAGGGCGTGTTGTCGCGGGTGTTGCGGCGGGTGAACGCGGGGTCGGCGAGGACCGAGGCGCGCAGCTTGTTCTCCGGGTGGTTGTAGGCGCGGCGCACGCCTTCATCGACCACGTCCTGCAGGCTGCGGCTTGAACCCAGCCGGCAATCCTGTCCCCATTTCACGAAGACGTTGACGATGCCCGTGTCCTGGCAGATCGGCCTGTGGCCTTCGGCGCACATTCGGCTGTTGGTGAGGATCTGCGCGATTGCGTCCTTTGCCGCCGGGCCCCGCTCCGCCTCGTAAGCCGCGCCGAGCGCGCGGATATAGTCCATGGGGTGGTAGTAGCTGATGAATTGCAGCGCGTCCGCGACGCTCTCGACGAGATCCTCCTCCCGGATCGTCACCGGATCGGCCATATTCAAGTCGCTCATCGAAACCTATCCCTTGCCCGCAGATTCGCAACAGCCCGATAGTCTTCGATGGCGCAAGGCGTCAAAGCGCTTGGCGCGCCTGCGGCTTTATGCGTAAGAGCAGGGCGTTGACCTGCCGTGTTATACGAGTAATACAGGTTTAGAGAAAATGGCTACTGCCGCTCCCAATTCGACCGATTTCGAAACCGCCCGGCGCGCGATGATCGACAGCCAGCTGCGAACCAGCGGGGTCAACGAGCCGTGGGTCCTGGCGCGTTTCGCCAGCGTTCCGCGCGAGGATTTCGTCCCGCAGGAGGCTAGAGCAGCCGCCTACACCGACCGCGCGGTGCGCCTCGATAACGACGGGGTTCTCGCGTCACCGCTGTTCCATGCGCGCCTCCTCTCCGAGGCAAGGCCTACCCATGCCGACAGCGTCCTCGTTGTCGATGGGGGCAGCGGCTATCTTCCGGCCCTGCTCGAAGGCCTCGCACGCTCGGTCGCGGTCCTGTCACCGGCGGAGGTGTTCTCGGGCAGCGGAGCCGGTGGCTACTCCGTTCTGCTGGTCGACGGTGCCGCGGAGCATCTGCCGGACCAATTGGTGGAGCGCCTGGCCGAGGGTGCCCGCGTCGCGACGGGAATCGTCGACGATGGGGTGAGCCGGCTGGCGATCGGCCGCAAGACCTCAGGCGCCGTTGCCCTTCTGCCACTGGCGGAGATGGGCATCCCACGCATCGCTGCGTTTGACAGACCTAAGGCGTGGACCTTCTGATCATGACCATTCGAGCGAGGCTGAAGCCGCTCCTTCTTGCCGGAGCCGGTTTGGCTGCATGCGCGCTTCCCGCTCCCGCGGCGGCCGATACGCTACGCGACGCACTTAATGGTGCCTACCGGACCAACCCAATCTTGCAGAGCGCGCGGGCCCAGCAGCGGGCCACCGACGAGACCGTGCCGCTCGAGAAATCTGCCGGACGCCCGAATGCCACTGGTAGCGTTCAGTACGTCGAGTTCGTGAAACAGAGCTCGGACAGCCAGTTCGCGCCGTCGCGCTCGCTGGGTGCCAGCATCGATCTGGGCGTGCCGATCTATTCGGGCGGAGCGGTCAAGAATTCGATCAAGGCGGCAGAGACTCGGGTCGAGGCCGGACAGGCCGATCTGCGTGGGACCGAGTCCTCGATCTTCACCCAGGCCGTCGCCGCCTACATGGACGTGATCCGCGGGGAGGCGCTGGTGCAGCTGAGCGCCAACCAGGTCGATGTGCTGACGGTCAACTCCCAGGCCACCAGCGACCGGTTCGAGATCGGTGACCTCACCCGCACCGACGTTGCCCAGTCGCAGGCGCGCCTCGCCATCGCGCAGGGTGATCTGAGGAGCGCGCAGGCGAACCTCATCAGCGCGCGCGAGGATTACATTCGCGTGACCGGGATGGCACCCGACGATCTCCAGCCGCCACCCCCGCTGCCGGGGCTGCCCGCCAGCGCAGCCGAGGCCGTCGCGACGGCGCTCGACAACAATCCCGATCTCATCGCCGCGCGGGAGCGGGCCGATGCTTCAAGGTACGACATCGACGTCGCCGGCGCCGGGCGCCTCCCGAAGGTTTCGGTCTTTACCGGCAGCGATTACAGCAACTACCTCGGTTCGCTCGACGGTCCCGCGCCGGGCGTCAGTGTCTCCCAGTCGGGCCTCGGGGTGCAGGCCGGAGTTCAGGTGTCGATTCCGATCTTTCAGGGCGGGCGTCCCGCGGCGCTCCAGCGCCAGGCGCAGGCACGCTCGGCAGCGGCCCAGGAAAACGTCATTGCAGCCGAACGTGACGTGATCGCGCAAGTGCGCTCCGCCTATTCGAGCTGGCAGGCCGCTAACCAGATCATCGATAGCACGCAGGTGGCGATCGAGGCGGCTGCACTGAGCCTTGAAGGCGTCCGTGCCGAAAGCACTGTAGGCAATCGCACGATTCTCGACATTCTCGACGCCGAGCAGGAACTCGTCGCGGCCCGGGCGCAGTTGGTGACCGCGCGGCGCAATGCCTATGTGGCGGGTTTCAGCCTGCTGGCGGCCATGGGCAAGGCCGAGGCGCGTGACCTGGGCCTGGATGACGACGGCCCGCTCTACGATCCGCAAATCAATTACGACCGGGTGAAGAACAAGTGGTGGGACTGGGAGCGCGATCCCGATCCAGTCGTGCAGTCCACGCGCACCGTTGACATACCCGCCCCGGGCGCGGACATTCCCGTTAACGATGATTCGACGCCCGGCAGCGGCGTCTATTGAGGCGGGGGCCCTTTGAACATGCGCCAGGACGGCGAAGCTTCGGTCGAGGAAATCCTCGAATCGATCAAGAAAGTGATCGCGCGGGACAACCGCGCCAGCGCTTTCGAGACGCGCCGCCGGCGTGAGAACGAAGGGCTTTCCGACAGCCTGCCCGAACCCGTGGATGCCGAAGAAGCGGGCGAAGTGCTCGACCTTGCGGCGGCCGATTACGTCGAGCAGGCTGCCGAGTACCAGGACGCCGAGACTTCCGACGACATTCACGATGCCGACCGGGACAAGGCTGACGACGAGGATCTCGTCGAGGATGGTCCGCTCGTGACCGAGGCCGCGCGCGTCTCGATGCGCCATAACCTCGCCGCGCTGGCGATGCTCGCCGAGCCCGGGGTTCCGCCGCAGATCGTGCGGTCGGGCGAGACCTCGCTCGAAGGCCTTACGCGGGATCTTCTGCGCCCGATGCTCAGCGAGTGGCTCGACAAGCACCTGCCCGACATGGTCGAACGGCTGGTGAAGGACGAGATTGCGCGCATTGCCGGCAAGCGCGGCTAAAGGCGCTTTCCTCCGCCGGGCGCGCCCGCTAGTCGGGGGCTCATGAAAAAGACCACCGGGCTCGCAGCTCTCGCCGCGCTTTGCGCGATCGCCTCCCCCGCCGCCGCCAAGCCAAAAGCCGCGCGAGCGGACGCGCGGGCGCCGTTCAGCGCGCAGGATCTGGTGACGCTTCCGCGACTCGGCGGCGCAGCGGTGAGTGGTGACGGGACAATGGCGGTGTACCCGGTCACCGAAACCGACCCGGCCAGCTTCAAGCGCTCCACCGCGCTTTTCGTACGCAGCCTTGCAGACGCGAAGGCGATGCCACGGCGGATTGACCTAGGTGGCACGGCATCCAGTCCGGCCTTCGGCGATGACGGCTGGCTTTACTTCCTGTCCGACCGCGGCGAGGGCGGCAGCGACCAGGTCTGGCGTGCCCGGATCAGCGCGGACGGCAGCGCGGCGGACGTTTCGCAAGTTACCGCGCTCAAGGCCGCGGTTGCCGGTTTTGCGCTGTCTCCTGATGCCACGCGTATCGCTGTGTGGGGAGACGTTGGGCGGGAGTGCGCCGGTTTTGGCTGCGATCCCGACGGATCGACCCACCTGCCGGGCCCGGGCACCGGCCGGCTCTACGATGCCAGCACCGGCTTCGTCCGGCACTGGGACCAGTGGGAAACGCCGGGAGTCTATGGCCGCACGTTTGCGTTCCCGCTCGTCGGCGGCAAGGCGACGGGGGACGGAGTTCCGCTGGATGGCCCGGCAGGCAAGGGCGCTCTGGTCGGCGACACGCCCACGAAGCCATTCGGCGGCGGCGAAGACGTTGCCTGGGCCGCGAACGGCCACGGGCTGTTCTTTGCCGCGCGCAAGGCCGATGCGGACGAACCGCGCTCCACCAACATCGACTTGTGGTTCAACGACCTTTCCGGCCGCGCGCCGGTCAACCTGACCCAAGCCAACGAGGGGACCGACACGCTGCCCGCCCCCTCTCCCGACGGTAAATGGCTCGCCTACGCCGCGATGGCCCGCCCAGGCTATGAGGCTGACAAGCTTACCGTGATGCTGCGCGAGCTCGCCACCGGAAAGGTGCGGGCACTGACGACCGATTGGGACCGTTCGGCCGGCTCGCTCGCGTGGACGCCGGATTCGCGCTGGATCGTCGCCACCGCGGGCGACGTCCTCGATACGCCGGTATTCCGCATCGATCCCGTCACCGGCAAGGTCGAGAAGCTCGACCTGATGGCGGGCAACGAAGCGCATATCGGTGACGTGGTGCCGCTGTCAGGAGGCGACCTCGTGTTCACCCGCAACTCGATCGGCGCCCCGAACGAGCTCTACCTGTCGAAGAATTGGGGCCAGGCCACTCCGCTGACCGATGCAGCGACGTCTATCATGGGCAAGCGGGCACCGATCGTGACCCGCCGCTTCAGCTTCAGGGGCGCGAACGGCGACACCGTATGGGGCCAGATTACGAAGCTCGACGGCAAGAAGGGCCCGATGCCGGCGATTCTCTACGTCCATGGCGGGCCGCAGGGTAGCTTCGACGATTCGTGGTCGAGCCGCTGGAATCCGCGCGTGGTCGCCAGCCAGGGCTACGCGGTGGTGTCGGTCGATTTCCACGGCAGCACAGGCTACGGCCAGGCTTTCACGGACAGCATCACCAACGACTGGGGCGGGAAGCCGCTGGAGGACCTGCAGAAGGGCTTTGCCGCCGCGGTCGCGCTCGACGGCCAGATCGACGGGGACAATGCCTGTGCGATGGGGGCCAGCTATGGCGGATACATGATGAACTGGATCGCCGGCCGCTGGCCCGACAAGTTCAAGTGCCTCGTCCAGCATGACGGCGTGTTCGATGCGCGCGCGATGGCATACGAAACCGAAGAACTGTGGTTCGACACCTGGGAGCACGGCGGCAAGACCTACTTCGAGGATCCCGCCGCCTACGAAAAGTGGAACCCGGTGAATTACGTCGACAACTGGAAGACGCCGATGCTGGTCATCACCAGCGAAAAGGACTTCCGCATCCCTTACACCCAGGGCCTGGCCGCCTTCACCGCGCTGCAGATGAAGGGCGTACCCGGCCAACTGCTGGTGTTTCCGGATGAGAACCACTGGGTGCTCAAGGGAAAGAACTCGCTCCAGTGGCACAAGACGGTGTTCGACTGGCTCGATCGCTGGCTCAAGCCCGCGCAGACCTCGGGCAAGTGACCGGGGCCGCCGATATTGCAAAGGCGCAGGCCGCGCTGGCGAAGATCGGCGGCGAGCATGTCGAGCGGCACATCTTCCTGTGCGCCCTGTCGGACAAGCAGAAGTGCTGCTCGCGCGAACAGGGTTCACGGTCGTGGAAGTATCTCAAGCGCCGGCTGAAAGAGCTGGGCCTGGCGGGAAGGACGGTCCAACGGACCAGAGCCGATTGCCTGCAGATCTGCGAAGCGGGTCCGATCGCGGTCGTCTGGCCTGACCGCGTCTGGTATCACTCGTGCGACGAGGCGGCGCTCGAGAAGATCATCCGGCAGCATCTCATCGGCGGCGAGCCGGTGCAGGAATTGCGCTTGCGCGAAGACCCCGCGCAACGCGGCGAGTAACCGGGTCAGCCGCGGCGATCGTGCGAGTCGGTGACCGACTCGTCATGCCCGGTGCCGTTCGACATGAAGACCAGGCCCATCAGCGTGCTCATCAGCAGCATCGAAGCGCCAACGCCGAGGCCGGTCGCGATGTAGAAGTGTATTGGCAGGCCGGGCAGCGTCACCCACAGGTATACGAGTACCAGCGCCACCGTGAACAGGCTGATCCAGCTCATCAGGCGCATTATTCGCCTGTAGCGGCCCCACGCGAAGGCAGCGCTTTCCGGATCGTCGAGCGGGGAGGGCTGGGGCATCGCGCCTAAATGGGATGCGCTCATCCGGCCGCAATGGGCAATGCTGGCCTTCGGCGCCCAATCGTGTCACTCTCTCCGTCCCACGGGTTGAGAGAAAGGGAGAGTCCTATGGACATCGCCCACTTGCTGGCACGCCGCGCGACCAACGAAGTGATCGTTTGCGACGTGAACGATCGGATGCGCGATGCCGTGTCGATCCTCGCCGCACGCCGGATCGGCGCCATGCCGGTGATCCGCGACGGTGAAGTTGCCGGCATCTTTTCCGAACGCGACGTCATCTACTGCCTTGAGGCCGAAGGCGAGGCGAGCCTCGACAAACCGGTCGGAGAGGTAATGACCGCGCCGCCCATCACGGCCACGCCGGGCACGCGGATCGAAGACGCTCTGGAATTGATGACCCGCCGGCGCATTCGCCACCTGCCGGTGGTGGAGAACGGTTCCATGTGCGGCTTCGTGTCGATCGGCGACCTTGTCAAAGCGCAGGTCGATGCGATCGCTTCCGAAGCCGAGGCGATGCGGGTCTATATCCAGACGGCCTGACGGCGCCGCTTGAGCCGGGACGACCGAAGCCCCATATTGCCCGTATGGCCGAGCCACTCATCCTCACGCCCAGCGCCGCCGCGCGCGTTGCCGCGATCGCTCAGCGCCAGGGCAAGCCTGCGATTCTGCGCCTCGCGGTCGAAGGCGGGGGCTGTTCCGGCTTCCAGTACAAGTTCGATCTGGCCGAGACGCCAGAGTCAGACGACACGGTCACCGAGCGCGACGGGGTCCAGCTGGTGGTCGACCCCATCAGCCTCGACCTGATTGCCGGCAGCACGGTTGATTTCGTCGAATCGCTCGGCGGAGCGGCGTTCAAGGTCGAAAATCCGCAAGCGGCCGCCGGCTGCGGTTGCGGTTCGAGCTTTGGCATCTAAGACCGGCGGGATGCGGATCGCATCCTTCAACATCAACGGCGTAAAGGCGCGCCTGCCCCGCCTGCTCGAGTGGCTCGAGGAGCGCCGTCCTACAGTCGCCTGTTTGCAGGAGGTGAAGAGCCAGGACGAAGGCTTCCCCTACGAAGAATTCGAAAAGCTCGGCTACCAGGCCATCTGGCACGGACAGAAGGGCTTCAACGGGGTCGCCATCCTTGCCGACGGGGTGAAGCCGGTCGAGGCGCAGCGGACCCTGCCGGGCGATCCCACCGACGAGCATGCCCGCTATATCGAGGCCGATGTCGGCGGAGTGCGGGTCGCCTGCATCTATCTGCCGAACGGCAACCCGGTCCCAGGGCCCAAGTTCGACTACAAGCTTGCCTGGATGGAACGCCTTCGCGCTCGGATGCGCGAGCTATGGGCGCTTGAGATCCCCGTCGCGGTAGTGGGTGATTTCAACGTCATCCCGCAGGACAAGGACGTCTGGTCGCCGCGCGCGATGGCCTCCGATGCGTTGATGCAACCCGAATCGCGCGACGCGTACGCCCGAATCCTCGGCGACGGTTGGACCGATGCCCTCGACGCTCTCAACCCGCGTGGGGGCCTGTGGACGTTCTGGGACTACCAGGCGGGGGCCTGGCAGCGGGATCATGGCTTTCGCATAGACCACATGCTGCTGAGCCCCGAAGCCGCCGACCGGATGACCGCCGCCGGTATCGACAAGGAATACCGCGGCCGCGAGAAGGCGAGCGACCACGTCCCTGTATGGGTCGAGCTGGCCGGCTGAGGCGCTTCCTGCCCGGTCAGCGGTAAAAGATATGGGTGTCGATCGTTGCCCGGGCGATCTTGGTGCGGCTCCAGCTCGGCTTCACGTAGCGAGCGTGAAAATACAGCGCATCGCCCGCCTGGCTGTCCCAGAGACCTTCATGGGCGATCCGGGCTATCGCGCTGGCACGGCGCCAGGCAGCCGATCCGCGATCGATCCTCGGCATTGTGCCACCGCGCACGAACGAGAACTGGGCACGCTGGAATACGACGCCGCAGTAATCGGAAGGGAACTGGCCGGATTCGGCGCGGTTGATGATCACCTGGCCCACGGCGAGTTGGCCATCGAGCGGTTCGCCCCGCGATTCGAAGTAAATGGCGCCCGCCAGGCACTCCATCTCGCGCGACAGCGAGGCGTCGCGTGGCATCTTGCCGACGAGCTCGCTGAGTGAGTCCGCGTCGCCGGGGCGCGTCGCGGCGCTCGTCGGCTCCGCGATCGGCTGGACCACTTCATTGGAAACGAATTCGACCGGAGGCGCGGCGGGTGTCGCCTGCGGCACGGTTTCTTCGGTCAGGGCCGTGGTAACGACCGGGCGGTTCTCGCTAACTTCAGCGTTGGCGCCGGAACCATCGGCGGCGAAAAGCGTAAGAAAGGCAGTCGCGACAAAAGCCGCGATCGTGGCACGGTGAAACGTCATTGATGTGTCGATCAAGGCGGTGAGCCGCACTGTCGCAGGCCGGGAACTCGCGCGTGGACCGCGCTAGATGAGTTCACGTTATTCAGCCTGCCGGCTGCCCCCCGTCTGCGCGCTGACTGGTCGACCCCATGTCGTCCCGAGCCGCCTGCGTCCGTTAAGGTGAGCGGTCAGGTAATTGCTGCACCTGCGAAGTCAAATTTTCAGGGCAAGGCTGCGACGAACCGTTCCTTATCTGGGACGTCTACCTCGATTAACCATAAATCCGGGTCCGATCTCCGTCGCCCTTCAAGAATCGCCGAAATTTCCCGTTTATTTTCAATGCCGAATTTGAGACTGCGGGCGAATATTCGGTTCCCGTCCATTTGAGGCATACGTTCGAAAAGCTCCGGTTCTTCACCACGACACAATAGGACAAGAACGATCGATCCAGCGTCGTGCTCACCCCTGGCAAGAACCGTGGCAAACCCGCCCTGCGATTCGGCGACGCGGCGGATCGCTGCCGCTTCGATGTGGGCCGGAAGACGCGCTTCCAACGGTCAAAGGCCAGAATAGCCGGGCAAACCCGACAGCGGAATGCGGGACCGCATGAAGGTGCCCGTGCCTCGACCGATCTCGTCGCCCTCGCTGTCGATCAGTCGGGCTTCCCCGACCAGCACTCGCTTGCGCCCGCTGATCCAGCGTCCTTCCGCGATAACTTGTCCCGCACGGACCGGCTTGGTGAAGTGCAGGTTGAATGAAGTCGTCAGCAGGAAACGATCCGTGACCAAGGTATTGGCCGCATAGAAAGCTGCGTCGTCGAGCATCTTGAAGTAGATCGTTCCGTGCGCCGCGCCTGCGGCGTGATACACATCAGGTGTCACGTCGAAGGTCAGCCGGGAGCGCCCTTCTCCGACGATCTCCAGGCGTGAAGGAAACAGCACGTTGACTGGCGCGGCGCGGTAAAGCCGCTCGAGCGCGCGGTAATGAATCTCCGCGCCGGCGGGTTGCTCAGGCCGCGTCACGATCCAGCGCGTTGGTCAGAAGGGCGTAGAGCATTTCCGGATCGCCGGCTTCGCTCATTGCGCGATGCATATCCTCGTCCCGGACCAGGCGCGACAGGGCAGCCAGCGCATGAAGGTGCGTTGCCCCCGCGTTGACCGGAGACAACAGGCCGATCACCATATCGACCGGCAGTCCGTCCGCCGCAGCGAAGTCGACGGGAGAAGTCAGTTTCATCACAGCCGCCACCGGCCGTGCCAGCCCGTCGATCCGCGCGTGAGGCAGCGCTACGGAGCGCCCGAAGCCAGTGCTGCCGAGCGCCTCTCGCTCCTGCATCCCCTCGAGTACGACGGACTGGTCCAACTGATAAACCTGCGCAAAACGCGCGGCGAGCTGCTCCAGAACCGCCGCCTTATCCGCGGGGGAGGCTACCCAGACTGCCTGGGGCAGGAGCTTGAAGATCGCATTCATGAAAGCTGAGTCTTCGAATATTGACGCTTTTTGCCGCATGCCGGCAGGGCGCGAAGAGGCGGAAAAGGGCGGCGGATGACGGTGTCAGCGCGGCTCGACCCAGCCGACGGATCCGTCGCGACGGCGGTAGACCATATTGTGCCGGCCCGTGCCAGCGTTTTTGAACAGCATGGCGTTGGTGTCGCGCAGGTCCAGCATCATCACTGCGTCGGCAACGCTTGTCTCGGGAATGTCGGCCGTCGTCTCGGCGATTATGATGGGCGAGTCGGCCATCTCGACCTCCTCGGCCTCGGCATCCGGCGCTGCCAGAATGGTGTAGGCGGCTTCTTCCTGGCCGGCGGCAAAGGCGGATTGCTCGCTCCGGTCATGAAGGCGGCGCTTGTATCGGCGCAGCTGCTTGTCGATCTTCTCGGCTGCCTGGTCCAGCGCCTGATGCGCGTCTTGCGCCACTCCGTGCGCCTTGAGGATCAGGCCCTGCATGACGTGGGTGATGATATCGCAGCTGAACGCTCCGTTCGGTGCCTTGCCGAACGTGACGTGACTGGAGATAGCCCGATTGAAGTACTTCTCGACGATTGCGTTGAGGCGGTCGCTGACATGTTCCTGCAGCGCAGTGCCGGTTTCGATCTGGTGACCCGAAACGCGAATATCCATCGTCGATCTATCTCCTGTTCTTGTGCAACCCTGCATCAACGTCAGGCGGCCCAGATCGCTCCCTCGATCCGGCCGATGAAAGCGGCATGTCGTGATAATTCCGCGGGCGTAGCAAAATGCGGGCGGGGCGCGCGGAATATTCGTTCGCGCACGACGGATGTCGGCATCGCGATCACGGTCGTATCGCTCACCTCGCCTGCCAGTTCGAGACCGATCTGGCGGCCGCCGGTAAGCTCAACGTAGACTTGCGCCAGCAACTCGGCATCGAGCAGCGCGCCGTGTTTCACCCGGTGACTGCGATCGATCCCGTAGCGGGTGCAGAGCGCGTCAAGCGACAGCTTCGCACCCGGATGGCGGCGCTTCGCGATACCGACGGTGTCGACCATCCGGCTCATGCACACCGCTTCGAGCCCACACAGGTCAAGCTCGTGGTTGAGAAAGGCGAAATCAAATCCTGCGTTGTGAGCTACCAGAGGCGCGTCGGCGATGAATTCCAGCAGTTCGGAACACTTGTCGCGGAAGCGCGGCTTGTCGGCGAGGAAAGCCGCGGAAAGGCCGTGCACGGCTTCCGCCGCCTCCGGCATGTCGCGGTCCGGGTTGAAATAGGCGTGGTACGTGGCGCCCGTGGGCACGCGATTGACCAGCTCGATGCAGCCTATCTCGACCATCCGGTCACCCGTCCGCGGGTCGAGCCCGGTGGTTTCCGTATCGAACACGATCTCACGCATCAGTAATTGTCTTATCGGCCCGAGAATGCGGGCTGGCAAGAGCCGCCGCCCCAATTCGGGATGCGAGATTCAATCGGTTCGCAAATTCGCGATGAGCGCCTTTACCTCGTTCTCGGTCGCCAGAAGCGACGTTCCGGTATCGATCACAAAAGTCGCCCGCGCCCTCTTTTCGGCGTCGGGAACCTGAAGCGAAAGGATGTGGGCGAACTTGTCCGGCGTCATGCCGGGGCGGGCGAGAACGCGGGCGCGCTGAACCTCCGCCGGCGCCGAGACCACCGCGACCGCATCGACGCTCTCGGCGCCGCCTTTTTCGAACAGGAGCGGGATGTCGAAAACGACCAGCGGTTCACCGGCATGTTCGATCATGAAGGCGTGGCGTTCCGCGGCAACGGCGGGGTGGACGATCCCCTCGAGCCGGGCGAGAGCATCCGGATCGGCGAAGACCTGCGCTCCAAGGTGCTCGCGCTTGACCCCTTCCGGCCCCGTGGATCCGGGAAAAGCGGCTTCGATCGCCGGGAGAAGCGGTCCGCCTGGGCCCTGGAGCCTTCGAACCACCGCATCGGCATCGAATACCCGCACCCCGGCGGCTTCGAACATCGCCGCGACCGTGGATTTTCCCATTCCGATCGAGCCGGTGAGGCCAAGGATGAAGGGACGGCTCATGTCGTCAAAATCCTTCGGAGCGCTTCGTCCTCGCCGCGCGGCGGGGCGACGCCGAAGAATTTCTCGAACGCCAGCGCCGCCTGACCGATCAGCATCGCCAGCCCGTCGATCGTGCGGTGTCCGGCACGCTGCGCCGTAGCCAGGAAGGCCGTTTCCAGGGGATCGGTGACGATGTCGTAGGCGATCGCCCCGGGAGGTGCGTGACTACAGTCGAACGGGAGGGACGGCTGCCCGCGCATCCCCAGCGGACTGGCGTTCACGACCAGGTCCAGGCAGCCTTCACGATCGTCGAAGGCAAATTCGGTGGGATCGGCGAAATGAGCCAGATCGATCGCATGATGTTCTCCCCCCGGATCCAGTTCGTCGAGAATGGCTCGCGCCTTGGCGGGCTCGCGTCCCGCGAGAACGATGACGAAATGTTGTGCCGCGAGTGCCGCGACGATCGCTCGGGCAGCGCCTCCCGTCCCCATCACCCGGGCCGTGCGGAAATAATGTGTCTCGGCAAGTTCACGCGTAAGCGGTTCGAGAAAGCCCCCGGCGTCAGTATTGTAGCCAACCAGGTCGCTGCCTTCCCGCACGACCGTGTTGACCGCGCCGATGCGCGCGGCAAGCGGTTCGAGCCGGTCGAGGGCGGGGATAACCGCCTGCTTGAGCGGCATCGTCACGTTGCAGCCACACCAGTCCGGATCGGCGCGGCGCTCCTCGAAGTAACCCGCCACGTCTCCAGGCGTGACCCGGCTGGTGCGGTAATCCGCGGAAATGCCCAGCCGCTCGATCCAGAAGCCGTGGATCGCCGGTGATTTCGATTGGGCAATCGGATCGCCGATCACCTCGGCATATCTCTTCATCCCGGCAACTCCCCCAAGCTGCGCAAGGCGCCGAGCACGGGCAGCAGCGGCATGCCGAGAACAGTGAAGTGATCGCCGGCGATATGAGAGAACAGTTGCACCCCTGGACCTTCGATGCGGAACACCCCGACGCAATGGCTGACGGCGGGCCATTCCAGGTCGAGGTAGGCCTCGATGAAATCCGGCGACAGGTCGCGCACCGTCAGCCTGGCGACCTCTCCGCCCGACCACAGGATTACCCCGTCGCGGGCCAGAGCAGCCGCGCTATGCAATTCGATCCTGCGGCCGGAAAACCAGGCAAGGTGGCTTGCCGCCTGTTCCCGGCTGGCCGGCTTGTCGAACCGTCGCCCGGCGCAGGTAACCAGCGAGTCGCTGCCCAACACCAGCCGCTGCGGGTGCGCGCGTGCGCCCGCGAGCGCCTTGGCCTTTGCCAAAGCCAGCGCCACCTCGCCGGGCGGGGCCTGGCCCAATTCAGCTTCGATGGCACGTTCGTCGACAGAAGCGGGGACGGTCTCGAACGGAACGCCCGCCCCCTTCAACATGGCGCTACGGGAGGTGCTCTTCGAAGCGAGAACCAGGGGCGCAGAACTCGTCATACCGGCCCCATTCGCTCGGGCAGGGCTTCCCGTGCATCGCGCTCCCCGAGCAGACGAATGATCGCCGCAGCAGTTTCCTCGATCGAACGGCGGGTGACATCGATGACGGGCCAGTCGTTGTCGGCGAACAGTCGGCGGGCGAACCTGACCTCCGCAGCCACGCGGTCGGCGTCGACATAGTCGCTTTCCTGCCCGTCCGCTATCGTCAGCAACCGATTGCGGCGGATCTGGATCAATCGATCGGGGGCGGTGGTCAGCCCAACGACCAGCGGGCGACGCAAGGTAAACAGGGCACGCGGAGGCGGACTCTCGACCACCAGAGGGATATTGGCCACCTTGTATCCGCGATTGGCGAGATAGATGCTGGTCGGCGTCTTCGAGCTGCGCGACACTCCTGCGAGCAGGATGTCGGCCTCCTCCCAGTCCTCGTGACCGATACCGTCGTCATGGGCGATAGTGTACTGGATGGCCTCGACGCGTGCGAAATAGGCAGCGTCCATCGAGTGCTGCCTTCCGGGACGACCGTGGGCCTCCTGCCCGAGGTGCGCTTCGAGCGCTTCGGTCACCGCGTCGAGGACGGGCACCGCGGGCAGCCCGAGGGTGAGGCAGTGCTCCTCCAACCTGGCGCGGGTATCGGGATTGACGAGGGTAAACAGCACCAGGCCGGGAGAACCGGCGATATCAGGCACGATCCGGTCGATATGCTGCTTGCTTCGCACCATCGGCCAAAAGTGCCGCTGGACGTCCGCTTCATCGAACTGCGCGAGCGCGGCCTTGGCGATCATCTCCAGCGTTTCGCCGGTGGAATCCGACAGCAGATGGAGGTGAATGCGCGCCATGGGAGTGATTGGAGCTCTTGCTCGCCGACCTGTGGAGAATGTGCGGCATAAACCACGGGAGCAAACTGGGGACAAGCGAAGCGGGCGATTCCATGCCCGCTACCAGCCTGCGGCCCGGCGGGTTGTGGACATGGCGACAAGGTTCTCGACAGGCTGGGGATAGCGGGGAGAAGCTTCGGTTGACGCGCGAGTCCGGCGATTCGCCGATGCGCCGAAGCTGTTCAGGCCGGGAGAAATCGGGCAGGGCGGCGCAATCCCCGGTTTCCACAGGGCCAACAGACTCCTTCATCTCTTCTAAGAATCTATTTGTATTGGAATAAAGGAACGATGCCCGGCGCGCTTCTCGACACTCTGAACGGTCGCCGGGGCGATCAGGTCCCCATGTGGCTGATGCGCCAGGCCGGCCGCTACTTGCCCGAATACCGCGCGCTGAGAGCGGAAAAAGGCGGCTTCCTGGCCCTGGTCTATGACAGCGAGGCGGCAGCGGAAGTCACGCTACAGCCGATCCGCCGCTTCGGTTTCGACGGCGTCATCCTGTTCTCAGACATCCTGATCGTCCCTTACGCAATGGGACAGGATCTGACCTTTGGGCCGGGCGAAGGACCGCGGCTGCGCCCCCGGCTCGTCGATAGCGCCCTGGAGGCTCTCCAGGCGGTGCCTGAGCGCCTCGATCCGATCTATCGGACGGTGGGGCTGGTCAAGGCCGCGCTCGGCCCTGAGACGACCTTGCTGGGCTTTGCGGGAAGCCCGTGGACCGTGGCGACCTACATGGTGGCTGGGGAAGGATCGAAGGACCATCACGAGGCCCGGTTGCTTGCCTATCGCGATCCGGCCGCTTTTTCCCGGATCATTAGCGCGATCGAAGCCGTCACGGTCGACTATCTCGTCGGCCAGATCGCCGCGGGCGCGGAGGCGGTGCAGTTGTTCGATTCCTGGGCTGGAAGTCTCGCCCCGGACCAGCTTGAACGTTGGGTCATCGGCCCGAATGCGCGGATTGCGGCCGCGATCCATCAGCACTGCCCCGGCGTGCCGGTTATCGGATTTCCGAAGGGCGCGGGCGCGAAGCTTGCAGACTACGCACGCGAAACGGGGGTCGATGCCGTGGGCGTGGACGAGACGATCGATCCCGTGTGGGCCGCGCGCGAATTGCCTGCGGGTATGCCGGTACAGGGCAACCTCGATCCGCTTCTGCTCTTGGCGGGAGGGCGAGCGCTTATGGACCGCACTCAGGCCATTCTCCAGGCGTTCGCCGGTCGGCCGCACGTGTTCAACCTTGGCCACGGCATCGGCCAGCACACCCCGATCTCGCATGTCGAAGACCTCATACGCACGGTCAGGGCATGGCGGGGGTGACGATGGCGTCCGAACTTCCTAGATGGCAACAATGCAGAGCGTGCTGGCGATGACCTACCTGTGGCTCAAGGCCGGGCATGTCATATTCGTGATCTTCTGGATGGCGGGCCTGTTCATGCTCCCGCGCTACCTGGTCTATCACCAGGAAGCCGCGCCCGGGTCGCCCGAGGAGGCGGAATGGGCAAGCCGCGAGCGCAAGCTGCTCAAGATTATCCTCCTGCCTTCGATCATCGTCGTCTGGGTGCTCGGGATCCTGCTTGCGACCACGCAGCACTTGTGGGGCGAGGCTTGGCTGCACGCCAAGATCGCGCTGGTCCTCATCCTCTCAGGCTATCACGGATGGCTGGCGAGCTATGCAAAGAACCTTGCGCGAGGTGAGCGGCAACTGACCGGCAAGCAATTGCGGCTGCTGAACGAGGTTCCCGGGGTGGTCGCCGCGGTGATCGTCATCCTGGTGATCGTCAGGCCATTCTGAGCTTGCGGCCAATCGAGCCCCGGGCCGATTGACGGCGCGCCGGCGCACGCTTATTTCCCGCCAATCAACCGGCTTTTGCCGCCCCGTCAAAGCATTCGGGGCACGGTCTGCTTTCCCCAAGCCCATCGACCGGCCGGCCGCACTTTCCAGATACCGGAACACGACAATGCATTTGAAAGACCTCAAGAAGAAAGCCCCGGCCGAACTCGTCGAGATGGCCGAAGACCTCGGCGTCGAAGGCGCCAGCACGATGCGCCGGCAGGACCTCATGTTCTGCATCCTGCGCGAACTGGCCGAGGACGAGGAATACGAAGAGCCGATCATGGGCGTCGGCACGATTGAGGTGCTGCAGGACGGCTTCGGCTTCCTGCGCAGCCCCGAGGCGAACTATCTGGCCGGCCCGGACGACATCTACGTCTCGCCCAACCAGGTCCGCAAATGGGGTCTGCGCACCGGCGACACGGTCGAGGGCGAGATCCGCGCGCCGAAGGATGGTGAGCGCTATTTCGCCCTGACCAGCCTCAAGAGCGTCAATTTCGACAGCCCCGATGCGGTCCGCCACCGGACCAATTTCGACAACCTGACCCCGCTCTACCCGGAATCGAAGCTTTCGCTCGATACGTCCGATCCGACCGTCAAGGACAAGTCGGCGCGGGTCATCGACATCATCTCGCCGCAGGGCAAGGGCCAGCGCGCGCTGATCGTCGCCCCGCCGCGCACCGGCAAGACGGTGCTGCTGCAGAACATCGCCAAGGCAATCACCGACAACCACCCCGAAGTATTCCTGATCGTCCTGCTGGTCGACGAACGGCCGGAGGAAGTAACCGACATGCAGCGTTCGGTGAAGGGTGAGGTGATCTCCTCGACCTTCGACGAGCCCGCCACGCGCCACGTCCAGGTTGCCGAGATGGTGATCGAGAAGGCCAAGCGCCTCGTCGAGCACAAGAAGGACGTCGTCATCCTGCTCGATTCGATCACGCGCCTCGGTCGCGCCTACAACACCGTGGTGCCAAGCTCCGGCAAGGTGCTCACCGGCGGCGTCGACGCCAATGCATTGCAGCGGCCCAAGCGCTTCTTCGGCGCCGCGCGCAACATCGAGGAAGGCGGCTCGCTGTCCATTATCGCCACCGCGCTGATCGATACCGGCAGCCGCATGGACGAAGTCATCTTCGAAGAATTCAAGGGCACCGGTAACTCGGAAATCGTCCTCGACCGCAAGGTTGCGGACAAGCGCATCTTCCCGGCGCTCGACGTCGGCAAGTCCGGCACTCGCAAGGAAGAGCTGCTGGTCGACAAGGACAAGCTGTCGAAGATGTGGGTCCTGCGCCGCATCCTGATGCAGATGGGCACCGTCGATGCGATGGAATTCCTTCTCGACAAGATGAAGGATTCCAAGACCAACGAGGACTTCTTCGCGACCATGAACCAGTAGGTGTGAGGCTGGCGGCTCGAGCGATCGAGCCGCCAGAACTTATTGAGCAGCGCGGGCGAGCTGCGCGCCCATCAATTCCCAGACCTTGTTGATCGCCTTCAGCGGACGGACCATGACCTTGAAGTCCTTGATGAGGCCTTCATCGTCGAAGGTGATGATGTCGACGCCGTTGATGTGGATACCATCGAGCTCGGTGACGAACTCGAGCAGGGCGTGGTCCCCCGCGCTGAATTCCCGGACGTAGCGGAACTTGTCGGTATTCAGGACGACACCGGCGGCGGCGAGATAGCTGACGACCTTCGCGCGACCTTCCTGCGGCGTGTGCACGACGGGGGAATGGAACACCGCGTCTTCGCGGATGATCTCCGCCAGCGCGTCCGGCTGGTTGCCGCCTTCGAGCACCCGGTGCCAGTTCTTCAGCCCGTTTTCCGCGCTCATCGTTTCCTCCTAACCAACCTTGGCGAAGCTGTCCGCGCGGGCGGCTCGCCAATGATGGGCATACTGCGTTGCGTCCGGATCGTTTAGCAAGGCGCCGTCTGCGAGGAAGCGGTGGATCTGGTCGATCGATGTTGCTCGGGCGCTGTCGAGCCGCTCATGAATGTGCGGCGGAGTGATCTGCCACGGGTTTTCCAGTCCCATCGCGACCACCATCTCTCGCAGGCCGTGGAGCGTCTGGCGCTGGAAGCGGGCGACCCGCTCGGCCTTGTCGCTGACCACCAGGCCACGCTGGCGGGTCAGGTCCTGAGTCGCGATTCCCGTGGGGCAGGTATCGTCGTGGCACCGCATGGACTGGATACAGCCGAGCGAGAACATGAAGGCGCGGGCGGCATTGCACCAGTCAGCGCCCAGTCCGAAGTTCATCGCCATGCCGGCTCCCGAATGAACCTTGCCGGCCGCTGCCAGCCTGACATCGCCTTTGAGGCTGCAGCCTACCAGTGCATCGCGCATAAGCATCAGCCCCTCGCGCAGCGGCGTGCCGACGCGGTTGGACAGTTCCACGGGCGCCGCTCCCGTGCCGCCCTCAGCTCCATCGACAACGATGTAGTCAAGCCGGATACCGGTCTCGCGCATGGCCTTCATAATGGCGAAGATTTCATGCGGCTGGCCCACGCACAACTTGATGCCGACCGGCTTTCCGCCGGACAGGACGCGCAATCGGGCGGCCCATTCGAGCAGCCCGATGGGGGTCGAGAAAGTCGCATGAGCCGCCGGAGAGATGCAATCCTTGCCCTGGAGAACTCCGCGCGCGGCGGCGATCTCGGCGCTGACCTTGGACCCCGGAAGCACGCCACCGTGCCCCGGCTTCGCCCCTTGGCTGAGCTTGATCTCGACCATCCTGACCTGTTCAAGCTGGGCGGTGTCGGCAAAGCGTGCCGGATCGAACCGGCCCTCGTCATCACGGCACCCGAAATATCCGCTGCCGATCTCCCATACGAGGTCTCCGCCGTATTCGCGGTGATACCTCGACAGGCCGCCTTCGCCGGTGTCGTGGTAGAACCCGCCCGCCGCGGCGCCTTTGTTGAGCGCCATGATCGCATTTGCGGAAAGGGATCCGAAGCTCATTGCGGAGATGTTGAGCAGGGCTGCCGAATACGGCTTCGCGCACTGGGGACCGCCTACGGACACCCGCCATTCCAGCGGGGCGCTCTCGTTCGGCACGATCGAATGGGAGAGCCATTCATATTCGTCGGAATAAACGTCCAGCTCGGTGCCGAAAGGGTGGGAATCAAGTTCGCCCTTGGCTCGGGCATAGACCAGCGCGCGTTCGTCGTGGTTGAACGGACGGCCCTCCAGATCTCCTTCCACAACGTACGCTCGCGCGTAGGGGCGCAAGTCCTCCATCATCCAGCGCACCCGGGCGAGCAGAGGGTAGTTTCGGCGCAAAGTGTGTTCCGGTTGCACGAAGTCCCACAATGCGACCGCCAGCAGCGGCAGCGTGGCGATCAGTCCCCAGCGCCACCACAGTCCGAATACCAGGCTCAGGGCGAGCAGCAGGCCGGGCACCGCGAAGCGCGTGGCGACGTTGGCCGACCAGCGCCAGCGGGCTCGGTTGATCATGCAGCGAGGTGCTCCGCGAAAAACGCCTCGGTACGAGAGTCGGCAAGCCGCGCTCCCTCCTCGTCACGGCGATTGCCGGTCTGCGCCGCGAAACCGTGATCCAGTCCGGGATAATCGTAGAGCGTGACCCGCGGATGACCGTCAAACGCCTTGTGGATGGCTGCCTGCGCCTCCGGGGTCACGAAATGGTCGGCGCCGGCGATGTGCAGCATTAGCGGCTTTGCGATTGCATGCGCTTCGTCGAGATGCTGGTCGATCGAAACTCCGTAGTATCCGACCGAAGCGTCGAGGTCCGTCCGTGCCGCGGCGGTGTAGGCAATAAAACCGCCCAGGCAGAATCCGACCAGGCCGACCTTTGCGCAGCCCGCTTCCCGCTTGAGATGGTGGATGAGAGCCTCGATGTCCCTAATGCAGTCGTCGCCCTTGAACCTCCCCATGTTTTCCAGCGCACGCTGGAATTGCTCGGGAACGTCGGGATCGAGTTCCTCCCCCGGGGCAAAGCGCCAGAAGATGTCGGGGGCGACCGCCAGATAACCCGCAGCTGCCCATGTATCGCACTTTTCGCGGATACCCGCGTTCACGCCGAAGATCTCCGGAATGACGATGATGGCCGCTTTGGCCTCCCCGGCGGGAATTGCGTGATAGACCGGAAAACTCTCTGCACCCTCGAATGTGGGAATTTGCACCGTTTCGCCCATGATCGTCTCCCTTTGACTGGCTCTGCCTAAACCCCGTCGATAGACTTTGCCAAATCCCTGTGACAGGTATCGCCGCCACAACGCAGGAGCCGGCCATGAAGGTCCATATCGAGATCGATTGCACTCCAGAAGAGGCGCGTACTTTCATGGGCTTGCCTGACGTGGGCAAGGCCAATGAGGTCTACGTCGATCTCATGGCCAAGGCGATGAAGGGCGTGGGCAGCATCGACAAGCTCCAGGAATACGCGAACCAGGTGGCGCCAATGGGCCAGGTTGGACTAAAGTTCTTCCAGAATTTCATGGAGAACGCGGGGAAGGGCGCCCGCGGAAGCGAGGATCCCAAAGATTCCTGACGCCGTTCGGCGTCCACCTCGGCAATTGATGGACACGATTTTCGCCCTCTCGAGCGGAGCGCCTCCCGCTGCGATCGCTGTGATCCGCATCAGCGGCCCCGCCGCCGCGAATGCGCTGACAGCCTTGGGCGGAAGACTTCCTGCGGCCCGTTGCGCGCAAACCCGGACGCTATACGACGCAGCGGGAGAAAAGCTCGACAGGGCTCTGGTACTCTGGCTGCCTGGCCCAAACACCGCAACCGGGGAGGATGTCGCCGAATTGCATCTGCACGGCGGCCGCGCGGTAGTTGCTGCTGTCGTGCGCGCGCTTGGAGAAGTCGAAGGACTGCGCCAGGCCAAGGCCGGCGAGTTTACGCGGCGCGCTTTTGCAAATGGCAGGATCGACCTTTCCGAAGCGGAGGGTCTGGCGGATCTCCTGTCCGCGGAGACAGAGCTTCAACGGCGCACCGCCATGGCAATGGCAGGAGGGGCTTTGTCTCGTCAGGTGGACGAATGGCGTGCTCGCGTCTTGGAACTCGCTGCAGAAGTGGAAGCCGTGCTCGACTTCGGGGACGAAGATGACGTCTCCATCTTGCCCGAAGATTTTTCGGCGCGGACGGTTCTATTGGCGGAAGAAATTGCCACGTGGCTTGCGAGGCCGCGAGCGGAGCCTCTTCGCGAAGGATTCAGGGTTGTCCTGGCTGGCCCCCCTAACGCCGGAAAATCTACCCTTTTCAATGCTTTGGTAGGACAATCGGCTGCTATCACAGCACCCTCTCCCGGGACGACCCGGGATATCTTGGAAAGGCCTGTAGCAATTGACGGGGTTCCGTTCGTCTTCCTGGATACCGCCGGCCTGCGCGACGATGCCGACAACGAGATAGAGAGCGAAGGCATAGCGCGCGCCAAAGCCGCGTTCGATACCGCAGATCTCGTGCTCTGGCTCGGCGAGGAGGGTCGAGGTCCCGACGGCTCTTGGGAAATCGATGCCAAGATCGATCTCGGCAATCACAAGTGCGCGGCGGTATCCCGCGTTTCCGCGGTGACGGGTGTGGGCGTGGACGAATTGAGCACGAAGCTGATCGATCGAGCGCGGGAGACCCTTCCCGTCCCCGGGCAGGTCGCTCTCAATGGGCGCCAACACGCTATCCTTTCAGAAGCTCACCGGGCGCTCGCCGAACATCACAACGACCCGCTCATTCTTGCGGAATATCTGCGGGTGGTACGCACGTCATTCGACCGATTGACGGGGAGAGCTTCCCCCGAGGACATGCTCGATGCGCTGTTTGCCCGGTTTTGTATAGGGAAGTGATGTTCCACGTGGAACACACTTTGACCGGGCCGGACTCCCGAACTATTTCCAACCAATGGACCATTACGACATCATTGCGGTGGGCGGAGGGCATGCCGGAGTCGAAGCGGCTGCCATAGCGGCACGAATGGGGCTCAAGGTCGCCCTAGTCACCTTGGACCCCGCCACCGTGGGAGCTATGAGCTGCAATCCGGCCATTGGCGGGCTTGGAAAGGGCCACCTTGTACGCGAGGTGGACGCTTTTGATGGGATAATTGCCCAGGCGGCCGATGCTGCAGCCGTACATTATCGCATGCTCAACCGATCGAAAGGGAGCGCGGTGTGGGGCCCGCGGGTTCAGGCGGATCGAACGCTATTCAAGTCCGCGGTGCAGGCTGCCCTGCGTTGCCAAGGGGACTTGTCGGTGTTGGCGGGAGAAGTCTCAGAACTCACGTTCGATCAAAACCGCGTGAGCGGTGTGGTGCTGGCGGATGGTGAAGGTATCTCCTGCCACGCGGTTATCTTGTGCACCGGTACATTTCTGGGCGGGAAACTCTTTCGGGGAGAGGAAGCGTTCGTAGGGGGCAGGATAGGAGAGAAAGGCGCAGTTCGCCTTGCCCGCCAGTTGCGCGATGCAGGACTTCCCATTGCACGCCTCAAAACTGGCACACCGCCTCGGATCGACGGGCGAACGATCGACTGGTCGCGGCTTGCCGAGCAGCCATCCGACGAGGAACGCTGGACGATGTCGCCGCTCACAAAGCGCCGAAAGAACCCCCAGCTTCGATGCGCGATCACCCGCACCAACTGGCGCACCCACGATATCATAAGGAATAATCTTGGCCGCTCGCCGTTGTTCAGCGGGGCGATTGAGGGGCAAGGCCCGCGATACTGTCCCTCCATAGAGGACAAGGTCCAACGCTTTGGCGATCGCGATGGCCACCAGGTTTTCCTCGAGCCCGAGGGCCTTGATACCAGCGCCGTTTACCCGAACGGCATCAGTACCTCGCTACCGACCGATGTTCAGCTGGACTTCGTCCGCTCGATGGAGGGGCTAGAACAGGCCGAGATCACGGTGCCTGGCTACGCCGTCGAATACGATCATATCGACCCTCGAGCGCTCGACAGCGGTTTGCAGGTCAAAACCATGCCGGGACTATATTGTGCTGGCCAGATCAATGGCACGACCGGGTATGAGGAGGCTGCAGCTCAGGGAATCGTGGCTGGATTGAGTGCGGCTTGCAAGGTGCTCGAACGAGACACGCCTGGGCTTGATAGGGGCAATTCCTACATAGCTGTGATGATCGACGACCTGACGCTCCACGGCGTGACGGAGCCATACCGCATGCTTACGGCACGCGCCGAATATCGTCTCCGTCTGCGAGCGAACAACGCAACGTCGCGCATCACGCCGATGGCTATTTCGGTGGGATGCGTGTCGGAAGCCAGGCTCGCGTGGTTTAAAGAGCGAGAGCACAAACGAAGCGAATGGGACACAAAATTGGACTCGCCGGTTAAGGGAGCCGATATAGGAAGCGGGAAGCAACTGGGCGCAACACGTCCGCTGCGAGAGTGGCTGGCCCACGATAGCTTGTCTCCGGATGCGCTGGCACGCCTCCTCCCCGGGGGTTTTCTCGCAGACGAAGTGGGCCATGAACTTGCGGAAGATGCGCGGTATGCGCCCTATATCGCACGACAAGAGGCAGAGCTTCGCGATCTGCGCACTAGCGGTGCGGTAGCCATTCCGTCGGATTTCTCCTTTTCGAGCGTCCCAGGCCTCTCGAATGAAATGCTCGGTCGACTTTCGGCCGCTCGTCCAGAGACCCTGGGTGCCGCAGCACGCGTACCCGGGATTACACCCGCGGCGATTGCTGCGTTGCTGGTCCACGTCCGCCGGGCGCAAGCTCTCACGTGATTACCACTGAGGAAGAAGCACGCGATTTCGTGTCGGCGCGGTGTAGTCGCGCAGCGTTGACACGTCTTGAGCGATTCGTCGAAATGCTAATTGCCGAGAATTCGAGGCAAAATCTCGTAGCTCGCGCTACGCTCGACCAGATTTGGCAGCGCCACATCGCCGATAGCGTGCAACTCCTTGATCACGTTCCACGTGAAACAGGCATTTGGTTGGATCTCGGAACCGGAGCGGGTTTCCCTGGCGTGGTCGTGGGATTGGTACGCGAAAGCCAAGACCTTATAATCGTTGAATCACGAAGGAAGCGGGTAGAATGGCTTGAGTGCGTAGTTTCAGAGCTGGAGCTCAAACATTGTCGCGTCGAGGGAAGGCGGGTCGAAGACGTTGAGGCTTTCTCGGCCGATGTTATTTCCGCTCGAGCGTTTGCGCCGCTTGAGAAGCTGCTGAAGCTGGCCCGACGCTTTTCCACAAACGACACCGTTTGGTTGTTGCCGAAGGGACGTTCTGCGGAGCAAGAGTTATCCGACTTCTCAGAAAGAGAGCGACATATGTTCCACGTGGAACAATCGCAGACCGACCCCGAATCGGGGATTATTGTCGGTAGGTTCGCCGGAGACAGCAGCGGATGATCACTATTGCCATCGCTAACCAGAAGGGAGGGGTCGGCAAGACGACCACCGCCATAAACATCGCCACCGCGATGGCTGCAACTGGTTGGAAAACCTTGCTTATTGACCTCGACCCCCAAGGAAATGCGTCTACGGGGATGGGAGTTGGGAGCGAAGACCGCGGTAGCTCGAGTTATGATCTGCTCGTAGAGGACATCACACTTGCCGAATGCGTTCAACCGACGGGCATTCCGGGTCTCGATATCGTACCCGCGACGGTCGACTTGTCGGGTGCCGAGATCGAGCTGGTGTCGGTGGAGGACCGGACCGGTCGGCTGAACAAGGTTCTAGGGGGCCACAAGGGTCACGATATTGCCTTTATTGACTGCCCTCCGTCACTCGGCCTGTTGACCCTCAATGCGCTGGGAGCGGCCGATACACTGCTCGTGCCACTCCAATGTGAATTCTTTGCCCTGGAAGGCTTGTCGCAGCTTCTTCAGACGGTGGAGAGGGTGCAGCAGAGGTTCAACCCTGATCTGGGCATCATCGGGGTTGTGCTCACGATGTTCGATCGGAGGAACCGCCTGACCGATCAAGTGGCCGAAGACGTGAGGTCCTGCCTCGGCCCACTCGTGTTCGAATCGGTCATTCCCCGCAATGTCCGGCTTTCGGAGGCCCCCAGTCATGGCCTGCCGGCTCTTGTTTATGATCACAATTGCCCTGGAAGCCGCGCCTATATTGCACTGGCCCGAGAATTGATCGGCCGCCTTCCCGAGCAGAGGAAAGCCGCATGAGCGAACAGGCCGACCCGATTCGCTTTTCGCTTCCGGAGCGTCCGAAGAACGACACCCGCAAGAAACTTGGCCGCGGCCTGGGTGCTTTGATGGGCGAGACGCGACGCGAAGAGCCGCTTGTCGTGGAAGAAGCCGCCTCCGGCACCGATTCGGCGCAGGTGAGGCGCGAGGGGCTTATGATGCTGCCGATTTCGGCGATCGAGCCCCTTCCAGGGCAACCCCGAAAACGATTCGACGACGCCGCTCTCGAGGAATTGGCTCAGTCCATCGCCCAGCGCGGTGTTATCCAGCCGATCATTGTTACCCCAACAGACGGGGGAGGCTACCGCCTCGTGGCTGGCGAGCGGCGCTGGCGAGCAGCCCAGCGCGCGCAGCTCCACGAAATTCCGGCGCTAGTCCGTCAACTCGGCGAGCGGGAGGTTATGGCACTTGCGCTGATCGAAAACCTCCAGCGCGAGGACCTCAATCCGGTCGAAGAAGCGCGAGCCTACCAGCGCCTGTCCGAAGATGAAGGGATGACCCAAGGCGAAATCGCCCGCCTGGTCGACAAATCACGGAGCCACGTGGCGAATATCCAGCGCTTGCTGCAATTACCCGATGCAGTGCTCGATCTGGTGCAAAACGGGGCGCTTTCGATGGGGCACGCCCGTGCTTTGATTGGCCACGAGGCCGCTCAAGAGATCGCCCGTCGTGCCGTGAGCGATGGCCTCTCGGTTCGCGACGTCGAGAGGATCGTACGCCGGGGTGGTGAGGGCGAATCAGTACGCAGGCCCGCCCGGGTCGCGCGCGATCCGGCAAAGGATGCCGACATCGCCGCGGTCCAGCGACATCTTGAGGAGTTCCTTGGCCTTAACGTCCAGATCAAGACGGACACCGATCCGCGATCGGGCGCGGTAACGATCAAGTATCGCACTTTGGATCAACTTGATCTTATTTGCCAAAGACTTACCGGCGGAGACATCTAGGCGTAACAGTGCATCAGCACTGCGACATTGTTTCCCGCACGTTTACCTTGCCCTAATGGAAAACCGCTAATCACCGCTCCTGGATCGTCGGGGGGAGTGTGTGACGAGGTCATTGCGCCACATCACCAGCATAGCTGTAGCCGGCGCGCTTGGCGTGTCCGGGACTGCAGCGCTGGCCGGTCAAGTGACCAATACCCTGCCCGTCCGCGTGCGGGTAACCACTGGGTGTTCGCTTCAAACCCGTCCGCTCACCTTTGATGCGACCGGCATTACCGGTACGAATCCGATCGACGCCACCACGACGATAACCGTCAAGTGCACACCCAATACCGATTTCGACATTGATATCGATACCGGCCTGTACGCGAATGGCGCCAGCGCTAACCGTCGCATGTTCAGTGCGTTGACCAGCAGCTACGTTTCATATGATGTTTACCGGGACAGCCCGCGAAACAATGTATGGGGCCGGGGGAAGACGCGGAACGTGGCCGGCAATTCGGGCACCGGGGCGCCAGTAGAATTCGTCCTTTATGGCCGAGTCCAGAACACCGGAAAGATCGTTGCCGGCGACTATTCCGACACGCTGCTCGTCACCCTCAATTTCTGATTCGGTTGATGCTGCAATGCTCAGCGGAGTAAGCCGCAGCGTTTACTCGACCTTAACTACGAAAGCCTAGGTATTTTACCGGATAACGAGATGAACCTCGCGGTGAGGATTAGCGAATTGGCAAGCAGTTCTACCTATACGGCGCTTCGGCTCATTAGCCGGACTGTTAGGGGAATATATAATGCGTAAGATTGCTCTGGGCATCGTGGCTGTCGCTGCTTTCGCCTCCACGCCTGCGCTTGCGGGTACCGCTACTGGCACTGTCCAGGTTTCGCTCAACGTCAGCTCTTCGTGCAGCGTGACCGCGCAGCCGCTTGATTTCGGCACGACCAATTCGTTCGCCGTAGCGATCGAGACGAGCTCGGCCACCACCGTGAAGTGCACGCCGCTGGCACCCTACTCGGTGTTTGTGAGCTACGGCGCGAATGCGTCGGGAACCCAGCGCCAGCTGGCGTCGGCGACGTCTACGGCCCTCGTCAAGTACGACGTCTATTCGGACGCCAGCCGTACGACCGCCTGGACCCCGACCGTGGGCACCACCGGCGTGGGCGATGGCACTGAAAAGGCCGCAACGCTTTACGGGCGCATTCCTGTCCAGACCGCGGTCGCCGCAGGTGACTACAAGGACACCGTTACCGTCACGGTTTCTTACTGATCCACGGTTCCCGCAAGAGGTAAATCCATGATCCGCTTCACCAAATCGATGCGCGCCAAGGCCGCACTGGCGGTGGGCGGATCGTTGCTCTTCGGGATCGTCGCGACGAGCCCCGCGCCGGCCACTCCATCGGAGTTCGGCGCGGGTCTCGCCATCAGCCCGCTACGCATCGAAATCGACGATGCCGCGCGCGGCGCGACTGTCATGCTTACGAATACTTCGTCTCGTCCGCTGCCTGTTCAGTCACGTCTCTTCGCCTGGTCCCAGGCGTCCGGAGAAGACGTTTACGTACCGAGTTCGGACCTGACCATTTCTCCGTCCATTGCCTCCATTCCTCCTGGAGAGACCCAGATCGTGCGCGTGTTGCGCAACGGTGCTGCCTCGCCAGGGGAGAAACGATACCGGCTGATCGTCGATCAGTTGCCCGATCCAGCGGCTGCCCGTTCGGGTGCCGCCGAAGCGCGCATTCGCTTTACCGTACCGATGTTCCTCGATCGCTCCAAAGCCGTTCCCGCCCAGTTCGAGTGGCGAATCGGCGGTGACGGCATCGAGCTTACGAACACCGGTGGCGCGACAGCGCGGATCATGCAGCTTGAAGTGAAGACAGCGAGCGGCACCGCGGTGCCGATCGAGCGCAATTCGCTGCGCTATGTCCTCGGAAACTCGACCATCGCCTGGCCAGTGGAGAATGCCTGTTCGCTGGGGCCGGTGACCGTCACCGCCTCGGTCGACGGCCGGACGGTCGATGCCCAGCCTCGCTCGACTTGCAGCTAGGCCTTCTTTTGCGTTTCTCGCAGCTGCTGCTGCGGTAGCCGGCACGCCGCTGGCGGCGCAGAGCGATCCGTTCGAACTACCCAAGGGTCTGACGGCTCAGAGCGTCCGTCCGGACGACGGACCACGGCTGTCCGAAATTACAGTAGATGGCCAGGCGTACCCGCGGATGATCACAGTGGCCGGCAGCGGTAGCGACATGACCGTCGAGGCCGACGATGCACGCGCCGCGGGCCTGCCGGTGCCCGAAGGCGCGAGCGGGCAGGTGCGGCTCGATGCGCTGAAAATCTACAAGTGGAACTATGATGGGTTGCGCCAGCGCCTCGAGGTAGAGCTCTTCCGCAACAACGACGGCGAAAACCTGAAAGACTTCGCCCGCCGTGCCGAGACTATGAGCGAGAGCCGCCCGCTGCTTGCTCTGCGCGTCGACTACGACCTGACCGCAACCGTATCGCGACGGAACTCGAGCGTAGGGGGGCTTGTCTCCGCTACCATCGTCTATGGCAACTTCGCGCTCGACAGCACTGCGCGCGCTACCACCGATCCGGAAGTTGGCTCACCGGGACTGCTTCGCCTCGATACGGTGGCCAGGTTCGCGATGCCCGATCGTGGGATGGCGGCTTCCATCGGAGATTTCGTCAGTGCCGGCAGCCAAAGCCAGCGCGCGGTTCGCATGGGGGGAATCCAGATCGCCTCGGACTTCGATCTGCGTCCCGACCTGGTGACCGTGCCGCTTCCTGGATTCTCGGGCAGCGTGGCCGTACCCACGACGGTCGACGTGCTCACCGGCGATCAGCGCTACTCGCTGGGAGAAGTCGCGCCAGGCGACTTCTCGGTGCGCAACGTGCCGACCCAGCCTGGTCGCGGCGAGGCGTCGGTTATTTTGCGCGACGCGCTCGGCCGTGAGGTTGTTCAGACCGCCCGGTTCTACGTGTCGGACCGGCTGCTTGCTCCACGCACTACCGGTTATGCGGTCAATGCGGGATTCGTCCGACGACGATATGGCTATGAGAACAACGATTACGGCCAGCTTGCGGCCACCGCCTATGTCAGGCGGGGGCTTTCGCCGCGTTTGACCGTCGAGGGCAGCGCAGAGTGGACACGCGGTACGGCCAATGCCGGTGCACGTGGCGACTTCGTGATTGCGGAGGCTGCGCTGGCAACGGTCGAGGCGCGCGTGAGCAGCGATTCGGCAGCGGGTAGTGGCACACTGCTGCATCTCGGACTGGAATCGTACGGCAGCAGGCTGGGCGGCAGCATCCGCGCGACGTTGCCCAGTGTGAGTTACCGCGACGTCGCCACCCGGTTGGGAGACGAAGCACCTCCGCGCGAGTTCGCAGGGCAATTCTTCTATCGTTTCAGCGGCGACACCAATTTCCAGCTATCCTACGCGCGCCACGAATATCGCGGCATCAGGCCTACAGCCTTGGCCGACCGATCCAGCGAGGTGCTCAACGCCAACCTCCGCGCTCGATTGTCGTCTCGCGCGACTTTCTTCGCCGGGGCGGGTGTTCGCCGTGGCGCGAGTGGTTCTGCCGTGTCGGGCGCCTTGGGGCTCTCCATCAGTCTGGGTGGGAGAACCAACGCTGGAGCCTACGCGAGTTACGACGATGGGCGTCTCTCCGGCTCTGCAACTTATGCCCATGATGCGCAGCAAGACGGGGATATCGGCTACCGCGCTTCCGCCACCGCATCCGGTGGTAACCAGCGGCTGAGCGGTGGTCTGACCTGGCGCGAGCGGCGTATCCTGCTCGACGGACAGCTCGAAGAGGTCAATGGCGTGTTCGCAGCGCGCGGCAACGCTCGTGGAACGCTGCTTATCGCCGGCGGATCTGTCTTCGCGCGCAACCAGAGCGGTGGGAGTTACGCACTCGTTCGCACGGGTCGCGTGGGCGGAATCCCGATCACCCGGGAAAATCAGGAAGTTGGGGTCACCGACGACAAGGGCCTGTTGCTGGTGCAGAACATCCCGGCGCAGGCGACGATCAAGATCGACGTAAAGGCTGACAAGCTGCCCGCCGACGCACTCGTCCGTGAAACGACCCACTTTATTCGCGTTCCTCGCCGCGCGGTCGCGCTGGTGGAGATCGACACCCTGCGCTTTCGTCCCGTGCTTCGCCAGCTCGTGGACTTGGCGGGGCGGCCCCTACCGGCGGGGCTGCCGGTCCGCTCCTTGCCGTCAGGAGAAACTACGATCGTAGGCTTTGACGGGTTCGCCGAAATCAACGCGGGTTCCCAGGATAGTCGCCTGATGGTCGGTCACCCTGGACAGGCCTGCCTCGTTTCGCTCGGCAGCGCTTCTCTTGACCAGGAAGGCCAGCCACCACTTCGCTGCGAACCGATGACTGTCGCCCAGCAGATCGAGGACGGGCCGGAGCTGAGCACTAAGAAATCGCGGGATCGTCGCCAGCGCGCCACGCTGGCGGTCAGCGCCCCTTGATCATCTTTATCCGCTTGTCCGGACGCGGCGATGGGACGGAGCGAGAACGGTGGATAGTGCGGGTTCGGACCGGCTCTTTGACCCATTCCTCTGTCACCGTTTCTCGGACGACCTGTCGCTGGGGAATGGCAACCAGAACAGGCACCAATGCGTAGCCTCCGCCGTAGCCATAAGCATGGCCGGGATAGCCGTACCCGTAATACGGCGGATATCCAGCGGTCGAGTATGCACCCGACATGTAACGATCCAGATACATGGCGCATTCGTCTTCGCGGCGCCGATCGCCCGCAGCTTCCACTGCGCTGCCGATAGCGGCGCCGGCGACCCCGCCCACACCGGCCCCCAGCAGAGTTCCGCCGAGTCGTTCCGAATCCCAGGCCCGATTGCCGATCACTCCGCCGAAGACCGCCCCAAGCAGCGCGCCGATCACGCCCGCCCGTTCCCGGCGAGGAACGCCGCGAATCCGGTCATGGCAATCGCCGATCCAGGCATCCCGGTCGAAAAACGCAGGTCCTCGATATCCCTGGTCCGGATGCGGGTACGGTTGGTAATCCACTCGCGGCGCGTAAGCTCCGGGATGGACAGGCGGATAGGCCACCGGATGAATATCCGGCCGCCTCGTCATTGGCGGGGGCAGGGACGGCAACGCTGTCGCGGCCGGCTCCTCGACATAATAATCGCTGGACGGTGCCGGAGTACCCGGCAATGCCTGGACCACGGGGTCGCTGCGGAATGTAATGTCAGCTTCCGGAAGAGGCTGCGCGTATTCGTAGTCCTGCGCGAAAACCGGAGTGGCGGATGCGAGGGCGACTGCAGCGGCGCAGCAAGAAAAAGACAGATCGCAGGCTGACACGCGCATGACATTCCCCGTTATGTGCGCGACTCCCCGCGCGTTAACGAAAAATTTAGCATCGTCCTGTGCATAGGCCAAAGCGGGCTGGCGGGACGCGTCCCGAAACGGGTCGGTTACAGCCGGGACGCCAGCGCGCCGGCCAACCGCTCGATCCCCGCCGCGTCTTCGGCATCGAAGCGGGCGGGCGTGGGGCTATCGAGGTCGATCACGGCGAGCACTTCGCCATTCTTCATTACCGGTACGACGAGCTCCGATCGGCTAGCGGCATCGCACGCGATGTGACCGGGAAAGGCGTTCACATCGGCGACCAACTGGGTCTGTCCACTTGCCGCCGCTGCACCACACACGCCTTGACCGAACGGAATGCGAATGCAGGCCGGGCGGCCGGCGAAGGGACCCAGGACAAGCTCATCGCCCATTGCCCGGTAGAATCCCGCCCAGTTCAGATCGGGCAAATATTCCCAAAGGAGTGCGGCTACATTCGCCATGTTGGCGATACCATCGCGTTCTCCCTCGGTAAGGGCGAGTGCTGCATCGCAGAGCTGCCGGTAGATTTCCGGTTTGGATGAGGCTGGATCGGCGCGAAAATCGTACATCGTAACCGCCTGTAGCGCAGCCTTGCGTTGCCGCAAGCCGCACAGCGCCTTAACAACTCGCCATGAGCACTGGCCGCAAAACCCTCGCAGTCGTCCTCGTCGTTGTTCTCGTGATCATCGGCGTCGTCGCCTACCTCGCCACCCCGGATAAGGCGCAAGTGCCGATCGGCGCTGTGACCGGAACCGATCCGCGGCTGACCGATCCGAGAGCGGAAAGCTTTCCGACAGTCGGGATTGCCGAGCCGGTGGGCTGGAAAGCGGGCGAAGCGCCCATCGCGGCGAAAGGCCTGGCCGTCACGCGTTTTGCCGATGGGCTCGATCATCCGCGGACGATGGCGGTCCTTCCGAACGGAGACGTGCTGGTCGCGCTGACCAACCGGCCGCCTGCAAAAGTATCGGGTGGTATCACCGGTTTGGTCGAGAAGTTTCTTTTCCGCAAAGCCGGCGCGGGCGGACCGTCAGCCAACAAGATCGCGCTGCTCCGCGACGTGGATGGCGATGGCAGGGCCGAGCAGGTGGCGCTCCTGGCAAACCCGGCACTGGCCTCCCCGTCGGGAATGGCCTGGGCAGATGGCACGCTTTACGTCGCCAACCATGACGCAGTCTTGGCGTTTCCCTACGCCCTCGGATCCACGCAGCTCAGTGGCAAGCCGGTCAAGCTGATGGACTTGCCGCCGGGCGGCAATCACTGGATGCGCAACCTGGTGATTTCTCCCGAAGGGAGGGACCTCTACATCGCAGTCGGGTCGGCGTCCAATATCGCCGAGAACGGCATTGAAGCTGAAGAAGGCCGTGCCGCGATCTGGAACTATAACCTCGATACCAAACGCCAGCGCCTTTTCGCGCGCGGAATGCGCAACCCCAACGGGTTGGCGTTCAGCCCCTGGAGTGGCGAACTTTGGACAACGGTCAACGAGCGGGACATGCTGGGTTCCGACCTCGTCCCCGATTACCTCACCAATGTTCCGATCGGTGCCGATTACGGCTGGCCCTGGGTTTGGTGGCGCCACAACTTTGACGAACGGGTCGACGCGTTCCAGCCCGCGGGCTTCAATCCGAGCTATATCCGTCTGCCGGAATATGCGCTCGGGCCGCACGTTGCGGCTCTGGGCCTCGCCTTCGCCGGCAACGGCAGCACGCTTGGATCTCAATTCTCATCGGGGGCAGTGATCGCTCGGCATGGCTCCTGGAACCGTTTTCCCAAGTCCGGCTACGACGTCGTCTACGTTCCGTTCGATGCGCGTGGAAATCCGACCGGGAAACTGGTCCCGATCCTGACCGGCTTCCTTTCCAAGGACGGCAAGACCACCCGCGGCCGCCCCACCTGGGTCGCCTTTGCCCGCGATGGTGCCCTGCTGGTAAGCGATGATACGTCAGGCATCATCTGGCGGGTCACTGCTCCCGGGGCGGCTCCAGCCCCTGCAATCCAGCGCCTCGGCGGCAATCGCATGCCGCCGCAGCGAGAGCTGCGCGGGCAGAAGGCGACGTTCGATGAGGATTACGTGCGCGAGACGAACGAGTAACCCTCGATACGTAATCCCGCCCGGCCGGCAAGTTCGGTAATGAACTGCCAGGCCGTCCGGCCGGAACGCGCGCCGCGGCGCTTCGCCCATTCGAGCGCTTCGGCCTCGTCCCAATCCAGCCCGAGGCTTTGAGCATAGCCGCGTACCATGGCGAGGTAATCGTCCTGTCCGGCGGCGTGAAAGCCGATCGAAAGGCCGAACCTGTCGGCCAGTGCCTGAAGATCATCCAGCGCGTCACGCGGATTGAGCGGATCGTCCTGTTCCGACCCGTGGCGCGGGACGATCGCCCGACGGTTGCTGGTGACCGCCAGACGGACGTTGGCAGGCCGTGCGTCCACGCCGCCTTCCAGCCAGCCGCGCAGATGCCGAGGACCCACCGTGTCCCCCTCAGCGAAGCCAAGGTCGTCGAGATAGACGAGGAAGCTGCGCCCACATGCGCCGAGCTGCGAAAATAATGCCGGCAGCATGGTCAGCGCGTCGGGGACGACCTGGACCAACGCCAATGCGCCCGAGGCATCGGCTTGCGCGGCGATAGTTGCGGAACGAACCAGCGCGCTCTTTCCCATCCCGCGTGCGCCCCAAAGGAGCATGTCGTGTGCCGCCGCACCGCGCGCGAGACGAGCGACGTTCTCGCTCACAAGGTGTTTTTGCCGGTCGATCCCGAACAGAAGTTGAAAAGGCGGCGCGGCGATGCGCGCGATGGCCCGAGGCCGGGCCCCGTCCCAAACATAGGCTGGCGCGGAATTCCAGTCTGCAGGATCGTTCTCGGCGGGCGCGATCCGCTCAAGGGCGGCCGCAATCCGCTCGAGCGGATCTTTCATGCGCAGAGCGCCTCATTGGAGAGCTCATAGAGCAACGTCGATCCCCCGCGCGCACCCGCGGCCAGCCCCATGGTCTCGGACACGATGTGATCGAGGAAATATCGGACGCTCACCTGTTTGGACGCGGCGAGGGATGGCGAAGTGCCTTGCTCGATCGCTCTGCGTTGACGGAGAAGCTGCCACCCCGCGACTGCTACGGCGCACATGGTTGTAAACGGGACGCTTCCTGCCAGCCGATCGTCAAGGGTCGCTTCACCGCGCATCCAATCCGCGATCGAACGGCATTCCTCTGCCAGCCGGACCAGCCCCGTTTCCTCGCCCGCGTCGCGGCTGATGTCGCCCAGCAACGCGTCGAGCGACGCGCCATCTTCCAGTCCGAGCTTGCGGGTGACGAGGTCCGCTGCCTGGATCCCGTTGGTGCCCTCGTAGATCGGGGCGATCCGGGCATCCCGGTAATGTTGCGCCGCGCCGGTTTCCTCGATGAAACCCATTCCGCCGTGGACCTGCACGCCAAGGCTGGCGACTTCGACTCCGATGTCCGTCCCCCACGCCTTCAGCATTGGCACCAGGCATTCCCCACGCGCCGCCGCTTCTGTATCACCAAGGGTGCCTCGGTCCACCTGCCCCGCCGTGTAGTAGAGCAGCGCTCGCGCGCCTTCGGTCAGCGCCTTCATTCGAACCAGCATCCGGCGCACGTCGGGGTGCTCGATTATCGCTACCGGTTTCCTGTCGGGTGAACCTGCGCGCACCGACTGAATCCGATCCCGCGCGTAGGCCAGCGCGGCCTGGGTAGCCCGCTCGCCAATCTGCACGCCCTGATTGCCAACATTGATACGGGCGTTGTTCATCATCGTGAACATCGCCATCAATCCGCGGTTCGGAGCGCCGACCAGTTCCCCGATGCATTCGCCGTTGTCTCCGTAACTCATCACGCAGGTGGGAGACGCATGTATGCCCAGCTTGTGCTCCACGCTGACGCAGCGGAGATCGTTGCGCGGGCCGACTGACCCATCGGCATTGACCAGGTACTTCGGCACCACGAACAGCGAAATCCCCCTGCTCCCTTCCGGAGAATCGGGCAGACGCGCGAGGACCAGATGAACGATGTTCTCCGCGAGTTCGTGATCGCCCCAGGTGATGAAGATTTTCGTGCCGGAGATGCGGTATTTGCCCGCATGGTCGCCGCTTTCGATCGGAGTGGCCGCGGACCGCAGCGCCCCCAGGTCACTGCCCGCTTGCGGCTCGGTCAGGTTCATCGTGCCCGACCACTCGCCGCTGATCATCTTCGGCAGGTAGAGCGCCCTCTGGGCCTCCGACCCGTGCTGCTCGAGCGCGTCGATGGCGCCAGTGGTCAGCATGGGCAGAAGGTTGAAGGCGAAGTTTGCACTGCCGAGGTTTTCCAGCACGTTGCATCCAAGCGCGAAGGGCAATCCCTGTCCGCCCCATTCGGCAGGGGCGGCAATCGCGTTCCAACCCTGATCGACGTAATGGGCGTAAGCTTCTGCGAAGCCTTCCGGTAGGCGGACGACGCCGTTTTCCAGCCGTGCCCCCTCCAGATCACCGATGCGGTTGAGCGGCGCCCACTCGCCTGCCGAGAACGCTCCGATCCCCTCGACTATGGCGGTGACCATCTCCGCGTCGGCGGCCGCGAACCTTTCGCTGCGGGCAAGTTCGCCGATCCCGGCGCAGACCTCTAGAGCGAGCAACTGGTCGGCGGTGGCGGGTCGGTACACGTGCGCTTCTCCTTGGGGTCGGCCGCGGTCACGCTTATAGCGGGTCGCGATGAGCGACAAGCACAGGACCGAGCGGTTGACAGCCGATGACGCCGGGCTCGCGCGGGCTGCCCAATTGCTCGTCGCGGGCGAATTGGTCGCGGTGCCGACCGAGACGGTTTACGGTCTCGCTGCCCGTGCGGACAGTGCCGAGGCTGTCGCGGCAGTCTATCGCGCCAAGGGCCGCCCGGATTTCAATCCATTGATTGTCCACGTGCCGGACCTGGCACAGGCGGAGCGCTTGGCAGATTTCGACGGGCGCGCGCGACTGCTTGCGGAGCGGTTCTGGCCCGGGCCTTTGACTCTTGTCCTGCCGCGGCGTCCGGAAGCCGCCATCGCCGCTGCGGTGACGGCAGGGTTGTCCACCATCGCGCTGCGTTGCCCGGCGCACCCGATCATGCGGAAGCTTCTCGAGCTCAGCGCGTTGCCACTCGCAGCACCTTCGGCGAACCGCAGCGGTGCGGTCAGCCCCACCACCGCGGACCACGTACTGGGGACGCTGGACCAGCGCATCGCCGCCGTTCTCGATGGTGGACCGTGCGCACGGGGACTCGAATCGACTATCGTGGCGCTTAGAGAGGATGGTTGGCAGCTATTGCGGGCCGGGCCGGTGACGGAGCTCGAATTGCAGTCAGCGCTGGGCAAGCCGCGCCCAGTCACCAGCGCGATGATCGAGGCTCCTGGTCAGTTGCCGCAGCATTACTCACCCGGAAAGCCGGTGCGGCTTGGCGCGCTGACCGCACAGGACGACGAGTTCTTCATCGGCTTCGGCGGTCTTTCCGGTCACTGCAATCTCTCGCCGCGTGCTGACACCGCCGAAGCGGCCGCGCATCTCTATGCATGCCTGCACGCGGCCGCCCTGTCGCCGTTTGCGCGGGTCGCGGTCGCGCCAGTCCCGGATGAGGGAATAGGGGCCGCGATCAACGATCGCTTGCGCCGTGCGGCAGCCTAATCGTCGTCAGGCTCGACCGGAACCTGCGGCAGCAGGATGCGGATTTCAGCATTGATGGCGGAAAGCCGGTCGCACGCCTGCGAACTGCCGGACAGGCAAGCTTTCTCATTTTTTTCACGCTCGCGCTGGAGCTCGCCCAGCCGCTCTTCGCGCTTGCGAATCTCACGACCTCGCTTTTCGTCGGCCTCCGATTGGCTGGTTGTCGCCAGATCAACGGCCTTGGAAGCGGCCCGTACCGGGGCAGTCGCGACGTCGAAGGCAGTCTTTGCCAGGCAGCCGGATAGCGCGAACGACGCTGACGCGAGCAGCACAATTGAAAGACCGCGCATCGAGTTTCCTTTCGTTGCGCGGTCTTAGGGCTACTGTCGTTGCGGAGCGATGAATTTATTCAGGCGTCGGTGGTGCCTCGGGGGCCGTGGGAGCGGCAGGCGCCGCGGGTGGTCCGTCCGAGGGACGCGCTCCGCTGTGGCAGTTCAACTTCCCTGAACCCATCGACTTGATCGTGCATTTGGCTTTGCCGGTCACCGTCACATCGCCTGAACCCATAACCGTCGCCTCGACGGTACCGTCGGAGGCGAAGCTGGCGTCGCCTGAACCGGCGATGGTGACTTCCGCCCCATCAACCTTGAGCCCTGCCATGTCGGCCGAGCCCGAACCGGCGATGCTCAATTCGAGCGATTGGGCGCGCCCGGCGGCGGCGAGCGAGCCCGAGCCCGCTATGGTCACTTCCAGCTTCTTCGCATCGACCCCAGCGAGTTGGACCGAGCCGCTGCCGGCAACGACGGTCTCGGCATCGC
The DNA here is from genome assembly GCF_014644315.1 of Tsuneonella deserti. Classification (NCBI taxonomy): domain Bacteria; kingdom Pseudomonadati; phylum Pseudomonadota; class Alphaproteobacteria; order Sphingomonadales; family Erythrobacteraceae; genus Tsuneonella; species Tsuneonella deserti. The sequence goes on along the minus strand of NZ_BMKL01000001.1, from coordinate 2,480,480 downwards.
CGGTGATGCGATCAGCCTGAACCGTGCCCGACCCGGCCAATGTCAGCCTTTCAAGGTTCGGCATGGTAACGCGCACGGTCGCCTTGCCGTCGCCCTTCCAGCCGCTCTGGCGCATGATCCCGAGCGTTTCGTCATCAAGGGTGAAACGAAGTGCCTCCGCCGCGTCGGCATCGCCCCCTACCTCTATCGTGAGCTTTTCGCCTTTGCTGACGATGACCGTGTCGGGCCCGGCGAGCACAAGACTGGTGGGCGCCTTTCCGTCAAGATCAAGTTCGGACAGCGGCACGCCGTCCTTTCCGTTGATGGAGATGTGGCCGTCGCATCCGGAAACCCCGGCGGCCAGGGCGAACGCCAGCACAGGCACGACACCCTTCAAGATCTTCTGGAGCATGGCAAAAACCTCAATCGATGTTTTATCCGTATTGCTGTTATAATACAGTGCACGGACGCGGGCAACGCTGGACCTTGCCGATATCACGGCTTTTGACGCGGTTGATCGGCTGCACGATGTCGCTCGTCGATCCGGGCGGCGAGCGTGGCCGGAACCTAACGAAAAAGGCGCCCTTCCGGAGGGAAGGGCGCCTTAAGATCTCAGTGCGGCGAAAAAGCTCAGGCCTCGTCCGCGGTCTCGTAATACTTCGGCGCATGCTCGCGCAGGACCGAGAGGATCTTGCCAAGGGCGGCAGGCTCGTCGGTTTTCTCCATAGCCGCGAGCTCGCGTGCAAGGCGGCTGGAAGCCGCTTCGAAGATCTGCCGTTCCGAATAGGACTGTTCGGGCTGATCCTCGGGGCGGAAAAGGTCACGGGTCACTTCCGCGATCGACACAAGATCGCCCGAGTTGATCTTCGCTTCGTATTCCTGGGCGCGGCGGCTCCACATCGTGCGCTTGACCTTGGGCTTGCCCTTCAGGGTCTCCATCGCTTCCTTGAGGGTCTTGTCGCTCGAAAGCTTGCGCATGCCGATCGATTCAACCTTGTTGACCGGGACGCGGAGGGTCATCCGTTCCTTTTCGAAGCGGAGAACGTACAACTCGAGCTGCATGCCCGCGATTTCTTCGCTCTGAAGCTCGACCACACGGCCCACACCGTGCTTGGGATAAACAACGTAATCACCGACATCGAAAGCAGGGGCCTGGCTAGCCATCAAAGATCCTTTCGCGGGCGATCCCCGGCGAAAAAGAATCGGGCTGTCCACCGGACCTCGCCGGTCGAATAGCCTGTCTTTTCGCAGGGTTGTGGGCGCCCTTTGCTGTTCTCTTCGCCGTCGGGAATCGCTCACCAACGGGATTGATGGATTATATAACACGCTCGCAACAAAATTTCCACCCCGCGGGGGTGAGAAGAATGCTGCAGCGGACATAGCCAGTCTTGTCGGGCGATAGCCGAACAGGGAAGGCGCCCGGAGGCCTCCTGAGCGCGCGACTCAGTCGCCCTCGCCAGGCTCGGGCGTGAAAAACTTGTCATACTTGCCCTCTTCACCCTTGTGCTCGTCCGCGTCTTCCGGCGGATCCTTCTTCTGGGTGATATTGGGCCACTCGGCCGAGAACTTCGCGTTCAGCTCGAGCCACTGCTCGAGACCGCTCTCGGTATCGGGGAGGATGGCCTCCGCCGGGCACTCGGGCTCGCACACGCCACAGTCGATGCACTCGGACGGATTGATGACCAGCATCGTTTCGCCTTCGTAGAAGCAATCGACCGGGCAGACCTCGACGCAGTCGGTGTACTTGCACTTGATGCACGCGTCGGTGACGACGTAGGTCATTGCTGCTGGCCCCTTGCCTGCGATTGCGGTTCGCCCGGTGCTATGGCGGGAATTCCGTGCGGGTCAAGCGTGCGGTAACAGGCCTGGGCCTCCGCCGACGGACCGCGACGCGTCGGCATCGCTACCACTTCGATCACGCGGACACCGGCAGGCAGCGGCAAAGTCAGCCGGTCGCCTTCGACCACATCCTGGCTGACCCGGAGCACCCGCGCTCCGTTGCGGCGCACGTGGCCCCCGGCGACCAGGGACTGGGCCAGACTGCGTGTCCGGGTGAACCGCAGCTGCCACAGAAGCTTGTCGATTCTCACCTGTGCCGCCCCGTCAGGACTGCATCAGACCAGCTAACGCGGCGAAGGCAGAACCTTCGCGAGCGGGCGATTGGGGCCGGTTGGGCGCGATCCTGCGCGATGGCCGCCAGCTCCAGCGGTCGGGCGCGGGGGGCCCGGCGGCATTGTCGGGCAGGGTGCGTGCCCGCTGCACCTTGAAGCCCGCGGTGCCGAGCAAACGCACCCAGTTGTCGCGTCTGAGTCCGGTCGAAACCGCCAAAGCAGGATCGAGCGCAAACTGGCGGGCGCGCGCCCGTCCGGCGGAGTTGCCGGCGCCGCTTTCCCGTGCATCGTGCGCCGCCCGTATGAGCTTCTCGGCAACGTCGACCCGCACCGCCTGCGTGCCCGCCCTGCGATATCCCGCGGGGAGCACCCTCGCGGAAGGGAGGACGGGCGGCATGGTTGGAGCCAACGGGCGACGGTCGATCCCGGCCTCGTGCAGGGCGCGTCGGGCAGCCGGCTTGAGCAAAGCGGGAGCGAAAACGTCGAGCGCGCCAAACGTGACGCCAAGGCGGCGCAGGAACGGGCGCAGCTCGCGCGGGAGGTGCTCGATGCCCGCGTCTTCGCGCATAATCACGCCGTGCCCCGCAACGAGATTCAGAAGAAGCGCACGAGCCTGGCTGCCGGCAGCAGGATCGCGGGTGGCGGCTTCGAGCCTGGCGAGCGGAGCCAGGGGAGCCAACTGCTCGGCAAGCCAGGCTTCGGTCGCACAAATGACCGCACGGCGGCCGCCTTCAGGTATTGCACTCAGCTCCCGAGCCGGAACCAGCCTGGGACTGACCGCCGACACGCCCGGTTCGAGGCGCGCGAGATCCGTACCCTGCCAGCGGATGATGCCGCCCGACAATTCCACCGCGAAATTGTCTGCCAGCGATCTCGCGCGTTCACCGAGAAGGGCGGGAAGTGCTTTCTCCGCGGCGGCGAGCAGCATTCGCCGGTCGCTATGGCTGGCGAGCGGGTCGACCACGAAGCGAAAGCCTTCCAGATGGCCGATCGGCTCGTCCTCCACCATTACCCTGCCATCATCCGACAGGGTCACCGGCAGCAGTGCCGCGTCGGCGCCAAGGCTCTTCATCAGGATGGTCGTCCTCCGATTGACGAAGCGTTCGGTCAGACGCGCGTGCAGCGCGTCCGAGAGACGTGCCTCGACGGCGCGGGCACGAGCGGCCATTTCGTCACGCGCCAGCACCCAGTCCGGCCGTTGGGAAATGTAGGCCCACGATCTGATGGCGGCGATCCGCCCCTGCAAAGTATCGATGTCCCCCTGCGGCCGGTCGAGTTCGGCAATCCGCGCTGCAACGTAGTCCGCGCCCAGGTGTCCGTCGCGCAGATCCTGCCACAGCCGGGCGACGAACCGTGCATGGGTGTCAGCCCCGCTCTGTCGGAAGTCGGGCAAGCTGCACGCTTCCCAAAATCGCCGGACAGCTCCCGGCGTCCTGACGTCGCGCGCCAGCGGCTCGCCGGCAAGGCGCTTGAGAACGGCCAGATCAACCGCCTCCGGCGCGCGGACCAGGCCCTCCTGCCGAGGATGCGCTTCGAGATCGGCAATCAGGGTGGCGAGGCTTTCGAAGCGCGGCTCCGGCTCGCGCCAATAGAGCGCAGCCAACGGGGCGAAGCGGTGCTCCTCGATGGCATAGACTTCCTCGTCGGTGAATTCGGGACTCGTGCCGCCCGTGCCCGAAAGCGTGCCGAAGCTGCCGTCCTTCTGATGCCGGCCCGCCCGTCCTGCGATCTGCGCCATCTCCGCCGGGGTCAGCCGGCGCTGGCGCACCCCGTCGAACTTGGTCAGGCCGGCAAATGCGACGTGAGCCACGTCGAGGTTGAGCCCCATGCCGATCGCGTCGGTTGCGACGATGTAATCGACCTCGCCCGACTGGAACAGTGCCACCTGCTTGTTGCGCGTCTCGGGGGAAAGGCCCCCCATGACCACCGCCGCGCCGCCGCGGAACCGGCGCAGCATCTCGGCTACCGCATATACCTGCTCGGTGGAGAAGGCGACAATCGCGCTCCTCGGCGGCAGACGCGAGAGCTTGCGCGCGCCCGCAAAGGTGAGCGTGGAGAATCGTGGTCGGGTTACGATCTCCGCCTTGGGAAGAAGCGAACGGACCATCGGCTCCAAGGTCGAGGAGCCCAGCAGCATCGTCTCCTCGCGCCCACGGGTATTGAGAAACCTGTCGGTGAAAATGTGTCCTCGCTCGCGATCGCCGGCGAGTTGCGCCTCGTCGAGTGCAACGAAGGCGAGGGGGCCCTCCGGTCCGCCGCCTAGCCTCGGCATCGCCTCGACCGTGCAGCAGAAGTAGCGCGCTCCCTTGGGCTCGATCCGCTCTTCGCCGGTGATCAGCGCAACCGACTTCTCGCCCTTGAGCGCGACAACCCGGTCGTACACCTCGCGGGCAAGAAGCCTCAGCGGGAAGCCGATCGCTCCCGAAGAATGGCCGCACATCCGCTCGATGGCGAGGTGGGTCTTGCCCGTATTCGTTGGTCCGAGGACCGCCTTGATGGTCACGCATCGCAATGTGGCACCGCGCGCGGCCGGCTTCAACCGCGTGGTGCCGTTATCCCAAGTAGCTGAAATTAGGCCGTCGTTAACTTCGTTCGGGCAGGAAAAGCGCGCGACAGCGGCAGGGATTCCGCTGGCAGGCAATTTGGAGGGCGCGTTTGTTCAAGCCGCGCGAAATCGAGGCATCGGGACAGGGTCCCGCCAACGGCGCGCCGGGCTGGAGCGCCGCCGCGCTGACTCACGTGCCGATCGAATGCACCAGCAAGCCGAAAGCCGCCGACCTGGTCCGCACTCTGGTCGAGAAATGGGATGCCTGGCGCTGGCAAGCGGAAGAGCGGCTGGCCGGCGTGGATCTCGCCCCTGACCTGGCCCATGCGATCGGAAGCCGCCGCTGGTTTCGCGGCCTGGGCACTTTCGTGGGACTATCGGCGGTCAGCCTGGCCTTCTGGCCGGGGTTCGCGCCGCTCGAAGCCGCGCCCGCGACACGGGTCGACGATGAGGTGCGCGACGAATTTCGCAGCCAGATGATCATGCCGCTCGCGCTGGGGGCCGACAGTGGTCGTCACATGGGCGCGACCCGCGCCGTCGTGCCCTTGAGAGCTGCGCCGGAAAGGCCGACGATCTCGCTTACTGCGACGCTAGCCCAGGGCGACAGCTTCGGCCGGATGCTCCAACGTGCGGGGATCGGCGAGGGCGATGCGGCCCGGATCGAGGCGATGGTCGCCCAGACCGTACCGCTTGGCCAGATCGCGCCCGGCACGCAGGTCGACATCACACTGGGGCGCAGGCCCGCCGCCGATGCGCCGCGCCCGCTCGATTCGCTATCGTTCCGGGCACGCTTCGACCTCGCGCTCGAGGTCGAGCGGCAGGGCAGTGGGCTGGTTCTGGAACGCAAGCCGATCCGGGTGGATTCCACCCCGCTGCGCATTCGCGGCCTGGCGGGAATCAGCCTCTACCGCTCGATGCGCGCGGCCGGTGCGCCGGCAAGCGCCGTGCAGCAGTACCTCCGCGAACTCGGCAGCCAGGTCGATCTGGAAGATGGCGTCAGGCCGACCGACACTTTCGACATGATCGTTTCCTATCGCCGCGCCGCGACGGGCGAGCGCAAGGCGGGCGACCTGCTCTACGCCGGCATCGAGCGGGGCGGAAAGCCGCGCGCGCAACTGATGCGTTGGGGAACCAGCGGGCAGTTCTTCGAAGCCTCCGGCGTCGGAGAGCAGCGCGCCGGCTTGCTGCAGCCGGTGCCGGGACGAATTACCTCGAGCTTCGGCATGCGGCGGCATCCAATCCTGGGCTATCTGCGCCGGCACGCGGGAATGGATTTTCATGCCGCCTATGGCCAGCCGATCGTCGCGGTAACCGATGGCTATGTCACATCGGCCGGTCGCGCGGGCGGCTGCGGCAATGCGGTCAAGCTGAACCATGCGGGAGGGATCGCGACGCGCTACTGCCACATGAGCCGGATGGCGGTTTCCGCTGGTCAAAACGTAAGGCGCGGCCAGGTCATCGGTTACGTCGGCTCGACCGGCCTCTCGACCGGCCCGCACCTGCATTACGAGATGTACCGCAACGGGCAGGCGATCAACCCCGCCAGCGTCGCGTTCGTCACGCGAGCGCTTCTCGCGGGCGAGAACCTGGCCCGCTTCCGGGGCGTGCTTGCGCAGCTCAAGACCGTGCCGGTCGGTGCCGCGCTGGCTGATATCGTACCCTCGCCGCAAGAGGAGCGAGCGGCCGGGCCGGCGCGCGAGATCGACCGGATCGATCCGCGCTAGCGGGCCGATTGCGCCGCGAGGCGGATTGCGGCAACACCGCCGCCGATGACCGCTTCCTACCCCAACCTCCGCCTTCGCCGAACCCGTGCCAGCGCCTGGAGCCGGGCGCTTCACCGCGAGACCGTGCTCGCCCCGGCCAACCTTATCTGGCCGCTGTTCGTGACCGAGGGATCGGGGGTGGAGGAGCCGATCGCCAGCCTGCCCGGCGTGTCGCGCTGGTCGATCGACGGCATCGTGAAACGTGCGAATGAAGCGCTCGATCTGGGCATTCCATGCGTCGCATTGTTCCCGAACACCCAGGCCGAACGCCGCAGCGACGAAGGGGCCGAGGCGCTCAATCCCGATAACCTGATGTGCCGCGCGATCCGTGCGATCAAGGACGCGTGCGGAAGCGACATCGGGGTGCTGACCGACGTTGCGCTCGATCCCTACACCAGCCACGGCCAGGACGGGCTGATAGACCGCCAGGGTTATGTAACCAACGACGATACCGTGGCGGTGCTGGTCGACCAGGCGATGAACCAGGCCGAGGCGGGCGCCGACATCATCGCCCCGTCCGACATGATGGACGGCCGGGTGCGCGCGATCCGCATGGCGCTGGAGATGGGCGGCCACGCCAACGTGCAGATCATGTCTTACGCGGCCAAGTACGCCAGCGCCTTCTATGGTCCGTTCCGCGACGCGGTCGGTTCGGGCGGGCTGCTCAAGGGTGACAAGAAATCGTACCAGATGGACCCGGGCAATGCCGAGGAAGCCTTGCGCGAAGTCGCGCTCGACCTCGCCGAAGGGGCCGACAGCGTGATGGTCAAGCCGGGCCTCCCTTACCTCGACATCGTGCGCCGGGTGAAGGAGCGGTTCGAAGTGCCGGTGTTCGCCTACCAGGTGAGCGGTGAGTACGCGATGATCGAGGCTGCCGCGGCGGCCGGAGCCGGAGACCGCGACGCGCTGGTTCTCGAAACGCTCCTGGCGTTTCGCCGCGCTGGCTGCTCCGGTGTCCTGACATATCACGCGGCCCACGCGGCGCGGCTTCTGGGAGCATGATCGAAACCGCGCGCCTGGTGCTGCGCCCGCCGGCGCAGGAAGACCTGGCGTTCCGGCTCGCGGCGCTCAACACTCCCGAGGTTACCCGTCACCTTGGCGGAGTGGCCACTCCGGAACAGCTGGCGGAACGCCACGCCCGCGATATGGCCGCCTTCGCGGATCACGGCATCGGCTTCTGGACTGTAACCTTGCGCGAGACGGGAGCGCCGGTCGGCCGCTGCGGCCTCGGTTCGATCGGCCCCAAGGCTCCCGCTCCGATCGTGGGCAAGCGCGAGATCGGCTGGACCCTGGCGGCCACGGCCTGGGGCCGGGGGTATGCGCGGGAAGCGGCCAGTGCCGTGCTCGACCATGCTTTCCGCGTCCTCGCCGACGACGAGGTCTGGGGGCAGACGAGCGATTCCAATGCTGCGTCGAGCACGCTGATGCGACGTCTCGGGTTCGCGCGGCGCGGCGACCTCGATTACGTCGATGACGATTATCCGCCGCAGGACAACCCCACCACGGTGTACCGGCTGGCGCGGGCGGACTGGATGGAGATGGACCGATGATCGAGACAGAACGCCTCGTCCTGCGCGAATGGCGCGACGACGATTGGCCCCGTTTCTTCGCCGTCACCAACACGCCCGAGGTGATGCGTTGGCTCGGCGGCGTGCTCGACGATGAGGGAATGGCCGCCACCCGCGCGCGCGTCGAACGCTGCGCGGCGACCAACGGGTTCTGCTTCTGGGTGGTCGAGCGCAAGACGGACGGCGAGATCCTCGGCTTTTGCGGGATCAAGCGCGCCGACGCACCGGGCTCCTCGGTCACCGGCGCGATCGAAGTCGGCTGGCGGCTGCGTCAGGATGCATGGGGACAGGGCTATGCCAGGGAAGCCGCGACCGCCTCGCTCGACGCGGCCTTCACCACCTTCGGTGCGGACGAAGTGGTCGCACTGACGATCATCGAGAACACCGCGAGCTGGGGCCTGATGGAACGTCTCGGGATGCGTCGTGGTCCGGAGCTCGATTACGACGACCCGCGTTTCGAACCGCCGACGCGCCATCACATCGTCTATACGATCGATCGCCAGACCTGGGAGAACCGCGCATGACCACAACGCTTCCCGGCCGCCCGGGCGTGCGGATCGTCTCGATCCACGGCAAGACCCCGCAGATCCATGACAGCGCATTTATCGCGCCGGGCTGCACCATCATCGGCGACGTGACGATCGGGGCCGACAGTTCCGTCTGGTACAACTGCGTGCTGCGCGCCGATGTCAGCCGCATCGTCGTTGGCGAGCGGGCCAACATCCAGGACGGCAGTGTGCTCCACTGCGATCCCGCGCGTCCGGGCGATCCCGAGGGCTCGCCGCTGCTGATCGGGGACGACGTGCTCGTGGGCCACATGGTCATGCTGCACGGATGCGTCATCGAGGATCGCGGCTTCGTCGGCCTCGGCGCGATCGCGATGAACAAGGCGGTGATCGGCTCCGATGCGATGCTCGCCGCCGGGGCGATGCTGACCGAGGGCAAGGTGATGGCCGCGCGCGAGCTGTGGGGAGGCCGCCCGGCGCGCAAGATGCGCGATCTCGACGAAATGGCCGTGGCGGGGATGCGCATGGGCGTGGCGCATTACGTCGAAAACGCCCGCGCGCATCGCGCCGCGATCGATGGCGCGGCCCAGGACTGAATTTCCGCCGGCCAGCGACATTCGCGCGCTGGCCGACCCGGCGGGCCGGCTGGCGCTTCACGTCACGCCCGGGGCGCGAAGCGAGAATATGGCGATTGGCGCGGGCAAGCTGGCGGTCAAGGTCCGGGCGAAGCCTGCGGACGGGGCGGCGAACGAGGCGGTCATGCGCCTGCTCGCCGACGCGCTCGGAGTGGCGCCGTCGGGCCTCACGCTGTTGCGCGGCGCAACTTCGCGCGAGAAACTGGTCCAGATTCCGCCGCCCTAGCGCTCCGGTTCCTCAGCGATTCGGGACGTGCCATTCCCCCGCCTGAAGCTTGCTCTGCCGCAGCCGCAGTGCAAGCCCGAACGCGACGCCGACGCCGATCGCCACCGTCAGGTCGGCAAGGACCGTGAGCGTGAGCGTGAGGAGCAGCAGCAAACGTTCCTCTCGCGGAGCGGCCCAATATCCGCGCCACTTGTGCGGCTCGCTCATGTTCCACGCCGTCATCATCAGCAGCGCTGCGAGCGCGGGCATCGCCAGATAACCCGCCAGCGGCGCGGCCAGCAGCATGACGACGAGGATCACCAGCGCGTGGACCATTCCCGCCACCGGTGTCTTGCCCCCGGCGCGCACGTTGGTGGCGGTGCGCGCGATGGCGCCGGTCGCAGGCAGCCCGCCGAACAGCGCCGAGCCAATATTGGCCCACCCTTGCGCCAGCACCTCCGCATTGGGCCGGTGGCTGCCGCCGATCATCCGGTCCGCCACCATCGCGGAGAGCAGCGATTCGACCGCGGCAAGGAAAGCGATGACGAACGCGGAAGGGAGCAGCTGGGTGATCCGCTCGACGGTTAAGTGCGGAAGATGCGGGACAGGCAGGCCGCGGGGCAATTCACCGTACTGGCTGGCGATCGTCGCCACTGGCAGCGAAAGCAGCGCGACCCCCGCCGACACGGCGCCCACCGCGACGATGAGCCCGGGCAGGCGGGGGAACATCCGGCGCAGCATGATGATCAATACCAGGGCGGCGATCCCGGCGCCCATGGCTGGCCAGTCGGCGCTGGAGCGCGCAGCCCACAGCGCCGCCATCTTGGGGAGGAAATCGGCCGGCAGGGCGGCAGCCTCGATGCCGACGAAATCCTTGAGCTGGCTGCTGGCGATCACAATCGCGATGCCGATCGTGAAGCCGTTGACCACGGCTTCCGGCACGTAGGCGATCAGGTTGCCCGCACGCAGCAGACCGGCGACCAGCAGGATCGCGCCCGCCATCAGCGTGGCCAGCACCAGCCCGTCGTAGCCGTACCGGGCGATGATCGAATAGACGACGACGATGAAAGCACCGGTCGGCCCGCCGATCTGCACCCGGCTTCCGCCCAGCGCAGAGATCAGGAATCCGGCCACCACGGCGGTTACCAACCCTGCGGCGGGCGGTGCGCCCGAGGCGATCGCGATGGCTATGCTGAGGGGGAGTGCGACGAGCGCGACGCTGGTGCCGGCCAGTGCGTCGCCAAGGAACATGCCCGGCGCGTAGCCGCGCATGGTGGTCAGCAACTTGGGCCTCATCGCCGATCCGCCTAGGCGGAGAAGGTCGCTCGGCCCATCAGGTCATGTACGGATGCGCCGCTCGGGCAGCGGTTCAGCTTTGAGGCGGCTGGCGCAGATAGCGGAACATGAACCCGACGTAGTCGGCCTTGCCGAGCGGGACGCCCGCCGCGCGCAGGATGGCGTAGGCGGTCATCAGGTGGAAGTAGAACTGCGGCAGCGCCCAGTCGCGCACGTAGGCAGCGGTATCGAGGTCGAATGTCATGCCATTGGCGAGGCTGAGCTGGACCGGGTCCTCGTCGCCGCCGAAGGGGGTGTCGCGCCACCCCTTGATAAGGGCGCGCGTCGCGGCGACGCGCTCGCGCGCAGCGCCTAAGGTGGTGTCGTCCATGTCGCTTGAGGAGAAGGCTACTCCCGCCGCGCCGGCCATCGCCTCCCCGGGGAGGTTGCAGCAGAAGCGGATCTGGCGCGCGAGCGGGAACATGTCGTCCGCCAGCTTGTGTTCCAGCAGCGCGTCGTCCCCGTGTTCCTGCGCTTTCGCGAGCCAGGCGTCGAGCGAGCCGAGCATGTTGTCGTAGGTGGTGAGGAGGAGTTCGTTGGTCTGCATCGGGCGCGCGATACGCGCCGCCTAATCCCTGATCAACGCCTTCAGCGCGTCGATCCGGTCCGCCTCGTGCGCGGGCTTGTCCCACCGCACCCGGTGAACGCGCGGGAAACGCATCGCCAGGCCCGACTTGTGGCGCTTGCTCTCGTGCACCGAATCGAACGCCAGCTCGAACACCAGGCTGCGGTCGGTCTCGCGCACCGGTCCGAAGCGATTGACCGTGTGCGTGCGCACGTGGCGGTCGATTTTCTTCAGTTCCTCGTCGGTGAAGCCCGAATACGCCTTGCCCACGGGCAACAGTTCGGCGCCTGCATCGGGGTCGCCGTCCCAGCAGCCGAACGTATAGTCCGAATAGAAACTCGATCGCTTGCCGGAGCCGCGCTGGGCATACATCAGCACCGCGTCGATCAGCAGCGGATCGCGCTTCCACTTGTACCACAGGCCGGTCTTGCGCCCCGCGATGTAAGGCGAATCGCGGCGTTTGAGCATGAGGCCTTCGATCGCCTCGTCCCGCGCGCCGGCCCGGATTTCGGAAAGCTGATCAAAGTCGATCGCCTCGACGACCTGGCTGAGGTCGAAGTGGCTGGCGGGCAGGCGTGGCACCAGGTCTTCGAGAACCTTGCGCCGCTGGACCCAAGGCCGTTCGCGCAAGTCCTCGCCTTCAAGGATCAGCACGTCGTAGAGCCGCACGAAGGCAGGGTACTCGGCGAGCATTTTCTTTGAGACGACCTTGCGACCGAGGCGCTGTTGCAGCGCGTTGAAGCTGGCCGCGCCGCCCTGCTCGCCGCCTTGGTGGCTGCCCCGCACCAGCAACTCGCCGTCGAGCACGGCGTCCATCGGCAGGACGTCGAGCAGTTCGGGAAACGTACCTGAGATGTCGTCGCCCCCGCGCGAATAGAGCCGGGTTTCTCCGCCCATCCGGACGAGTTGCACCCGGATTCCGTCCCACTTCCACTCGGCCGCGTAGTCGGTGAGATCGACGACGGTATCTTCCAGTGGGTGGGCCAGCATGAACGGGCGAAAGGTCGGCATGTTCGCCGTATCGGGCGCGTCGGCTCCATGCGCTGCCCAGTCGAACAGCGGTCCGTAGGGCGGGGTGAGACCGTGCCAGTGCTCCTCGACTTCCTCGACAGTAACGTCGAACGCCTGTGCGAATGCAACTTTCGCGAGACGGCTGGAAATGCCGATCCGCATGGCGCCGGTCGCGAGCTTGAGCAGGGCATAGCGGCCTGACGGATCGAGGCGGTCGAGCAGGCGCGGCAGTTCGGCCAGGACCGACTTGCGGGTCATCGCAGCGAGCGTCTCCACCGTTTCGCTCACGCTCGGCGGATCGGGGTGCATGTCGGGCGCCGGCCACAGCAGGCTCGCCGTTTCGGCGGTATCGCCTACGAAATCGCGGCTGAGCGTCCACAGCACCGGATCGATCCGCTCCATGAGCAGGTTGCGGATGGTGCTCGATTTGACGGCGGGAAAGTCCAGCCCGTCGGTCAGCGCCGCGAGCGCCCAGCCGCGGTCCGGATCGGGCGTGGCGCGCAGATACTCTGCAATCAGGCGCAGCTTCTCGTTGCGGCTGCGGGTATAGACCAAGGCATCGATCAGGGCGGCGAACTCTTCCATCTAGCGGGGCGCCTCCGCGCCGTTTAGGGTGCCGCCCTGCCCGCCCCGAGGGGAGGCGACGCACCAGAAGGATTTCTCTCCATGCGCATGATTTTCGCCGCCGCCGCCCTGGCGATCTCTCCGTTCGCGGCTTCCGCAGCCGATACCGCCCCCGCCGCTCAGACGCCGGCTGCGCGCCTCAACCTCGATACGCCGGTAGAAGCCATCGTCGGCGATGCGGCCGGCAAGGCGGTGCTCGATGCCGACCTGCCCGAACTGGCGGCGCATCCGCAGTACGAGATGTTCAAGGGCATGAGCCTGCGCCAGCTTTCGTCGATCGCGCCGGACAAGCTGTCCGCCGAGATCCTTGCCAGGATCGAGGCCGATCTCGCTGCCATCAAATAACCCGGGGTGAAGTGATTCAATCATCCTCGTCCTCGTAACCCACGAGGGCGAGGGCGCGCGCCCGGCGCTGGTGAAGCTGGTGCCAGCGCAGCAGCGCTTCCTCGCGGCCGTGGGTGATCCAGGTTTCGTGCGGGTTCACCTCCTCGACCGTGCGAGTGAGCTCACCCCAGTCGGCGTGGTCGGAGATGACCAGCGGCAGCTCGACGTTGCGCTGCCGGGCGCGCTGTCGCACGCGCATCCAGCCCGAAGCCATCGCGGTGATCGGATCGGGCAGCCGGCGGCTCCAGCGGTCGTTGAGCGCGCCGGGCGGGCAGACCACCACGCGCCCGCGCATCTCGTCCCTGGCTGCCTCGCTGACGAGCCGCAACTCGCCCAGCGGCACCCCGAACTCCTCGTACAGCCGGCACATTTTCTCGAGCGCGCCGTGAAGGTAGATGGGCTCGTGATGTCCGGCCGCGCGGAGTTCGGCGATCACCCGCTGCGCCTTGCCGAGCGCGTAGGCGCCGACCAGCACGCAGCGGTCCGGGTGCGCGGCAAGCCGGCCGAGCAGCTTGGTCATCTCGTCCGCGATCGGGGGGTGGCAGAACAGCGGGAGGCCGAAAGTCGCTTCGGTGATGAAGATATCGCAGGGGACCACCTCGAAGGGGGGGCAGGTGGGATCGGGGCGCCGCTTGTAGTCGCCGGTGATCACCACCCGCTCGCCCGCGTGTTCGAGCAGGATCTGGGCGCTGCCGAGCACGTGTCCTGCGGGAATGAAAGTCGCGTCCACCCCGCCGCGAAGGCGGATGGTTTCGCCGTAGGCGACCGGGGTCGCGCCATCGCGAGTGAAGTAGCGCAAGTCCATGATTGCCAGCGTCTCGGGCGTGGCGATCGACTGGCCGTGCCCGCCGCGCGCGTGGTCGGCGTGGCCGTGCGTGACGAGCGCGCGATCGACGGGACGCGACGGATCGACCCACGTGTCCGCCGGAACCACGTGAATGCCATGCGGCTCTGGTCGAATCCACGAAAACGGCGGTGCCATCGTACGCCAACGAAGGGCGCGTTATGGCGGTTCCGCGCCGCTCCTCAGGAAGTCCTTCCCTTGGACTTTTCCGCTGCGGCGGCCTTTTCCGCGGCCTGCCATGTCTCGATCGCCGGATCGTAGCGGAGGATCTTGGCCTCCGGGTCGATCGCATAATCGCCCGCGTCAGGCCCAAGCTGAACGCGTCCGCGCCCGTTCGTCATCGGCACGCGGACAACACGGGACCCGACCCGCACCTCCACCGGCATCGGGAACGGCGTGCCGCCGGCGGTCGACCAGGTGAGATCGAGCGCCCCGCCCTGGCGCGCTACGGTCAGCTTCGGCAGCGGACCCTGGCGCAGGTAGGCATCGAAAAACCAGCCGAGATCGCGCCCGCTCGCCTTTTCCGCCTCGCGCTGGAAGTCCGCGGTGGTCCGGAACTGGGGGGTGAAATTACCGGGCCTTGGATCGTCGCGCCCATAGACGAGCCGGCGCAGCGCCGTGAAGAATGCCTCGTCTCCGATCAGTCCCCGCAGCGTGTGCGCGATCCAGGCCCCCTTGGTGTAGATGTCGCTACCCCAGCCGGCCTCGCGATCGTTGTAATAGGTGCTGGTGAGGGGTTCGTCCGGCACCAGCGGCACCTTGGAGACGATCTTCTTGCGCGAATCCCACAGCATCGCGTCATACAGCCAGTCGCCGCGGGCCTGCTGCATATAGAGCGGCTGCATGTAGGACCCGAGACCTTCCTGCAGCCACATGTGGTTTGTTTCGGTCTGGGCGAGCTGGTTCGCGAACCATTCGTGCGCGAATTCATGCTCCATCAGCCAATCGTACCCGTCCGGCGAGGGCTTGAATCCCGCGCCGTAGGCATTGATCGTCTGGTGCTCCATTCCAAGGTGCGGAGTTTCGACCAGGCCGACTTTCTCGTCCCCGAACGGATAGGGCCCGATCGTGCGCTCGAAAAACGCGATCGAATCGCCGATCTGGTCGACCAGCGCGCCGGCCTGTTTCGCGTGGCCTGGCAGATGCCAGAAGGCAATCGGAATGCTGTTGCCGAAGCGGCTCTGGTAGGTGCGCTCGATCTTTTCGAACGGGCCGATGTTCAGGGTCAGCGCGTACATGTTGAGGTTGCGCGCGCGCCATTTCCAGGTCGTCCAGCCGTTCTCGTCGCTGCGGCCGATGAACTTGCCGTTTCCGGCCGCCACCAGGGGCGCCGGAACCGTAAAGGCGATGTCGGTCACGCCCACCCGCTTCACCGGGCTGTCGATGCAGGGCCAGAGGATATCGCAGCCTTCCATCTGGTTCGCCGTGGCGATCCACGGCTGGCCAGTGGGCGTCTGCTTCCACATGATCCCGCCATCCCAAGGCGGCCGTTCGGCGATGTGTGGACGGCCGGCATAGGTGATCGCGACGCTGAGCTTGTCACCCTTCGCAGCGGCGGAAGGCAAGTCGATCGAAAGCTGGCCGTCGTCGTTGCGCCAGTTGCTTAAGGCCACCGCGCTCCCGTTGAGCAGCACGGACGAGATGACGTAGCGCGGGTCCAGATCGAACTCGACCCGGTTCATCGGGCCGAGCGCGGTCAAGCCATAGCGCGCCGTGCCCTCGACCGTCGCCGCAGCCGGATCGACCTTGAGGGAGAGGTCGAGCGTGTCGAGCCCTGTCGCCTGCTGGTTTGCGGTCAGCGGCAGGCCGCTCTGTATCGTCCGCTTGGACAGTGGCGGCGGTGTGGCCGGATCGTCTTGCGCAAAGACGCCCGGCGCCGCGGCCAACAATAGTCCGGCGGCGCCGAGTGCGCGAATTGCCCCCCTCATTTTCCCTGTTACTCCTGGCTGGTCTTGTCGTCGCTGGCTTCCGGCGCGGTCTTGCGCTGGGAAGGCTCCGTCTTGTCCTTGCGCGACTTGCTTCGGGCCGCTTTCGGAGGAGCCGGCGTGAGCTCGAACGCGGGCTGCCCGTCCTTCAGACTGACGTGGACCTCGCCGCCGGCCGAAAGTTTGCCGAACAACAGTTCCTCGGCGAGCGGCTGCTTGATCTTCTCCTGGATCAGGCGGGCCATCGGCCGGGCACCGTAGAGCTTGTCGTAGCCCTTGTCGGCCAGCCAGCCGCGTGCGTCGCTGTCGAACTGGATGTGCACGTTCTGCTCGGCAAGCTGCATCTCCAGCTGGAGGATGAACTTGTCGACCACCCGCGCGACCGTTTCGCGGCCGAGGTAGGTGAACGGCACGATCGCATCGAGACGGTTGCGGAATTCGGGGGTGAACATCTTCTTCACCGCCTCGTCCTGCGCGTCTTCCTTCGAAACGTCGCCAAACCCGATGCCCTGACGCGCCATGTCGGATGCGCCGGCATTGGTGGTCATGATCAGCACGACGTTGCGGAAATCGACCGTCTTGCCGTGGTGATCGGTCAGGCGGCCGTTATCCATCACCTGCAGCAGGATGTTGAACAGGTCAGGGTGCGCCTTCTCGATCTCGTCGAGCAGGAGGACGCTGTGCGGCTGCTGGTCGACCGCGTCGGTCAGGAGGCCGCCCTGGTCGTAGCCGACATAGCCCGGAGGTGCGCCGATCAGACGGCTCACCGAGTGGCGCTCCATGTATTCCGACATGTCGAACCGCTGCAGCGGAATGCCCATGATGCTGGCGAGCTGGCGCGCGACCTCGGTCTTGCCGACGCCGGTCGGACCCGAGAACAGGAACGAGCCGATCGGCTTGTCGGGATCGCGCAGGCCCGCGCGGCTGAGCTTCATCGCGGTCGACAGCTTCTTCACCGCTGCGTCCTGCCCATAGACGACCTGCTTCAGGTCGCGCTCGAGGTGCTCCAGCGCCTTCTTGTCGTCGCTCGACACGCTCTTGGGTGGGATGCGCGCCATCGTTGCGATCACGGCCTCGATCTCGCGCGCGGTGATCTTCTTTTTCCGCTTCGACGGCGGCACCAGCATCTGCATCGCGCCGACCTCGTCGATCACGTCGATCGCCTTGTCGGGCAGCTTACGGTCGTTGATGTAGCGCGCCGACAGCTCGACCGCGGTCTTGATCGCGTCGGGCGTGTAGGTGACCTTGTGGTGCTCCTCGAACGCGGTGCGCAGACCTTTCAGGATCTTGACCGTATCCTCGACCGTCGGCTCGTTCACGTCGATCTTCTGGAACCGGCGCAGCAGCGCGCGGTCCTTTTCGAAGTGGTTGCGGAACTCCTTGTAGGTGGTCGAGCCGATGCAGCGGATCGTCCCGCCGCTGAGCGCTGGCTTCAGCAGGTTCGAGGCGTCCATTGCCCCGCCGCTCGTGGCGCCGGCGCCGATCACGGTGTGGATCTCGTCGATGAACAGCACCGCCTCGGGCATCTTTTCAAGCTCGGTCACGACCTGCTTCAGCCGCTCCTCGAAATCGCCGCGGTAGCGGGTCCCGGCGAGCAGCGCGCCCATGTCGAGGCTGTAGATCACCGCGTCCTGCAGCACTTCAGGCACGTCGCCCTCGACGATCTTGCGCGCGAGGCCTTCGGCGATGGCGGTCTTGCCCACGCCCGGATCGCCCACGTAGAGCGGGTTGTTCTTCGAGCGGCGGCAGAGGATCTGGATCGTACGGTCCACTTCCGGCCCGCGGCCGATCAGCGGATCGACCTTGCCGCTCTTCGCCTTCTCGTTGAGGTTGACGGTGAACTGGTCAAGCGCGCTCGCGTCCTTGCCGCTCTTGGCGTCGGCCTTTTCCTGCGGCTGGCCCTCGGCCTCGCCCGAGCCGGTCGGGGGCTTGGAATCGATCTGCTTGCCGCCCTTGCCGATGCCGTGGCTGATGTAGCTCACCGCATCCAATCGGCTCATGTCCTGCTGCTGGAGGAAATAGACCGCGTAGCTGTCCCGTTCCGAGAACAGCGCCACCAGCACGTTGGCGCCGGTGACAGTGTCCTTGCCGCTCGACTGGACGTGCAGGATCGCGCGCTGGATCACCCGCTGGAAGCCGGCGGTGGGCTGCGGATCGGCGTCGTCGGCGGTTTCGAGCTTCTGGTATTCCTCGTCGAGGTAGCGGCGCACGACCTCGCCCAGTTCGGCGACATCGACGCCGCAGGCTGCCATCACCTGCGCAGCGTCCTCGTCATCGATCAGCGCGAGCAGCAGGTGCTCGAGCGTCGCGTACTCGTGACGCCGCTCGGCTGCGCCGGCGAGCGCGGCGTGGAGGGTCTTTTCGAGGTTCTGGGCGAAACTGGGCATTCGTCTGGGTCTTTCGTCGGGTTCGGCGGCGGTCCGCCAGGGCACGATTTATGATGGGGGTGGGTGAACGGCGCTTTTACGCCTGGGTGGAAGCGACGCCGGAGAGGCGCTTGCCGCCGATATGGGAAGCGCCTCGCGCAATTGCGAGGCGCGCCGCGTCACGACTTGGGGGATCCGAACAGCGCATCCGCGGCGCTGCGATGCGCCGCGGCCTTGAGCCTGTGCTTGTCGACCCGCGCGATCTCGGCTTCGAGCAGGGCGATACGCTCCTGCAGCTCGTTCTGCGAATACGGGGAAAGGTCCTCCTTCGCGAGGAGGCTCGCCGCGTCACCTTTCGGGCGGGGACGGTCTTCTTCGTCCATCAGGGTTCCAGCATCGCAAGGCGGCGCGCTTGCTGTCAATGGCTTGCGCCGCTAGTCCACCGGCTGCCGCAAGGCGTTGTCGCTTTCGCGCAACAGGGGGTGCAGACATGGGCGCAAGCCTTCCCGACACGATGACCGCGATGGGCTTCGACGCGCCCGGCGGTCCCGAGGTCTTCCGGCCCGAAAGCCAGCCGGTGCCGCGGCCGGGGCCGGGCGAAGTGCTGATCCGTGTCGCCTATGCGGGCGTCAACCGGCCCGATGTCATTCAGCGCCAGGGCTTTTACCCACCCCCGCCGGGGGCTTCGCCGATTCCGGGACTGGAGATCGCCGGACGGGTGGTCGAAGCGGGCGAGGGCGCAGGCAGCGAATTGATCGGCCACGAAGTCTGCGCGCTCGTTTCGGGCGGAGGATATGCCGAATACTGCCTTGCCGACGCTCGCCACTGCCTGCCCGTTCCTGCTGGCGTGCCAATGGCACAAGCTGCGGCGCTCCCGGAAACGCTGTTCACCGTGTGGCACAACGTGTTCGAGCGCGGCTTCGCGCGAGAGGGCGAAACGCTGCTGGTGCACGGCGGGACGAGCGGAATCGGCACGATGGCGATCATGCTCGGCAAGGCGTTCGGCCTGACCGTGATCACGACCGCCGGATCGAGCGGCAAGTGCGATGCCGCCCGCGCGCTCGGTGCAGACCTCGCCATCAATTACCGCCAGGAGGATTTCGTCGAGGAGGTGAAGACCTTCACTGGCGGAAAAGGCGTGAACGTGGTGCTCGACATGGTTTCGGGCGATTACGTGCCCCGCAACCTCGCCTGCCTGGCGGAGGATGGACGGCACGTGACCATCGCGGTTCTCGGCGGCCTCAAGGCAACGATCGACATGGCGCTGGTGATGAGGAAGCGCCTGATGCTGACCGGATCGACGCTGCGCGCGCGCTCGGCCGAGTTCAAGGCATTCCTCGCCGACGAGATCGCGGAGAACGCATGGCCCCTGGTCGCCGACGGTACGATCCGGCCGGTCATGGACCAGACCTTCCCGCTCGCAGAGGCCGCCGCCGCGCACGCGCGGATGGAAGGGGGCGACCACATCGGCAAGATCGTGCTAAAAGTCGCCGGTGGCTGACCTTACGCTTCACGAGGACCCGCTCAGCGGCAACTGCTACAAGATACGCCTGACCGCGGCGTTGCTCGGTATTCCGCTGGAGCTGCGCCGGTATGACATCATGCGGGGGGAGACGCGCACGCCGGAATTTCTCGCGAAGGTCAACGCGAACGGTCGTATTCCCGTGCTGCAGATCGGCTCTGGCGAAAGCGCCCGATTCCTTCCCGAGAGCAACGCGGCGTGCTGGTATCTCGCGGAGGGCACCGGACTGGTGCCGGGCGACCGCTTCGACCGGGCCGACATGCTCCGGTGGATGTTCTTCGAGCAGTACAATCACGAACCCAACATCGCGACGCTGCGCTTCTGGCTTTCCTTCATCGGCGAGGCGCATCTTTCCCCGCAGCAACGCGCAATGGTGCCGGCGAAACGCATCGCGGGTGAGGACGCGCTCGAGCTGATGGACAATCACCTCGCCTCGCGCGTGTGGTTCGTCGGGAGCGAGGCCAGCCTCGCCGACGTCGTGCTTTTCGCCTACACCCACGTGGCGGAAATGGGCGGGTTCCGGCTGGAGGATCACAAGCACGTGTGCGCCTGGCTTGGGCGAATGGCTGCCTTGCCAGGCTTCGTGCCGATGGAGTGAGCTGTCATAAAACCGTCAGCACGCGATGCTATGACGCTCCTGCCAACGACAGGAGATGCAGCATGCCGAGCGACTGGGACGAAGGCTTGATCGGCAACAACCAGGGCAGGGTCTTCGGGCTGGCCAAACGCGAGTCGCTGGCCAAGGTCATGGTGCGCGCGTTCCGCCCCATCCAGGCGCGACGCCATGCCCGGGAACTCCCCGCCGCCGCCTAGTGCTTGCGGAGCGGCACCGCATGGCCTAGATCGGACCCACACGGCCGCCCCGAGAGGGGCGGCCTCTCTATTTTCAGGATCCTCTCATGGCCGACCAACCCACTCCGCTGATGCCGCATGCGACCGCCACCTGGCTGGTCGACAACACGGCGCTTTCGTTCGAGCAGATCGCCGAGTTCTGCGGCCTGCACATCCTCGAAGTGCAGGCGATGGCCGACGATCTGGCCGGCTCCAAGTATACCGGGCGCGATCCGGTTCACTCGGGGGAGCTGACCAACGAGGAGATCGAGAAGGGCCAGGCCGATCCGGAATACCGCCTGCGCATGCACAAGGCCCCGGTCGCGGTCAGTCGCACCAAGGGACCGCGCTACACTCCCGTATCGAAGCGGCAGGACAAGCCGGACGGCATCGCGTGGATCCTGCGCAGCCATCCGGAAGTCTCGGACGCGCAGATCTCCAAGCTGATCGGCACCACCCGCAACACGATCACCGCGATCCGCGATCGGTCGCACTGGAACATCGCCAACATCACGCCGAAGGATCCGGTGACGCTGGGCCTGTGCTCCCAGCGCGAGCTCGACGCGATGGTCGCCAAGGCAGCGAAGAAGGCCGGGCTCGAGGAAGACGCGGGCACACGCGATGCGCGCTTCGGCAGCGACCGGGATGCGCTGATCGAGGAACTGCGCGCGGAGCGTGACACCAATGCCAAGGCTGCAGTAGAGGCCGCGCAGGAAGCCGAGGCGGCCGCATGGCTCGAGGCCCGCCGCGCGAGCGACGCCGAAGCCGAGTAAACTCTCGCGACCTTGCCAAGCGGATGCGCTTGCCCCATCCATGCTGACATGGATGTAAGCAGCGTGTCCGATCCCGACGGGCATCCGTCGCCGGCCGATTACCGGCACCCATGCGCCTGGGATGTGCCGCTTCCCTCGCTCACCGTTCCCGGCCTGCTGGAGCGGGCAGCGCGGGAGGCGCCCGATGCGCCGGCGACGGATTTCATGGGTCGCCGCCAGACTTATGCGCAAGTGCTGGACGAGGCGCGCGCCTTCGCATTCGGCTTGCGCGCGCGCGGCATCGGTCCCGGCGACCGGGTCGGCCTGTTCCTGCCGAACGTGCCGATCTACCTGTCCGCCTATTACGGCACGATGCTGGCGGGCGCGGTGGCAGTCAATTTCTCGCCCTTGTACACGGTCGAGGAGCTTGAAGCGCAGGTGGCGGATTCGGGCACGCGGCTGCTGGTCACGGTCGATGTCGCCAGTCTGCTGCCGACCGCGCTGAAAGTGCTCGATGGCTCTGCGCTTGAGACCCTGGTGGTGGGATCGCTGAGCGCGATGCTGCCCTGGCCCAAGCGGGTCGCGCTCACGATGTTTGGCCGAAAGAGCCTCGGCGAGGTTCCCGATCGCCGCGACGTGGTTCGCTGGGACGACGCGCTGGACCGGCAGATACGCCCGTTGCCTCCCGTCAGCCCGACCGACCTTGCGTTGCTGCAATACACCGGAGGCACCACCGGCCGGCCCAAGGGGGCGATGCTGAGCCACGCCAATCTGGCGGCAAACGCGCTGCAGGTCGATGCCATTGACCCGTTCGAAGGCCGCGACATGATCCTGGGCGTGCTGCCGTTCTTCCATGTCTTCGCCAACACCTGCGTTCTCAACCGTACAGTGGCGAAGAGAGGCTGCATCGCCATGTTGCCGCGGTTCGAGGCGGGGCAGGCGCTGAAACTTCAGAACCGCGTAAAAGCAACTGCCCTGCCCGGTGTGCCGACGATGTTCCAGGCGCTGCTCGATCACCCACGGCTGCCGAAAACCGACCTCTCCTCGCTCAATGTGTGCATCTCGGGCGGCGCGCCGCTGCCCGCACCGGTACGTGACAAGTGGGAAGCCGCGACCGGATCGCGGTTGGTCGAAGGCTATGGCCTGACCGAAAGCTCCGGCGTCGTATCCACCAACCCCTATCTGGGAGAGCGGCGCGCAGGCACTATCGGCCAGGTCCTGCCGCACACCCGGGTGCGCCTGCTCGACAAGGAAGACCCGTCACGCGCCGCTCCCGCCGGCGAGCCGGGCGAGTTGGCGGTCGCGGGACCGCAGGTGATGCAGGGCTACTGGAACCTGCCGGAGGCGGCGGCGGAGGCTTTCGTCGAAGCGAGCGGGATACGCTGGCTGCGCACCGGTGACGTCGCGGTGATCGACGCGCAGGGGTTCATCACCATCGTTGACCGGATCAAGGACATGATTGCGGTCGGCGGCTTCAAGGTCTTCCCCAGCCAGGTCGAAGCGGTGCTGCTGGAGAACCCCGCCATCAAGGAGGCGCTCGTGCTCGGTCTGCCCGATCCTTATCTGGGAGAGACTCCGGCGGCGTTCGTCACGCTCAACGAGGGCGACAGCGTCACCGGCGAGTCGCTGGCCGAATGGCTCAACGCCCGGGTCGGCAAGCACGAGCGGGTCAGCGCGGTAACGGTGCGCGAGACGCTGCCGAAGACGATGATCGGCAAGCTCGACCGGAAGGCGCTGAGAGCGGAGGTCGCCGCGGCGATCTGAACCCGCCCGCGATCAGCTTGCCAGGGTCAGCTTCGGCTCGCCGTCCTCGGCCTTCGGCGGAGCGACCTTGCCCGGCACGCGGTGGGCGAAGCGACCCTCGACCTCGGCACCCTGCTCGATCGTCAGCGCGTCATAGTGCACGTCGCCGTGAATTCGCGCGCTACGCAGGATAACCAGCTCGCGCGCGGTGATCGAGCCGGTGACCGATCCGGCAAGCCGGGCGGTTTCCGCCACGATGGCCCCTTCAACATGGCTGCCTTCGCCCTGGACGAGGCTGGCGCACTGGATGTCGCCTTCGATCCGTCCGTCGACATGAAGGTCGACGGTGGCCGAGATGTCGCCCTTGATCACGACATCGCTGCCGATGACCGAGAACGTCGATCCGCTGACGGGCGCTCTAGCCACGGGCTGGCTCTCCCTGAACTCGGCGGGCTTCTTTGAGAACATGGGGCGCTGCCTCCAGGAAGGGGCGCGGGTTCACCGCGCGACCATTGATGCGCACTTCGAAGTGCAGGTGCGGGCCGGTCGAACGGCCGGTGCTGCCGATCGCGCCGATCACGTCGCCGGGGGCGACTTCCTGTCCGACGCGCGAGGCGAAGTGCGACATGTGCGCATAGCGGGTGACCATTCCGTTACCATGGCTGATCTCGATCACGTTGCCATAGCCGGAACGCTGGCCGACAAAGCTCACCCGGCCCTTGGCGGCGGCATAGATCGGCGCACCGATCGGGCCGCGGAAATCAAGGCCCGAGTGCATCGCGGCGGCGCCGGTGAACGGGTCGCGGCGCACGCCGTAGCTGCTGGTCAGCATCTCGACGTTGGCGGGGCGATACTGCGGAATGCCGGCAAGGCTGCGATCGAGCGCTTCCATCCGCGCGAGGCTGAGCCCAAGCCGCTCGAACCGCGGATCGATCGACCCGTCCCTCGCGGTGGACAAGCGTTCGAGCGGACCACCCATCGCCCCGCGGCCCGCGGCGCGCACCATGGCGTTGGGATCGAGACCAAGCTGGCGGATCGCCTTCGCGCTGCGCTCCGCACGGCGATCGGCGTAGCGGGTGAGCCTTTCGACGAAAGCGAGCTGGCGCGCCTCGATGCGGGCGAGCGCGGCTGCTTCGGGAATGGCGGCACTCACCTTGGAAACGGTTTTCGAAGCCTCGCTGGTCGAATCGGTTACTGTCTCCCCTTCTCGTGCGTCGGCGGGAAGCGAGTCGACCATCTCCTCGATGAACGTCTGGCGGCGCTTGAGGTCGTCGGCCACGGCGCCGATGTCGTCGCGGTAAGCGCCGACGCGTTCCTCGGCGTTGGCGACCTGGGCTTCGCGCTCGAGCAGCGAGAGGCGATCGGCAGCGGCGCGATATTGCAGCCACCCCATCACCGCCATCGACAGGCCCCACGCCACGAGCGCGCCGATCACCGCGCTGGCGGCGATCATCTGCACCTTGCCGGTGATCTTGATAAAGCGAACCTGTCCCTGCGACCGCATGAAGAACTCGCGGTCGGGGAACCAGGCGCGCAAGCGGCTCAACGATCCGCTGGCGGCTGAATTCATGTGAGGTACGACCCCTATAACCCGTCTTATCGCGGGCGGGCCGCTATCAAAGGTGAGGTTCCCGGTCGAATCGACTCACGATGACTCGGGGCGAGTCGGGCGAGTCATGCGATGAAGCGAGGAAATGGTCCGGAACTTTCCGCCCTCGGGCGTAAACATTCCTTAGCGGTGCTTGGTGCCAAACCCCAGGCTTGTTTCGCTCCTGACAGCCGCAGCCGCCGCTGCTAGGCGATTTCTCCATGGCCGATGCAGACCTCCTCGATCCCTCGGCTGTCGTTGCCGGAATGGCACGGCAGGCGCGCAAGGCGCAGGTCCTGCTTGCACGGATGGGCGACGGACAACGGGTCGCCGGACTACGGGCGGCGGGGCGGGCGCTGCGGCAAGAGGAAGCCGCAATCCTGGCGGCCAATGCGCGCGACATGGCGCGCGGCGAGGCGGCGGGACTTTCACCCGCCATGCTCGACCGGCTTCGGCTCGATTCGGCGCGGCTTGCCGCGATCGCTGCGGCGGTGGACGCCGTCGCCGGTCTCAAATCCCCGCTCGGCGAGGTGATCTCGCGCGATACCCGGCCCAATGGCCTGGTTCTGGAGCGAGTGCGCGTGCCGATCGGCGTCATCGCGATCGTTTACGAGAGCCGGCCCAACGTCACCGTCGATGCGGCGGCCCTGTGCGTGCGAGCCGGGAACGCGGTGCTTCTGCGCGGCGGGAGCGAGGCGGTGGAGTCGAACCGCGCGCTGCATGCCGCTTTCGTGCGCGGAATTGTCTCGGAAGGATTGCCGGAAGACGCCGTCCAGCTTGTCGGCAGCCAGGATCGCGCACTCGTCGGTGCGATGCTCGGGGGCGCGGGCCTCATCGACATGATCGTGCCGCGCGGGGGCAAGGCGTTGGTGGCGCGAGTGCAGGCAGACGCCCGCGTGCCCGTGCTGGCTCATCTTGACGGCATCAACCACACGTACGTGCACGCTGCCGCCGACCCCGGCATGTCCCGCCGTATTGCGCTGGACGCCAAGCTGCGCCGCACCGGTATCTGCGGAGCGATGGAGACGCTGCTGGTCGATGCCGCATTTCCCGACGCTCCCGCGTTGCTCGGGGCGTTGATGGACTCGGGCTGCGAGCTGCGCGGCGATGCGCGTGCGCAGGCGATCGACCCGCGCATCAAGCCCGCAAGCGACGAGGACTGGGATACCGAGTATCTCGACGCCGTGCTGTCGGTGGCGGTGGTCGACGGGCTGGAGGCCGCGCTGGCGCACATTGCAGCGCATGGTTCGCACCACACCGATGCGATTGTTACCGAGGACGCCGAGATTGCCGCGCGCTTTCTTGCCGAAGTCGATTCGGCGATCGTGATGCACAATGCCTCGTCGCAATTCGCGGACGGGGGAGAGTTCGGGCTCGGCGCCGAAATCGGCATCGCGACGGGGCGCCTGCACGCGCGCGGGCCGGTCGCGCTGGAGGGCCTGACCACCTACAAGTGGCTGGTGCGGGGGAACGGCCAGGTGAGGGGCTAGTTCGCTCGACAAAGGAGAGACTGCAATGCGTTACAACCGACTGGGCTCGACCGGGCTGATCGTTTCCGAACTGTGCCTGGGCGCGATGACTTTCGGGACCGATCCGGGGCGCTTCGCAAACGTGGCGGGACTGGACCAGTCGGCCTCCACCGCGCTGGTGAAGCAGGCCTTCGACGCCGGCATCAACTTCATCGATACCGCCAACGTCTATACCCGCGGCCAGTCGGAACGCTTCGTCGGCCAGGCGCTCAAGGACCTCGGCCTCGCGCGTTCGGACGTGGTGATCGCCACCAAGGCGATGGGACCCATGGGCGAGGGGCCCAACGATGCAGGCGTCAGCCGCTATCACCTGATGCACCAGATCGATGCGAGCCTCGAACGGCTCGGGCTCGACCATGTCGATCTCTACCAGGTCCACGGATGGGACTCGCAGACACCGATGGAGGAAGCGCTGCGCGCTCTCGACGACATCGTCCGGACCGGCCGCGCGCGTTATGTCGGCGTGTCCAACTGGGCGGCGTGGCAGATCATGAAGGCGCTCGGCCTCAGCGAGCGGCTGGGGCTGGAGAAATTCGCCTCGCTCCAGGCCTACTACACCATCGCAGGGCGGGACCTCGAGCGCGAGATCGTGCCGATGCTGCGAAGCGAAGGAGTTGGCCTTATGGTCTGGTCGCCGCTCGCCGGCGGGCTCCTCAGCGGTAAATATACTCGCGGAGATGACAATCGCAGCCAGGGGGAAGGCCGTCGCGCAGCGTTCGATTTCCCCCCGGTCGAGATGGATCGCGCCTATGGCCTGATCGACGCGATGAACCGGATCGGGCAGTCGAAGGGCGTCAGCGTCGCACAGGTCGCGCTCGCGTGGCTGCTGCACCAGCCGGTGGTTTCGACCGTCATCGTGGGCGCCAAGCGGGCGGACCAGCTCGCCGACAACATCGGCGCGGGGGAGGTCACCTTCACGCGGGACGAGTGGGACGAGCTCGACAAGCTCAGCCGCTTGCCGCACGAATACCCCGGCTGGATGCTCGGCTTTCAAGGCAGCTACCGCGACGAGAAGGTCTCGCCGCGCCGCACCCCAGGCTGACGGTGATCCGCACCGGCCTCCTGGGAGGCAGTTTCAACCCGGCTCACCGGGCGCACCGCCAGATCAGCCTCGCGGCGCTGGCGGAACTGGGGCTGGACGAGGTGTGGTGGCTGGTTTCTCCTGGTAACCCGCTGAAATCTGCCGCCGGCATGGCCCCCCTTGGCGCACGGGTTGCCTCGGCCCGCGACGCCGCCCGGCGAGCGCCGATCCGGGTGACGGCAATCGAGCGCGAGTTGGGCACGCGGTACACCATCGACACGCTTCGCGCATTGCAGCGGCGCTTCCCACGACGCCGGTTCGTGTGGATCATGGGGGCAGACAATCTTGCCCAGTTCCATCGCTGGAAGGATTGGCGTGCGATTGCCAGGACCATGCCGATCGCCGTGTTCGCGCGGCCCGGATACGCGCGGAAGGCGTTCACCAGCCCGGCCATGTCGTGGCTGCGCCGCTACCGTGTTTCGCCCGGCGCGCTCGCTGCCGGAAGCCGCTTGCCGATGATTGCATGGATCGGATTCGATCCCGATCCGATGTCGGCCACCGCCCTGCGCGAGGCCGAACCGCTATGGGCCGACCGCTACGCTCGCAGCAGGCCACGGGACGGGGTTAGCGGACGCCTCATCGATTGATACGCGGATGCCACCCGCCCTCGTTCCTAGACCACCAGCCGGACGTCTGAGTCTGTCCGTCGTCGGAATTGCGCTATAGCCGAGTTTCTCGCGCTCATCGCGTCGTAGATTGCGTAGCGCCGGTTGGCCTCACTGGGCCATTTCGGCCTTTTGTGAACGATCTCCCGCTCTCAGTCGCGGTCGTCATCATAACTGAATGGAGAGAACCAGCACCGATGCGGCGCTTCCTTACGCGTACAAATGCGGCTGGACGTGAGTGGATTAACTTGCAGTCTGGTTGACGAGAGTAGTCATCGTTTGCGCAGGTCAAATTGATCGCAGATATGTTGAAAAACAGAGGGATAGAGGGCTGTTCTGAACTGAATACCCACGCTCTGATTTTTGCGCCATCGGACCGTTGCTTCGATCGGCCCGATTGTGCCAATCCTGATTGTTAAACGGGTCTCGGGTCGCAACTCGCTTGCTAAATCCAGGAAATGACATCCTGTCTCGGACAGATCCCGAATGGTTACGTCGCGAGAACCAACGCTAGTAAAAATTCGTCCGATGATAGTCAGCTCATGCCGAGGTGCCGTCCGCTCAATCACATGACGGGGTTGGGCCGGAGCGGCAGTGGGTGGCGAGTGCTCGATAGAATTTGCCAAGGGAGCGCCGACGGCGGCTTTCGCTAAGCAGGGAGACCCTAAAATCTGCTCCATTGCCGTCCGAATCTCCTGCTCCGGACCGAGTTCCACAGCCGGCTTCCCGCTAAGCCAACATGCCCATATTGAGCCATTCCGTGCCACGAACAAGAAATCGCCTTCATCCACGTGCTGAGTTTACTCCGGATATGGCTCCTCGTCCGCACCAAAAGGAGCGAAACGGGGGTGAAATCTCAGTTCAAGTAAAATTGCAACAGGCCGACACACGCGCCGCGAACGCCGTCTCGATCACATCGCCTAGTGCCGAGGGCTGCGTTCAAGAAAGTGCGACTTCGGGGATCGTCACCCCCTCGTACTCAGCCCTTTGTGTCAAAATGACGAAGGGAGGCAAGGCAAGACCCCCCGGCTAACAATCGTTAACTGTGTTTCATCGGCTGGACGTTAACCATTAGCGCTTATTCATCGGCAGATAGCTGATGGAGATTAGTGTCATGACTGCCTTGAGAATGACCAGTGTCTTAGGCATTGGGGTATTGCTCCTAGGTACCCCAGCGATTGGCATAGATACAGGCGTTGCCCTCGGGAGCCCGTCCACCCAGATTTCTATCGGCGGCTTCGTCCCGGTGATCTGTCACGCCCGTGTCACATCCAATATCGTGGCCGCCGAACCGGGCACCGCCAGCCTGGGACAGCTTAACGAATTCTGCAACAGTCCGCGCGGATACCGGGTGCACGCCGACTATTCCGCGTCGCTTGCGAAAGCGCGCCTGATTGTCGACGGCACCGAAGTGACGCTATCGCAGGATGGGACCACGGTGATCAGCCAGTCAGACAGGCCCGCCGTCGACAGTCACAGCTTGGCGGTTGCTCTGCCCGAGGGCGTAGAGGGCGGTTCACTGAGCTTCCGCATCGAGCCGCTCTAGAGTAAGGCCGCAGGCTCAGAACTGTCCGCTGAGGCCCGAGCATTCTCCCCCTGACGTGGGCGTCGTCATCGCCGCTTTTGGGGCGATGGTGACCGTGAGCGTATCGAGGTAGGTGGGCGAGACGACCTTTCCTGCGCCGCCTTCGGCCAGTTGTGCCTGGATATTAAGATGATCTTCTGCCGCAGTACCGACCCCGGCTCGCGGGCAGATCGTCGCAATCGGCATGGTGCCCCCTGGATTGCGAGTGACCCCTAGGAACTTGAGGTTGTAACCCACCTTCTGCAGCGGGTCACCCGTCGCGGTTCCGCTCGGCGTCATGTAATAGTTGTTGGCGGACGTAAGCGAGACTTCATAAGGTCCCGAACTTTGCACGCGGACATAGTTGGTCGGCGCCGTAACGTAAGTGAGCGGCGCAGCCTGAACCTGCGCAGTCGTCTTGTCACCGATCTCTCCGAAGTCGAGCGCGGTCCCGCCGTAGGATGCCTGCAGCGCGCTGAGCACGGTGATCGGAAAAGTCACCGCATTGATTATCGAGCCTGTCTGCTGCGTCTGCCCGCCACCGCCAGTCGTCGAGCAGGCAAAAATCGCATCGAACGGAAGCGTCGTCGAAGCATTGAGGTCCAGGTTCGCCGGCAAGGTGACTTGGAAAGTCACGGTGGCGAAGTCCGAGGCGGCGTTATTCCCGGTGAATTCGATCTTCAGATACTTTTTCGCCGGCGACGGATTGAGGGTGGTCGGAGCATAGATCGGCGGCGCCTCGTTGAAGTCGTAGAAGATGTCGAGGTTCAGACCGGTCACAAGACCATCGACCGCGACCGAAGTGGGGACGATCGAGGTTCCATCGGCAGCGGTCGAATTGCTTTTCAGGAAGAAATTGACCGTATTCGTCTTCTCCCCGCCGCCGCCATTCACGCGCGTGAGTTGCAAAGTGACGAGGGTGGTGGGCAGGCCGGTTGGGCTAAAGGGATCGTACGTGGCCGCAGTCGCCGTCGCGCTGCCAGTGATGCCGCATGTCGCGGCGCTTGCCGCCCCGCCCCAGGCGAGCGCAGATGCAAGAGCCAATCCGGCGAGGCAGCGGCGTACGTATCTGGACCTGGTCATTGATTTTCCCCTGAGGGCCGGATTTCACCCAGCCGCAGCACGCCCTGCGTCTCTGGCGCCACATCGATGATATAGACCGAGCGGGCTTCGTCGAGCATCTCGACGCGCCATTTGCCCGGAGCGAGACCGGCCGCGCCGAAGCGGCCCTGGCGATTGGTGAACACGATAACTGGCGCGCGCTCGGGGTGTGCAATCTCGCGCGCGCTCCCGGAAACGAGCGCGACTGGCTCGCCGTCCGCGTTCAGCATCGTGCCGAGTGCAGTCACGTTGTAGTCCGACCCGACCTCGAGCATGTATCCGCTCCGGTAACCGGGGAAGAGCCGGAACGTGCCCTGGCCGATGTCGGTACCCGCCGGGGCGTTCTCGATATCGACCGGCACCGTGCGTTCGGCGTAGGAGGAGAGGCCCGGCATCGTTGCCGTTCCAAGCGCACCGGTTTCGGCCACGTAGCCGAACGTGGTCGGATCGACGACCACATTGGCGCCCTTGAGCGAGCGGTGCGGCCTGACGATAGCGAAGCTGTCGTAGATCGGGCGGCCGATCGACACCGCGCCGCCGCCAACGGCGATCGAGGTGCCCAACCGGAAGTTGCTGCGCTGACTGACGCTGTCGCCGAACCGTCCGTTGAACGAACCGTAGTGGCTGAAGCCCAACTCCGCGCGGTTGGCAAAATAGTTCGCGTTGACGCTGAGCCCGCTGCCGAAGCGGCTCGTTTCCGCATCGGCGGTGACGTTGTAGCTGCCGACCCCCGATCCGCGCAGGGTTTGATACGATACGCGCGCCCTGTCGCCGCGCGTATCGAATTCGCCGCGAACCGAGGAATAGCGACCAAGGCGCACCGTCAGCGAGGCGAACGCGCTGACTTCGTCGCCCTGCGAATCCTTGATGTATCGGCCCTCCAAGTTGAGAGTCGCGGCATCTGTTATCCGCCATCCCGCGGTCAGCCGGGCGCTGGCCACGTCCGGCTTGGCGCCCCGTCCCTTGCCGTAGCGTCCGTCGACGCCGGCATATACCCGGTCGGTGAAGGCATGGCTGTAGCCGCCGCCGACCTCGAATTCGAACGGATTGTCGGGGAGGAAGAAGCTAATCGGCGCGAAGTTCTTGCTGCGGTGCTCCGCGAATAGGTTGAGCGTATCGCTTTGGCCGTCTCCGCGCTGGATCAGCCGCTGGAAGGTGCCCAACAACGCCACGCCGTTACCAGCGCCATCGAAATGGCTGACAGCTGCTTGCAGGCCGAACGTGCCGATCGAGGTACCCATGACCGCCTCGACACCGCCCATCTGTACATCCTTGTCCGCCTGAAGATTGACTCCCACGGTCACGTAGTCGCTCAGTCCGCGGCGATAATATCCGCTGAACATCGGATCGTCGGTGTAGTGCGGCCCCGACCGGCGAAGCGGCGCACGAATGCCCGCGTACAGCCCGAACTCGCTGAGGCCTTTGGCGAGTTGGGTCTGGTCGAGAAAAACGTTGAACCGCAGGATTTCCGTACGCCCGGTGTCATCCAGCA
This sequence comes from Tsuneonella deserti, assembly GCF_014644315.1. Lineage (NCBI taxonomy): Bacteria > Pseudomonadati > Pseudomonadota > Alphaproteobacteria > Sphingomonadales > Erythrobacteraceae > Tsuneonella > Tsuneonella deserti. Next base: position 2,448,306 of record NZ_BMKL01000001.1, on the reverse strand, counting down.
CGTTGAGTCGGATGTCGTTCGCGCCTTGGGCAAAAGGAAAGTCGCGCAGGTCGTAGTTACCGGGGGCGAGCTGTAGCCTGCGGACCTGTTGGCCGTTGACCAGCACCTCCACGATTGAGGCCCTTTCCAAGCGGAAGCTGCGATCACCGCGCGGTCGAATAATCTGCTGCGGATTAAGGACGCCGTATGAGCGGTACAGTGAAATGCCAGCAATGTCCGGAACCGACTGGAACCCACGCCCGGTCGTCTCGAGATCCCCCGCAGTCCACCGCATAATATTGCCGGTATCGTCGTACACGAGCCTGCTACCGAGGCGCTGGAAATCGGGCCCGAAGCCGCCCGGGCTCCATATCGCATCGCTTTCGGCGACGACCCCCCCGAGACGGACCGCGCCATCGAGCAGCATGTTCGGGTTCTCGAAACCTTCGTCGAACCCGTCCTCGACGAGGTCGAACGAGCCGCGTACGTTCAGGTATGCACTGGCGTCGAGCGGAGTGAGCACTTCGCCCAGCCGCTCCTGGTCGAGCGAGGTGACGGCGACCGAGCGCGATCCGCGCCGTTCGACCGGAATCGTGAACACCAGTTCGATCCGCTGGGGATCGTACGCCACCTGGATGCCCGAGGGCGCAAAGTCCGCAGGGGTGACCATCGAGGAAGACGGAAAGCTTGCACGCAGCGCCTGCAGGACGTCGGGCGCGAGCACTTCGCTCAGCAGTTGCAGGACCCGGTCCGCCGGCAGTCGTATTGCCTGGTCTGTCCCCAAAGTGATCGGCACGTCGCCAAGGTATGTCGCCCCGTCGTTCATCGGCACGGTGAGCACGACGTCGCGGCCGGTGGGGTTGACCATCCGGGTTGGCGCCGCAACGGGCGGCTCAAGCTGGTCAGCCGCTACCGACAGCGAAGGCGTGGCCAGCGCCAGTAGACTTACGCCAACGTGGATCAGCAGGAGGCGCTTGCGCAGCATGGTCACTCGCCCGTTGAGAAAGTCACTTCGACTGTGCCGGCCGAAGTGGGCAGTTCGACCGGCAGGCGGACCTTGCGCACCTGGTGGCCGCCGATCAGGCCGAAGCCCATCCGCTGCTGTATTTCCGGCCCGTTGAGCGTCTCGCGCAGCACCTCCTTGCCGCCAGCATCGCGGGCCACGACCCGCAGCTTGCCTTGCGACAGGTATCCGTAGTTCGCTGAATCATTGCGTACCGTTACGAGCGGCGTGCTGTGTCCCGCGCCGTCCGAAGCGATCGTACTGCCGACGACCGCAAGAGCCGGTTTGCCGCCCTTTGGCCCGATGCTGACGAGCACCTGGAAATTGTACAGGATCTGGATCGCTGACTGCCCCTCGGGCAGCTTCACCGGAAGCTGGGCCACGGTGATGTAGTAGTGCCGGCTTTCGGTAAGGTCGGGATCGCCGACATACTGCACCCGGAACGCCTGGGTTTGCCCGGGCTGGATTAGGGCTTGCGGTGGGTACACCAGGAGGTCGCCCGGATCGACTCCGGTGAGCTTGACTCCGTCTTCGGTCAGTACAAGCTGTTGGACCTGCAACTCCACGGGCAGCGGGGTGGCGAACGTGTTCTCCACCGTAATCACCTGCGACATGTCGCGGCCGGTGGTCTGCAGGTCCAGCACGACCGGCTGGACTGTCATCGCCGTCGCTTGGGCAATCGGGGCGGTGGCCAGGCAGACTGCGGCGACCGACCGGTAGAACAGGTTCTTCATATACGTCCCTCGAAGTAATCCAGTTTACGAAGCCGGTTCGAACCGGATCGTCACAGTGTCGGTGTAGTTGCCCGCGGTCAGCAGGCCGCCGCCCTCGGCAGTGCCGATGCGCAACCTCAGCTCCCCGTTTTGCGCCGGCTGTGCGGTCTCGATGCCGCCCGCGGCCGAGTTGCCCGCGATTGAATTGGCGCCCCAATCGACGGCGATATCGTAAGGAAGGAGATCGCCGAACGCATTCGGGTTGAGGCGATTGCCCGCCTGGCCACCCTCACGCAACAGCCCCCCGGAGTCGCTGGTCACGAGCACGCGGTGCGCCGCGTTGCAGACGACGGGGAGGGCTAGTTCGATGCTCGCCGCGCGCGGCTGGGAGGTCTGGGGGTCGACCAGCTGGGTGATCGCGACCGCGCCGCCGCCGGTGGCATCAGGCGAGAAGATCGCGTTGACGGCGCCTAATGCCGAAGCAGCCGAGGTCACCACGCAACTGGGCGCGCTTTCGGCAAACAGGCGCACCGCCTCGCTCGCGCTGGCAAGGTCCTGAGCCGCAGCCGGACTTGTCACCGGCACCAGCAATGCGGCCGCTATTAGGAGACGTCCCATCATCTGGGCTCCAGGAATATGCGAAGGGTGTCGGCATAGCTGCCCGCCAAGACAGGTGCGCCGTACTGGGTATTCGAGGCTCCGGCATCGAGTTCGATGTCGAGCCGAAGATCCCCCGCCGAGGGGATGTCGATGTCAGCCCGCGTTTCGCGGGCGCGCCGCACTTTGGCATCCGCATCGAGCGAGCCTGTTCGGTCAGCCCATGCGAATGCGACATGGTAGGGAAGCGCGCTGGCGAAATTCGGCCGGTTCGGAGCGACGGGGCCCTCTATGGGCCATAGCCCGTTATCCTGCGATTCCAGCCGTATGCGATGCGGGAAATTGCAGACGGCCGAAAGGAACACGGTCGCCCGGGCCGACTGCGCCGCGAGAGTCCTTGGATCGGTCAGTTCGAGCACCCGCAAGCTGTCTCCATCGACGCCGCGGAAGTTGATGAGCTCGCCCGTGCGCAGGTTCCCCTGCTGCAAGGTGCACACTTGCGGCGTCTGCCCGGTTACCGGGAATGCGCGCGTTTCCGGCTCCGACTGCGCGAGCGCGGCCGGAGCCGCGAGCATTGCCCACGCCGTGACCGTCAGGAGCGCCGCGGTGCGCATGTCAGTTCGCCGCGCTCAGCGTCACGGTTACGGTACCGCGGTAGTTATCGTCGGCGACCAGCCGCAGGGCGTTTCCGCCGGTGGTAGCGAAGTCCGACACCGAAACCGCGATGTCACCGCTGAAGGGAGTCCCCCGCGACTGGCTGGCGGCCGGATTTGCGGATGCAGCGGTGTTGAAAACGGCCGCGCCTGGCGTCCAGCCCGCTGCCGTCGCTGTGTAGTCCACCGACCGGCTGAACGACGTCGGCGGAGTCGCCGTGAAGTTCTGGGCAACCAGCGGCGTCGCGGCCACCGTAATCGTGCTCTGCGCGGAACAGAACGCTCCTGTCAGGGTTTGCGGCGGCGCTGACAAGTCGGTGCGCAAGAGGCCCGTCGAAGTGTTGATCAGGACCCCCAGATCGAAAGTGCCCTCATCGCCGGCCAGTGTTCCACCCGAGCAGAGCGCCGGGACGTTCCCCGTCACCGCGAAAGACTTCGTGTCGGTAGCCGCCGATTCTTGGGCTTGTGCCGCAACCGGCATGATGGACATGCCACAAGCGGCGACGATGAGGATACGCGGGTGCATTTTCGGTTCCCTTTTCATCAGTTGGGCGAGACCGCCGCCGGTCCGAGCGTCACCCGCACCAGGCCAGAGTAATCGCCGGAAACGAGGAGTGCGTCGCCCGGTACCGAGAACCCCGAGAGCTCGACGGACAGGTCGGTCTGGCGAGGGAGCGGCTGAACTGCGCTGGTACCCTCGTTAGTGGCATTGGTCCCGCTGGCCGTCGCGGCACTGCTGGCAGAGGCGCTTCCGCCTCCCCACTGGCCCACCTGGGCGGTAAAGTTCACCGCGCGGGAGAACCCGGGAGGCGGCGCCGTGGTGCCGCCGGCGGTTTCCACGAGCGCGGTAGCCGCGATGGTAGCGACCGATCCGGCGAAGTTGCAGAAGCTCGCTGGCAGGGTCACGTTCTGGTTTCCTATCGCCCGGATCCGGCCGACCCGCGAACCCGACGTGGCAATCATGTTGCCGAGGCTGACCGACGCTTGGGAAGGCTCACCGAGCACGCACAGCGGGGTGACGTTGCCTTCGATGGCCACGTCGGCAGTGTCGCTATCGGTCGACTGTGCGAACGCGGACGTCCCGGCGAGAGCCAGCGCAAGGGTGGGGGTGATAAACGGGATGCGCATGTCAGGTACTCCGACGCGGCCGGTTTCAGGAAGGCGGGCTGAAGATGGGGGAGAGCGTCACCTCGACCGAACCGTTGTAGGTGCCCGCCACCAGCAGGTCGTTCCCGGGTGCCGATGCACTCGACAGAGCAACGTCCACATTGCCTGAGAACATACCGACGCCGACCGGGGTGCCTGCTCCTACGACGGTGGAGGTGTCGCTTCCAGATGCCGCATTGGCGGTAGCAATGGCTGTGTAATCGACCCGGTTCGTGAACCCCGTCGCGTTCGCCGCCGTGTTGATCAGAGGAAAGGCTTCAACGGTCATCCCGGCGGCGGCGCTGTTGCACCAACCCACCAGTGTCGCGGTACGCCCGTTGACGGCCGCAGTGTTCAAGCGCCCGGCGTTCCCGTCGCTGCCCTGCAGCGAAATCTCGTTAAGCGAGATCGTCGCGGAAGGGGTGGTAAAGAGGCACCGCGGGGCCACCGTGCCGTCGATCAGCACGGTGCCGGTTGCGTCAGCGGTTCTCGCAGCCGCCGGGGCGGCTGCGAGAACCACGGGCGCGAGCATCAGGAGACATTTACGCATTTTTGCGTTTCCTTCTTTCGGAAGACCGTGGACGTCACGCGCCCGGCGAGATGAGAACGGTGATCTTCCCGGTGTAATCGCCCGAGACGAGAACGCCCGAGGCGGTCCATGCACTGGTCGCCACCGAGACATTGGTTCCGCTACCGTTGAGGCGGCTGGAGAGCGTTGCCGTCGTGGCGACAGGGTTATCGCTAGGGTCGGAAACCACGGTCGTTCCGTCGACTTGGGTAAAGGTAACATCAGCCGTGTAGTCGACCGTGTTGTCGTAGCCGGTCACGGCAGGGGCCACGTTCGCCAACGGTTCGGCAGTTACCGACACGTTCGGATTGGCCGAAGTGCACAGGACCTGGGCAGTGAGCGCGGTGCTGCCCTGGCTGGCGAAAGTCGAGGACAGCGTCGTGCTGTCGAGCAGCGTTCCATCGGTCTTGGCGAGTTCGCCCATGTTGACCGTGGTGCCGAACGTCGAGCCGGCGCCTGGCAGCACGAAGCACTTGGGGGCGACCGAGCCAGTAATGTTGATCGTGCCGGTGACGTCACCGGTGGCGGCGGTGGCGGGGGTCGCCATCGCTGTCGTGAGCGCCAAGGCGGCCAGGGCAATCTTCTTCATTGGTCCATCCTTCGAGTTGCTGCCGATCGGCAGGGTTGTTGCGGTGCGATCCGTTTCCGCGGAAAAGAGAGCGGTCGCCGTCACGGAGCGGCCGCTATGGTTATGGTTAGGGTGTCGGCATAAGCCGTGCTCGCGACCAGCGTGCCCGGCCCCGCAAAAGCAGGAGCGCTGACACGCAAGTAGGAATCGGTCTGGTTCTGCGAGGGACCCGCCAACCGCAGGCCCGCCGTCGTCGAAGCAGGGCCGCGAAAGGCGCAGGTGCCGGGCGCGGAGGCCTTGAGAGCGGCAGCCGCGCAGAAATCGCTCGCGGTCGTCGTATTGCCGTCGAGGTTGAGCGTTACCGTGTACGGGGCCAGGTTCACATAGCCGGGGTCGCTCCCGCCGACCGGTGCCTTAAGCCCACCGTTTAGTGAGACGACCGCGACCCGCGCGGCGGTGTTGCATTCGAGTGTGAAGCCGAAGTCGTGCTGCCAGGCCGCCTCGTCGATGAAGCCGGCGTCCCACGTTCCCGAAGGTGCGCCGTTAGTTGCGAACTGACAGCGGCCTCCCACCGAGGCGGTGACCGGGATGGTGAGCGGAATGCTCTGCCCTTCGTAGATGGTCTGCGACAACTGGGCAGCCGCAGGCGTCGCGGCAAGCGCCGCAGCCAGCATGCCAATCGTCGCCAGAATCGAACGAAGCACTCGCTTTCCCTCCATCGCAGCCCCTTGGGGCCGGTCGCTTAAAAGCAACTTCGGCGAACGCGAGACATCCGGAAATATACCAAACTCCGGGTGCGTCGGTTAACCAAGCGGGGTTGACGCGGCACGGAAAAGCTTTGCTTTTTCAGCATCAGCGTCGTGCTCCAGGCCGTGAGAACCTGAACAAAAGGGTGCTGGCGTTAGCCTGTTTCGGTCAACGCGGTTAACCTTTGTTGAGATTCCGCGATGGCAAATTGAGACGTCTTACGGCATTGTGTGCTCGGTCGGGCCGTTCGTCGGTGCTCGCGCTAGAGCGAATCGGCCAAATTGTCGCAGCCCTTGGGGGGAGCGGATGACAAACCAGATAACTGCGCGCGAGTTCGTCAGATACGCCTGGTCACCCGAGCACCCTGCGGATCTGCCAGCATGGCGCGAAGCCCTCGCACCGCTGTTCGATGTCGAGCCTCTCGAGACGCCTTTTCGAGCTACCTTGCAATCCTACGCTCTGGGAGAGGTACTGTTCAGTGTGACCACGGGCACTGCGCAAAGCTTCGTGCGGGACGAGCGCGTCCTGACCCGCGGTGCGTCTGACAATTTGCTGATCCAGATGTATTCGCAGGGGGGCTTCGAATGCGAAATCGCAGGCCGCCACCATAGGGCCGACCCCTGGGACCTCTCCTGCCTTGACCTCGGGTGTGCTTTCACCTCGGTGGCATCGGTGTTCAGCTGTTACACGCTAGTGATCCCCCGTCGGATGCTAGCGTTCATCTGGGCCGATTCCCCTCATTCCCGGCTGTTACCCGCAGGCCTTGCGCGGTCGCGAGTTTGCGCGCGACACTTCGAGACTCTGGCGCAGTTATGCCCGACGTCGGATGCTTTCGATCTCGAAGTCCTCGGCACGCTCACGATTGCCTTGCTCAAGGCTGCCCTTGTCTGGGAAGAGCCGGAAGCCGCGCAGTCGAGTCCCGAAGATGGCTCGTTGTTTGCGAGGATATGGCGTTTTGTCGATGCGAACGTCACCAATCCGCAATTGTCGGCTGAAGTGCTCGGATCGGAATTCGGAGCATCTCGAGCGACGCTATATCGAATGTTTCACCGGCATGGCGGCGTGGCAACATTTATTCGCAAACGCAGACTGCACCGCGCGATTCAAGAGCTCAGCAACGACGTCCATAACCGAGAACGCATCTCTTCTCTGGCTTACCGTTGCGGTTATCGGAGCGAGGACACGTTCGCCCGGGTGTTCAAGGAACGATTCGGGGTCGGACCTGCGCAGTGGAAGCGCTCAATTTCTGGATTGAGAGACCGGGAGTAATCTCGCCCCTCGCACGCCGCGGGTCCCAGCAGGCCTGCCTTGTTGATGCGGGTTTTTCCGCCGGGTCTGGCGCTGCAAACCAGGACGAATTTAAGGGACGAGAGTACGCATAGTCGGGGAAGCTGGACCCGGCAATGGAAGATCGGGTCCGGGAGACACCGTCGTCCCGAGGCACTCATCGTTGTCGGAAGCTACGTAATACTTTCCTTCGCCAGACAACGCTGGTTGGGTGTAGTGCGGTAATTCACGGAGGTCCGGAAATTGTCGGACGATGAATTATGTTCGCGCGAGTGCATCCTCGCTGGTATGAAAAGGGCGTGTTCACAATGGCAACAGCTGACACCTAGGCGGCATAACCGACCGGATTGGATCGTGGCGATTTAGCGGCTGCGGTCAAGCCCTGCAAAATGCTCAGCCATTCGACGCTGCCAATACGCGGCGCTCGTTGCCAAGTGGGCGAATGCGCGCAAAAAGCCGGACCACCCACCTAGCCCGCCCTGCCTTCAAATAACCTGACACGAACGCTAGCGCAATCAATCTGCACGCATGAGGTGCTGCGGCGTCAAACTTTCAACGTCCCATTCGGATTTAGGCGCAGCTTGGCCTAGGGGCTGACCGGATGATTATGATCCTTGGTGGCGATGATTATAGCAGTGATGAACGCAGCCAGGGCCAAAATTCCCAGAACCCATGAACTGCGCAGCTCGCTTCCCTCTTCGACCGGAGCAGCAGCGCGTTGGGGCGCAGCCTGAGCTGCCACCGGGCCTACCAGAAGAGCGAGAGCCGCGCCACCCGCTGCCAGCTGGCGGAATCGAGTCAAAGCCACTGTAGCGGAAAGACCGACTTCATGCATACTTTACCTCCATGTGCAGGCTTTGCGATTTCCGTATACACGAAATTCCTAGGCGAGTCCTAAAAAAGAAAACCTTACCCATCAACCATTTCGGTGTTTGGTCCGCATCGCCAGAGAATCTTCGGGAATCATAGTCGCCTTTCCGGACGGGTTTCCAAAGGACACAAAATCTTCTGATGCGCCAGGTGGACGCCGGATTGGCACCCGTGATCTACTACCCGGTTGCGGGGGCAGGCTCTTCACCCGTTTACAGCAAGAACCTGAACCATTGGTACAAACCGTCCAAGATCGCTGCAATGAGGATCAAGGCAAAAACCCAGAACTCCCACAGTATCGGACTCCCACGACGGCGGTCCCGGTGTTCGATAGCGGGGTTCCAGACCGGCAACCTCTCTGATTGCTCAATCGCTTCGGCCGCAATCTTGTGCACGACCGCCACTTGCACCTCATCCGCTCGGGCAGACCTCGAGTCTTTTTGCGCAGGCGGCCAAGGATTCTGGGTAGGGTCGGTGTTCATATCCTTCTCACTTCTCCAAGCGATAATCACCACACCGGCAGCGTATTGAACTGGGTGACAGCAGCCGCCCTGAGTTAACGCTGCTTCTGCGCAAGCGTCACCCGGCATGTTCTGCATTATACGCGGGATAGGAAGATCACGCAAAGCCAAGGGTCATTACCGCAATCTTTACCCTCACAGCCTTAACGCATCAGCTAGGCAATTACGGGATTCATCATGCGCGGCGAAGGCAAACCCGATGTATGCGTCATCGGCCTCGGTTATATTGGCCTGCCAACGGCGGCGATCATCGCCCGCGTTAATTGCCGGGTCACAGGCGTCGATCTTTCGCAATCGGTCGTCGACACTATCAACCGCGGTGAGATCCACATCGAGGAGGTCGATCTCGACGGCCTCGTGCAGGGAGTCGTCCAACGGGGCCTGCTCACGGCGTCGACCCAGGTCGTGCCCGCCGACGTTTTCGTCATCGCCGTGCCCACTCCCTTCGAGAAAGACGGGAACCACACGCCCGATGTCAGCTATGTGATGGCGGCGGCGGCCAGCCTCGCTGCCGTGCTCAAGAAGGGCGACGTCGTCATCCTGGAATCAACCTGCCCGGTCGGCACTACCCAACTGGTGCGCGACCGGCTCGCGGCACTTAGGCCCGACCTCAGGATGCCCGGCCTGTCCAGCGAGACCCCCGACGTGTCGATCGCCTACTGTCCAGAGCGGGTGCTGCCCGGACGCATTCTCGAGGAGCTCACTCACAACGACCGCTCGATCGGCGGGATCACCTCGCGCTGCGCGCGCAAGGCAGTTGAGTTCTACAAACTCTTCGTGCGTGGCACCTGCGTGACGACCGACGCCCGGTCCGCAGAGATGACCAAGCTGGTCGAGAACGCCTATCGCGACGTCAATATCGCATTCGCCAACGAACTGTCGATGATCGCGGACCGCATGGGCCTCGACGTGTGGGAGGTGATTCGCCTCGCCAACCGGCATCCGCGCGTCAACATCCTCCAGCCGGGTCCCGGTGTCGGCGGCCACTGCATCGCGGTGGACCCGTGGTTTATCGTCAACGGCGCGCCGGATGAGGCGAAAGTTATCCGCACGGCGCGCGAGGTGAACGATACGAAGATGCACCACGTGCTGGCGCGGGCGAGCGAACTCGTCGAGGCCAATCCGCACGCCACGGTCGCCTGCCTGGGCCTTGCCTTCAAGGCGAACATCGACGATTTCCGCGAAAGCCCGGCGCGCTTCGTCGCCGCGAGCCTGGCCCGCAAGTTTGGCGAGCGCGTGCGGGTGGTCGAACCCTATGCGCAAGAGCTTCCCGGCGAGTTCTCCGGTTCGGGTGCGTTGTTGATCGATCTCGACCAGGCGCTCGAGACCTGCCACGTGCTGATCGTGCTGGTCGATCACGACGTGTTTCGCGTCGTCCCATTGGAAGAACGAGCCAACGTGGTCGTCTATGACACGCGTGGAATTTGGCCGGATTCACCGGTTGGCAACCTCATGCCCAAGCTACGTGTTGCCAGTTAATGGGGCCGCGGTCCGTTGGGCGCGTTTCCAATAGGGGAGTCCCCGTACCAATCAGAATAAGCGCAAGGGGCCTTCGCTGCCTCTCGGCTAGCGCTACGACTCCTATGACACGACGGTGAACGAAGGGAGCTGAGGGTCTATCCTGTTTTTGGGTGCGTCTTGGGAGCAGAAGTCAGGCAATGAATAAACGAATGAAGATCCTCACTGTGTTCGGAACGCGGCCGGAAGCGATCAAGCTCTTTCCGTTGGTGCATGCACTGGAGAAGGATGCGCGTTTTCTCAGTAAAGTATGTGTCTCTGGCCAGCACCGCGGGATGCTCGATCAGGTCCTTGATTTAGCGGGAATTGAGCCCGACATCGACCTTGACTTGATGCGCACCGATCAGTCGCTCGACCAGCTTACCGCAAACTTACTGACCGGCGTCGGTTCGGTTCTCGATCGCATCAGACCCAACTGGGTGGTAGTCCAGGGCGATACCGCGACTGCGATGGGCGGCGCCCTGGCCGCATATTATCGGAAGATTCCGGTAGCGCATGTTGAAGCGGGCCTTCGCAGCGGCGAAATTTATAGCCCTTGGCCTGAGGAGGCGTACCGAAAGATCATCGGCAGCGTCGCTGAGCTGCACTTTGCGCCCACCGAGGTGGCTGCTGGTGCACTGCGCCGCGAAAATATCCCCGCCGAAAAGGTTCACGTCACCGGAAACACAGTGATAGACGCCCTGCACTGGGTCGATGCCAAGTCGGTAAGCGGTTCTCCCGGCGGTAGCGTGCTGCGCGACTGTGAGGCGCGTTTTGCAGGCAAGAAGATCATCGGGGTGACTACTCATAGACGAGAGAATTTAGGTGACGGGATGGACAACATCATCTCAGCTGTTGCTGCGCTGGCCGAGCGGCCAGATGTCGCGATTATCCTCCCTGTCCATCCTAACCCCAATGTGCGAGCCAAAGTGCGCGACAGGCTCGGCGGCTTGCCCAATGTAGCGCTGACCGACCCACTTTCTTATCCGGACTTTGTCCGACTGCTCCGCATTTCGACGCTGATGTTGACCGATAGCGGCGGAGTTCAGGAAGAGGCGCCCGCACTTGGCAAACCGGTCTTGGTTATGCGGGACACAACCGAGCGTCCCGAGGGGGTGTTAGCTGGGACGGCCAAGCTGGTGGGGACTGACACCCAGCGCATCATCGCCGAAACCCAGCTTCTCCTCGATGATAATCGGGCTTACGCAGCCATGGCCATGGCCCATAATCCTTATGGAGACGGACAAGCGGCCTCCCGTATTGTCGAGCTGCTCGCTGGCGAAGGTAAACCACCGCGGATGCCGATGGCCTGATGAGGCGGTTTAGTGGCATCCGGGGTATTCCCAGGTGTTCGAATGCCCAAAGGGCGCGCTGCGATTACCGCGTGGAGTGCACAGCCGCCAGTCGTAACAACGCTCGAGTCGCAGTCGCTCCTCCCGACCGATTGCTTCAAAGCGGCCGATCAAGCTTTCGAACAGTGCAACTCCGCTGCGCCGCCTATTATAGCGGAACTCCACCTCGGCGAGGTATAGCCAAGCATTTTCGCTATCGAACTGCCGGTAGCCGAAGGCAGTCCGCTTTAGCACACGCCAGTAAGTCTCTATCGGATTGAGCGTGTTGCCGCGGAAGTCATGGAAGGCAACTGAATGGTTAACCACGACGTGCTGCCAGCCGCGAGAGCGCAGCCCCTTGTAGCTGGCATGACCGTCGGTGATGATAACGCTGCCGGGCCTAACAAAACGGTTGATCGCCGCCAGAAAGGTTGTGCTGGTGCGGTTGGGAATAAAACCCGAGATGACTTGGTCTTCGCAAGCAAAACCCATGACAATCAAAGGTGTGCGCTGCTGCAACGCCCCGCGACCTCTCTTGACGTAGGGCACGAGGGCTTCATCGACATACACAATTTTGCCGGGCCCACCGAGCTGGTTGGGGCGGTCGCAGCTTGCCATATGAAGTCGGATGAGCAAGCCAAGCCGGGCTGTGCTCTTTATACCGAGACCTAGTTGCTTACGCAGGAAGCTGGTGCGCATGCCTATCGAGCTATTGGCCATTAACAGCATCGCGTAGAACCATGCCATCGGAGGCAGATTCGAACGGTAGAGAACGGTGCCCTCGAGCACGGACACTTGCCGCCGGCAACAATGCACGTATTTGCGGCGTCCCTTAAGCGGAAACCACCGTCCCATGGCGCCGCATCGAGGGCAGGGAGAGTGTTCTCCAAAGCGAACATTAAAGACGTGCTCGAGGCATGCTTGATCGTTAGGAAATCGGGCGAAGAACTCCCGTACCGTCGTAGCGGGCCGCGCACTGGTCATTGCTCACGCAGATCACAATAGGCTGCGCGAAGTGATGCTATGGTCTCGTCGCCGACGCTTGGGAAGTGGCCGATCATGTCCCCGAAGATCTCCGACGAGCGCGCGCGCCGGTTGAAGCGGAATTCGTATTCCTTGAGGAACAGCCAGAAGTATCTCGGCGAGACCGACTGGTGTTGGAGCTGCATGCCGCGCCGGAACGCAGTCAGGAACCCCGTGATCGGATCGGGCAGGCGATCAGCTGCGTTCCATGGTGTCACTGGCATTGCCAAGTCAGGGGTCCGATACTGACCATAGAAGGTGACCAGACGTGCGGTCTCGGCGCACGCCGTCACTACGCGAACGCCCGCGGCCAGCCGGCGCATCAAGAGTCCGCGCACCCGGTGTGGACGATTGCGGTCCAGAACAATCGTTCGGACTGCCTGGTCGGCCGAATCAGCAGAACCTGCGCCCGGTTGGGTTTTCGCTTGCCGAGGGTAACCATTCCGCCGATCTGCTCGACCCGGACGTACACCTCTTCTCCCGCGGTTCCGATAACCTCACGGTGATCGAGCGCGGCCAGGTGCAGGCGAATGCGAATGAGCATTCGGTGAGCCGCGGGAGGCGAGACGCCCAAGTGGCGTGAGAGGAAAGATGTGCTGATGCTTTCGCGGGAATTTGCCAGGTGTAGCATGGTATAAAACCACATGCCTATCGGGATCCGCGAGCGTCCCATAAGGGTGGTGGCGCATGGCGCGATGCTTGTCTTACAGCGATGGTGGACGAACTGACGCTGATGACGGTCGATCGACCACCGGCACGGTTGCTGACAGCGCGGGCAGAGAGGATCGTTACCATAGCGGACCGTAAACACATGGCGCAAACAAGACGCTTCGTCGGGAAACATAGCGAACAGGTCTTGGAGGCTCGTTCCGCGTTCGCCGGCCCGCGAAAAATGGGCTTGATGCGGCAAATATCCGAGATCGAAGACCATGTGTGTATCCTGCGCTCGGCCGCCAGAAGCCTGATAGCTGCGTTTCAATGACGGATAAGCCGCCCCGCAACGGACAAACGCCTTCGGAACCACTGCATGCCACTTTAGGCCGGCCTATCTTTGCTGAGCCCGTTTTTGTTCTCCCCGATCCTGGGCGTGTGTGTCTTTTTGTCGGCGCGCCGCTAGCTCGTGGACGGATAGCTGCACGCCGGCTCAACAGTAAGTCATCAAAGGGACTTGGTCCACCGCGTTCGTAAACTTCACAAATCACCGATAAACCGCAGTTTTGTTTCCTGATGGCAGCGTCCCTGCCAGCCGCGCAAGCCGTGTTCCTAACCAAACAAAAAACACTTCAGTGGACTCGCTCACGTTGTTGCAACCATGGCGGCCCGAACAAGCTAAGACAGCGTGGGAGGGCCCAGCGATGGGCGGCCATATCCACTTAGGAAATCACCCGTTGCGGCGTCTCCACTGTCACCGTATGATCTTCAGCGTCGCCGGCCAACTGCTGGCGGTCAGGCAAAAACGGACGCCCGCGCCGTGACTGGCCTCTTGCAATGCGGGCGAGACCGGAGGTTTCCGCACCTGGCGCAGTTGCCATCCAATGATATTTCCCGGTCCACGGCGGTGGCATGCCGTGCGGGACGAGATTTCAGCCGATGAACCGCCAGGACGGCTCTTCGAGCCTCAATTCCCCACCGTCTGGTCGCTTGGCAGGAAACCCGCCTGCCGTGATGCGCGTTGCATCGAGCGTGACCAGCGCTTTTTCTAACAGGAGCATCACCACCGCCTATGAATCAGGCGCAACCCTTGCCGGCCGAGGCTGGCTCTACCCGCGCGCGCATGCCGCAGGGTGAAACCCCCGCGAGCAGGCTCCACGCGCTGGTAATGGCGCAGCTGGATGACGACCAGGCGCAGGAAATCGTGTCCATCCCGTTGGCCGGCAAGTCGAGCATCGCGGACTTCATGGTCATCGCCTCGGGGCGCTCGACCCGCCAAGTAGCCGCGATGGCGCAAAAGCTTGCCGAGAAGGTCAAGCAGGCTGGCTTCGGCAACGCCCGTATCGAAGGGCTTCCCGCCGCCGACTGGGTGCTGATCGACGCTGGCGACGTGGTCGTCCACCTTTTCCGCCCGGAAGTGCGGAGTTTCTACAACCTGGAACGGATGTGGGGCTTCGGTGACGACAAGGAGGTTGCTGCCTCGGGCAGCGCCTGACTTTTCGTCAGGAAAGGAAGGGGCTGCGGGGCTTGCGGCCCGCTGCCAGCTCATCCTAACTCTGCTGGCATGCTGTTGCACATTCTGGCGCGGGGAAAGATCGCTCGCTCTCCCGAAGCGGAGCTGATCGCGCGCTACGAAAAGCGCATGACGTGGCCCTTTCGCGTCACCGAACTGCCGGAAACCGGGGGAAGGATACCGGAAGCCGCATCGCCGCTGCGCACGGTGCTGCTCGACGAACGCGGGCGCCAGCTTTCCTCGCAAGAGCTGGCCGACACTCTCACTCACTGGCGCGACGAGGGCGTGCGCGAAGCACGCTTCGTCATCGGGGCGGCTGACGGCCACGGCGATGCCGATCGCGCCAGCGCCGACTTGCTGCTCGCGATGGGCGCGATGACATGGCCACACTTGCTGGCCCGGGCCATGCTGGCAGAGCAGCTCTACCGGGCGACCACCATCGTTGCTGGTCATCCCTATCATCGCAGCGGTTAAACAGGCTAAGGCCTCACCCATGCGCCCGCGCATCTACCTCGCCGCTGCCGTCATCACGCTTGTGGCGGGCGGGCCAGTGGCATGGCCATCGGCTCAGGCACAACGCGCCGCTTCCTATGGCGGTGTGGACGAGACCCGCACCGCGCTCGTTCGCGCACAGGCTGATGCTCGCGCTGCGGCTGGACGCGCCCGGCGGCTCGAGGTCGCCGCTGCGGGCGCCCGTGCTTCGGCCGACAAGACCGCGAGCCAGGCCGCCGCGCTCGCCGCCCGAATCCAGGAGGCCGAAGCGGGCATTACCACAGCCCAGGCGCGGATCGCGCTCATGCACCGGGAGCGGGTTGCGCTCGATCGGCGCCTCGCAGCGCGGCGAGAGCCTCTCGTCCGGCTCACCGCCGGACTTCAAAAGCTTGCCCGGCGACCGCTGATCGTCTCCGTCCTGCGCCCGGGCTCACTCAAGGAAACGGTCTACCTCCGCGCCATACTCGACACGACCTTGCCGGAAGTGCGCCGCAGGACCGCCGACCTGCGCGCCGAGATTGCCCATGCGCGCAGAATCGAGGCAGCGGCCCGGGCGGCGGTGGCTTCGCTGGCAAGCGCCAACCGCCTTCTGGGCGAGCGCCGCAGCGCGCTCGCGGCGCTCGAATCGCGCCAACGCCTTGCCTCGCGCCAGGCAACCGGTGCCGCCGCGCGCGAGGGCGAACGGGCGTTGGCCCTCGCCGAGCAGGCCCGCGATCTCGACGCGCTCGTCGGTCAGCTTGGCGAAGCGGGCACGCTACGCCGGCAGCTTGCAGCGCTGCCCGGCCCGCTGCTGCGGCCACCACGGCCCTCTGCCAGTGAAGTCATAGAGCGTGCGGAGGTCCAGGTTGCCTCCGCGCCGGCTCCCGAGTTCCAGCTCCCAGTCGCGGGCCGCACGGTGGCAGGCTTCGGCGAAGCAAGCGACAGCGGGGCGCGTTCGCGCGGCCTGGCGCTGTTGCCCATCGACGGTGCGCAGGTGGTCGCGCCCGGAGCAGGACGCATCGTCTTCGCCGGGCCATTCCGGGGCTTCGACCGGATCGTCATCATCGAGCATGCCGGAGGATTCACCAGCCTCGTCACGGGACTTGCGCGGGTCGATGTCGCGGTCGGCGACGAAGTGGTCGCCGGGGCGCCGCTCGGTGTGGCCGGTTCGGGGCAGACGACTGTTGGCTTCGAGCTGCGGCGGGAAGGCGACCCGGTCAACCCGCTGGAGTTCCTTGGCTGACCAGCGAGAAGCCCGTCATACCTCATCTGGCGTTAACGGCGGCGCCGCGATAGAAGCACCGATAAGCCTTTAGGACATCACGCATGAAGCTTGCCGCCCCCCGTTTTGCCGCGCTCCTGCGCTCCGCCGCGCTCGTAAGCGCGGTTGCGCTCCTGCCGGCGACCACCGCCGGACTTGCGCAAGTCGATGGCCGCGCCGGGCCCCAGTTTGCCAAGCTGTTCGCGGTCTATCAGCGGATCAAGGCGAGTTACGTCGAGCCGGTCGATGACGACAAGCTGATCCGGGGCGCGATCGACGGGATGCTTGCGAGCCTCGATCCGCACTCGGCCTATCTCGACGGAGGAGATCTTCAGCGGCTGGAGACGATGATCGACGGCAACTATTCGGGCCTCGGGCTTTCGGTCGTGCTCGACGACGGCGCAGTCAAAGTGGTTTCGCCGTTCAAGGGAAGCCCGGCCGACAAGATGGGCATCAAGGCGGGCGACTATATCACCCACCTCGACGGGCAACTCGTTTATGGCGGCGAGCTCGACGACGCCGTCGCCAAGATGCGCGGGCCTGCGGGCAGCTCGATCCGCCTGACCATCTTCCGCCCAGGCCGCGATGAACCGTTCGACGTGACCGTGACCCGCGGGGTGATCGATCTTGAGCCTGTCACGCACAAGCTGGAAGCGGGCAACGTCGGCTACATCTCGGTCAACGAATTCAGCCGGGATGTCGGTTCCGACGTCTTTGCGGCGTGGCAGGCGCTCAAGCGCGAGGCGGCGGGCCGGATGAACGGTCTGGTGCTCGACCTCCGGCAGAACCCGGGCGGCTCGCTGGACGAGGCGGTGGCATTGAGCGACCTCTTCCTCGACAAGGGCCAGATCGTGTCCCAGCGCGGCCGGGCCAAGGGCGAATCGCTGGTTTACGACGCCGAGAGCGTGTTCAAGGGCGACATGGCGGCGGGCGTGCCGGTGGTCGTCTTGATCGATGCCGGCTCCGCCTCGGCCAGTGAGATCGTCGCCGGCGCGCTGCAGGATCACCGCCGCGCGGTCATCATGGGCGAGCGCAGCTTCGGCAAGGGCAGCGTTCAGACGCTGCTGCCGCTCGGCGAGACCGCTGCGCTCAAGCTCACGACCGCGCGCTATTACACCCCCTCGGGCCATTCGGTGCAGGAAGGCGGCATCGATCCCGATATCCAAGTGCCGCAGCTCAGCGATCCGGACCTTGCCAAGCGCGAGAAGTTCCGCCTGCGCGAATCGGACCTGCGCGGACACCTGGTCAACGAGGCGGCGCTCAAGGACGAGGATCTGGAAAAGGATCGCAAGGACGATCCGCGTTTCAAGCTCACGGCCGAGGAGCTCAAGGCTCAGGGCATAGAGGACTTCCAGCTCGACTACGCGCTGGAGACTCTCCGCAGGACTTCACCAAACGCGATGGCCAAGCGCAACTGATGACGCTGCATCCTTCGGCGAAGCTGGCCCAGCGGCTCGCGCTGGGTGTACCGGCACTGCTGCTGGGCGGGGCGTATCTCAGCCAGTATGGCTTCGGGCTATACCCATGCGAGATGTGCTGGTGGCAGCGCTATCCCCATTTCGCGGCGATCGGCCTGGCATTGCTGTCCACTGTCGTCGAACCGAAGCGGCTGTGGATCGCACTCGCCGCGCTGGCGATCCTGATTTCGGGTGCGATCGGCGCCTTCCACGCCGGGGTCGAGTATGGCTGGTGGGAAGGGCTCACCGCCTGCAGCACGCCGACCCTCGGCGGCGGCGATCCGCTGGAGGCTATCATGAACGCGCCGCTGGTGCGCTGCGATGAAGTGCAATGGAGCCTCTTCGGGATCTCGCTCGCCGGGTGGAATTTCCTTATCTCGAGCGTTGCCGGGGTAGCGATACTTCTCCTGCTGCGAAGGAAGCCCGCATGACCGAACCTGCATCGCACCGGATGATACGGGTCGACCAGGCCGGTGAGTTTGGCGCGACGCGCATCTACGCGGGCCAGCTGGCGGTCATGGGCAACCGTGCGCCGCATTCGGGCGAGATTGCCGCGATGGCGCGCCAGGAAGCGGCTCACCGCGCAAAGTTCGATGCGTTGATGGCGCGGCGCGGCGTACGGCCCACGGCGCTTCAGCCGTTCTGGTCGGTCGCCGGGTTTGCATTGGGGGCGGCAACCGCCCTCATCGGCCCGGAAGCGGCGATGGCGTGCACTGCGGCTGTCGAAGAAGAAATCGACAAGCACTATTCCGACCAGCTCGACGAGCTCGAGAGGTCCGGCAACGATCCCGAGCTGACGGCCATGGTCGCGGAATTTCGTGAAGACGAGCGCGAGCATCATGCGGCGGCCATCGCCGCCGGGGCCGAGAAGGCGCCCGCCTACCCGCTGCTCGCGGGGGCCATCCGGCTGGGTTGCCGCTTTGCTATCCGGCTGGCGGAGCGTATCTGAGGAACCGGCCTACGGGCCCGCGCGCTTCACCCGATGTTCAGTGGCGCAAGCCCGTAATGCCCGCACACGATCGAGGAGGACAGAACATGACCCGCCGACTGCTTGTGATTCCGCTCATGGCGCTTGCAGCCTTCGCTGTCCCCGCCGCGGCGCAGGATTCGGGCGGCGACAAGGTTCGGATGGTCATCGTCTACGGCAACGATCCTGTCCCTCCCCCGGAAGGCGACGAGATCGTGGTTGTCGCCCATTTGCCCGAGGCGGATCGCTATCGCATCCCCGAGACCCTGCGCTTCAGTGATGATCCCGCCAACATGGCCTGGGCTCGCCGGGTGGAGAAGCTCGACATGATCGGATCGTTCGGCACGATGTCGTGCTCGCCGGCCGGTGCCGGCGGATTCACCGGCTGCACGCAGCAGTTGATCGATGCGGCCTATGCCGACAAGCGGGAAGGCGCCGATCCTCGTTTCTCGGCACTGATTGCGGCTGCCCGGGCCGAGCGTTTGTCGACCATCGATGCCGAAGCGGCCGAAACGCAGGCGCGGGTCGAACAGCTCGAGAAACAGTACATGGATCGGCTCGAGAAAGAGCGGGAAGGCACGCTGCCTGGCGAACAGCCGTCCGCAACCTCGAACGAACCTGGAACCGCCCAGCCGCCGCAGCCGTGATCGCCGGATGTAGTGACGCTGGGGGCTCTCTGGATTAGGCGCCTGCTTGCTTAGCCGCGCCCGATGCTGATGTAGTCGAACCCGGCCGCCCGCATATCCTCGGGACGATAGATGTTCCTGAGATCCACGAGGAGCGGGGAATTGGCAACGCTCTTGATGCGCGCGAAGTCCAGCGCGCGGAACGCGTCCCATTCGGTGACGATGGCAATCGCGTCGGCGTCCTCGATCGCTTCGTAAGGGCTGGCGGACATTTCGACTTCGGGCATCAGCGGGCGGGCTTGCTCCATACCTTCGGGATCGAAGGCGGCGACCTTCACACCGGCATCGGTCAGCGCCTGGGCGACGGCGATCGCCGGGCTGTCGCGCATGTCGTCGGTGTTGGGCTTGAAGGTGAGTCCCAGCAGCGCGACTTTCTTGCCGCGCGCGGCTTCCATACCGCCGAGCGCATCGAGCACCTTGCGGCCCATCGCCCGCTTGCGGCTCTCGTTGACCGCCACGACCGCCTCCACGATGCGGATCGGGCTTTCATAGTCCTCCGCGGTCTTGAGGAGCGCCAGCGTGTCCTTGGGAAAGCAGCTGCCACCGTAGCCAGGCCCGGCGTGCAGGAACTTTGCACCGATGCGCCCGTCCATGCCGATCCCGCGGGAAACGTCCTGCACATTGGCGCCGACTTTCTCGCACAGGTCGGCCATCTCGTTGATGAAGGTGATCTTGGTCGCCAGGAACGCGTTGGCGGCGTACTTGATGAGCTCGCTCGACCGGCGGCTGGTGAACAGGATCGGCGATTCGTTGAGGAACAGCGGGCGGTAGACCTCGCGCATCACCTCGCGTGCCCACTCGTCCTCGGCGCCGATGACGATCCGGTCGGGACGCTTGAAGTCGCCGATCGCGGCGCCCTCGCGCAGGAACTCCGGGTTGGAGACGACCGACACCCGGTGCTTGCATCCGGTTTCGGCGATGATCCGCTCGACCGCGTCGCCGGTTCCCACCGGCACGGTCGACTTGGTGACCACCACCGCATCGTTCACCAGGCTCTCGCCCACCTCGCGCGCGACCGCGTGGACGAACGACAGGTCTGCGTGGCCATCGCCGCGCCGGCTCGGCGTGCCGACCGCGATGAAGATTGCCGAGGCGCCCTTGATACCTTCTGCCAAATCGGTCGTGAACGACAGCCGCCCCGCCTTCACGTTGACCTCAACCAGCGCATCGAGCCCCGGCTCGTAGATCGGCATAACCCCGTTCTCGAGCCGCTCGATCTTCGAGGCATCCTTGTCGATGCACACCACCTCGTGGCCAAAATCGGCAAAACAGGCGCCGGAAACCAAGCCCACATAGCCGGATCCCACCATCGCGATCTTCATTGCGCTCTCTTCATGTTGTCGTCCCGCGCTGAACGAATCAGACGCGATAATATTCCCGATACCAGGCAACGAAATGGCTGATGCCCTCTCTCATTCCAGTTCGTGGGCGATAGCCAGTGAGTTTTTCTAGGAGTGTTGCGTCCGCCCAAGTAGCTGGCACGTCGCCTTTTTGCATAGCCATATAGCGGCGAACCGCCTTGCGGCCACACGCCTCCTCGATCGCATCGACAAATTCTTCGAGCCGCACCGTTTCGTTGTTGCCGATGTTAACCACTCGAAAGGGAGCGGCAGGGCTGAGACTGTCCCACGGCTTGATCGTTTCGCTGCTCCCGGGGCGCACAGGCACTGCCTCGATCAGCAGTCGGATAGCGCGCACGAGATCTACAACATAGGTAAAGTCGCGGAACATCTTCCCGTGATTGTATATGTCGATCGGCGTACCTTGGAGAATTCCCCTGGTGAACTTGAACAGCGCCATGTCGGGCCGGCCCCAAGGGCCGTAGACGGTGAAGAAGCGGAACATCGTGACCGGCAGGTTCCAAAGGTGAGCGTATGAATGCCCCATGCTCTCGGTTGCTTTTTTAGTCGCGGCGTAGAGTGTGAGCTGCGTGTCGCACTTGTCGCGCTCGTCAAAAGGCATGTGTTCGTTCGCGCCGTAGACGGAACTGGTGGATGCCATCAGCAAGTGATCAACGCCAAGTTCTCGGGCGCACTCCATCACATTGAAAGTGCCGACGATGTTGGCTTCTATATAGGCACGCGGGTTTTCCAAGCTGTACCGAACGCCCGCCTGTGCTGCGAGATGAACAATCACGTCCGGCTTCTCGGCCGCAGCCAGTGTGCCGAGCTTGGCGAAATCCTCAAGCATGCCGACATGAGCCGAGAAGCACTGGTTCTTAAGGAGGATCTGGTGCCGCCGTTCCTTTATTCGAACGTCGTAGTAATCGGTCATTCCGTCAAAACCGACCACTGTGCAACCCTCAGC
The DNA here is from genome assembly GCF_014644315.1 of Tsuneonella deserti. NCBI lineage: Bacteria > Pseudomonadati > Pseudomonadota > Alphaproteobacteria > Sphingomonadales > Erythrobacteraceae > Tsuneonella > Tsuneonella deserti. The sequence goes on along the minus strand of NZ_BMKL01000001.1, from coordinate 2,426,490 downwards.
GAGCAACAACCGGCAGAGATGGAAGCCGATGAAGCCTGCAGAGCCCGTGACAAGAATCTTCATCGACCCTCCTATCCAACGACGCCGCCAATCAATGCCTGCCATCTTGGAGGCAAAGCTGCCGGCTCGACACAAAGATTAGGTATGGACGCCGCGAGCACGAACTCAAGCCTTGGGCAAGGCGCGCCCCATCGCCCTACGATGGTGTAAAAAAGGAGTTCACGGCTGAAAAGATTTGGGCGCAGTCCAACGTGAGAAGCGCCGTGATGATCTTCCCTCATAGACTCTTGACCAACTTGTCTCCAATCGCGAATATTGACCGGCGGTCCGTTAAATACGCGGGTCGCGATACAAACAACCTCGCCGGTCTTCAGAAATTATCCGGTCAGACAAATTAAAGGCAGCGGCCGACCACACGTGAATTTAATAACGGAGATGAGAGCAACCTCGTTCGTTAGTCTCAGGTCGGGTGCCGCATTTCCGATATGCGTTGAAATACCGATCCAACGCGGCGGAGGTGTCACGCGAGTACGTAGAGAAGTCTTGCTCTAGGGACTTTTGGGCGCACCTTCATCAGTTATAAGTAAGACTCCAATCACCAAGGTGGCGAGAGAAATAACTGAGGTAATCCAGGAAGTGGAGAGCCGTGTTGTTGCCTCCTGCCGTTCACTCGTATCTCGCTCCGCCACTTGTGCGTGCAGGGGCGTCGACAAAAGTAGGGAAGCCAGAAGCAGGCGGCGGAAATTTTTCATCTTAAAATTCCATCACTGGTGGGGCTCGCTGCTAATAACCCAATGAGGCGCCGCAATGCCCTTTTTATCAATAAAACCTCGACTGCAATAAGCAGTATGCCTTGTCCCTCCAACCACTGACATTGCGACGAAGATTGTAGGCTAGGGTAAACCCAGGCAGCAGAGCCTAGTGTTGTCAGATTCTCCAAGCAAGAATGGAGTTATCTCCTTTGGCGCAAGGCGGACGGGCGGCCTGATGGTCGAATATTGGACGAAATGTACAAATTCTCGCGTGGGAAGACCGGTGCGTTTGCTCGAAAGGCCCCTTGGCATGCTAGCCAGACCCTTCCTTGTCCACGGTCCAAACACGGTTCTGCCGAAGCATGGCTACGCCGCAGTACCGACAGTAACTGCGAACTCCACCCGATTCGAGATGATAAGCTCTTCCCTTGGATCTCTGGTGGCGACCTAATAGGCATTTAAGGCGCTGATAGAATTTCATAATTATCCTCAAAGCCCATGTTAGCGTGACTCGGAAAGACGCATTGCGACCATTGGCGACCCAGGTGCGCTCGCCCGCTCAGTCTGCGGGCCGCTCGGCAAATTCTCCCTGGGTTCGTATACTCGCTGGATCGAGTGGGTCAGTAACATCTCTCGATTGCCTCGGGCTAACGGGGGGGGGGAAGAGGGCATCGAATTGGCGAAAGAGGGGGGTTAGCGGGTTGAGTACACCCCAAAGCGGGGGGCCATTTCTGTGGCCGGGAGCACTACCGTTCCGGAAATCCGGCAGCAAAAAAGAAACCCTCAATAGGCCAAGGGCTCGCAACGTACGGGCCCGCGAAATATACGTATCGGCTTGTAGCGTGTTAAGTGTGGAGCGCGCCGTGAGAAGCTCACGCGCCAGAGTAAGAGCATCAAGCGTTGTGACAAATCCGGCCCGTTGCTGCTCGAGTGCGCCTTGGTAAGCACTTTGGGCTGCATCTACCGCAGCTGACAGATCGGCTAGCGCCTTTTCTTGAGATATCCATGCCGCCCATGACTGATTAAGCTCTGCAGCCAACTCGCGCCGGGTTCGATCCACTAGGTGCCAATCCGCATCATTAGCGGCCCGAGCCTGCTCGACCCGCGCAGCAAGCACGCCACCGTCGAACAAGGGCGCTGATACCACAACTTGGCCTGACAGGCCAGTCTGTCGCCGTTCGTTACTATACGGGCTGACCGGATTTAGGTCGGCTTGTCCACGGAAGTCCACTCTTGGAGCGCGGGCAGCTGCAGCTCCGGCCGCGACCGCGCGCGAGGCTTGCTCTCTTGCATTCGCCGCCGCAAGCAAAGGGTTATCATTCTCGGCTATACGCAGTGCATCTTCGAGCGTGCGTGGAGGCACCACAAGCGGGTTTGGCGGGGCGAGGTCTCCTGCAGGTGATCCTGTGCTGGCGCGAAAATCAGCTTCAGTCGCTGCGAGCGCCCCCTTTGCGATTGAAGTCTGAGCCTGCGCAAATTCCATTCGTGTCTCGACTTGGCGCAGATCGGTAACGGTGGCCTCTCGAGCTAGATATCGAGACTTTGTGTCTTCGAACTGTTGTCCGAGTATCGCACGATTGTCCTCGGAAATTTGTAACGCATTGCGATCTCTGAGGACACCAATATACGCGGAGATCACCTGAAAGACTGTTTCCTGCTCAGCCTCGCGCGCCAAAGCCGACTGCAGTTTCAGGAGTGCTTCCGCTTGGCGCCGGTCGGCTGTTAGCCGACCAAAGGTGAAAATGGGTTGTGAGAGAGCTACCGACGCAGCTGCGGACCACCCCGATCGGGTAATGAACAAATCAGAGACTATATCAGCCCGATCCCATTGGTAGCCATACCGAAGTTGATAGTCAGCGCGCGGTCCGAATGCTCCGTTCGCTTCAACGAGCCGATACTCCGACGCACGGGTACGCGACCGCTCCGCCATCAGCGCGGGGTCAGTCAGGTAGGAGCGCTCTATCGCATCGGTCAGAGTGGTGACCGGCGTGTTGTAATCAATCCCACTGGTTGCTGTATTAGGGACGGAAAACGAAACGCCCTGGGTTTCGATAACCGGTCTGGATCCTGAGGGGTCTTCTTGTGCTTCTGCCGCGCTCGGCCGGATGAGGAGAAATACTGATATCGCGGGAATGCACAGGTAGAAGCGGCTAATCATAACGGAACGCTCGGGCCAGCTGGTCGCGCAGCGGCTTACCTAGATAGGATACGAGAGGCCGGCTCCCGGTTTCGATGTAAACCTCAGCAGGCATGCCGCTGCGAAGATCAAGCCCCTCTCGGCGAACCGCCTCGGCGTCGATACTCACGCGTGCCATGAAAAATGCGACGTTCGCCTCGGGGTCTACTGTGCGGTCAGAAGCGACATAGGTTACGCGCCCAGCGAATTCGGGTGTAGCAGCGCGACTGAACGAGGTGAACCGCGTACGAGCGGCTTGGCCAGTCTGCAGCCGGTCCACATCTTCGGGGCGAACCATCGCTTCTACGACCATCGCGCCGGCGTCGGGCACAATCTCCATGATCGGTTCAGCTGGCCGCACCACGTCGCCGACAGCGGCGAATGCGACCTTTTCTATCGTGCCCGAGTAGGGCGCGCGAATTTCGCGATTCGCCTGTTGGTCACCAGCTGACACGTTGCGCACGCGTTGATCATTCAGTTGCGTATTGAGTTGAGCCAATGCCGTCGCGGCCTCTGCCCGACGCGACTCACCAAGCTGGATGAGGCGCTCGTTGGATTCGGTGATTTGGGCACCGACTCTCGCAATGTCAGCCTCAAGCGAGGAGATGTTGCCTTCGAGACTTGCTTGGGTTCGCTCCAGCTCGTTCAACCGGTTGATAGTGACCAGCTCCTTTGCCCAGAGGTCCCGCACACCCGCAAGTTCAGGTCTTATCAGTTCCTGCTGGCGCACCAACGACGCAATCTGCGCGCGATAGCTCCGAATTTGCTGGTTGCTCTGAGTAATGCGTGCGCGGAGTTGGGCTTGTAATTGCCTTTCCTCGCTGCGACGAAGAGCGAAAAGTTTTGCCTCGTTGGCCATGGCTTCTCGGGCGGTGCCATTAGCGGCAGTGGTGAGCTCACGCGGAAAAGAGATTCGATTCGCGCCCAGTCGTTCGGCTTCAAGCCGCGCGCGCTGCGCCAGAAGTTGCTCGACGGTCATGCTTGAATATATGTCAGCGGCGCCGGACACGGTGTCTTCAAGACGCATCAACAGCTGCCCTTTGCTGACGTGCTGGCCGTTCTGGACGAGGATCTCCGCGATGACCCCGCCCGTCGGGTGTGCCACACGTTTGACCTGATCCTCCACGCCCACTCTGCCGGGGGCGATCACCGCTCCCGCTATAGGAACCACAAACGCAAGGAGCAGAAGGAGCGCGATAATTCCACCCGCAACGTAGATTGTGCGGCGAGCGCGGGGCGCGTCCTCGGTTGCTGGCGGCTCTGAAGTTGAAAGAAGGTCGGGTAGAGCTGCAGTGCTCAAGAGATTGCGATTAACCATGTCTATCCCACAGATCCTTACGCCGCAGCGTCTTGGGTGGATACAGAAGCTGGCTGCTTGAATGTCCGCTGAAGTACGTCATCTTTGCTGCCCAAGTCTGCGAGTTGACCTGCTCTCATTACCCCTAGATGTGTTACCGGCCCCAAAGTGGCGGGTCGGTGAGTTATCATTACCACGATTCCCCCCTTTTGCCGGTGCGCCAAGATCGCGCGGGCCAAGGCGGCGTCTCCATCCTGGTCGAGGTTTGAATTTGCTTCGTCCAAAACCAGGAGGAAGGGATCGCCAAAAAGCGCGCGGGCGAGTCCCAGACGCTGTCTCTGGCCAGCAGAGAGTTCGAGTCCTCCCGATGTCAGTCGCGTATCGTAGCCGTTTGGGAGCGCAAGAATGGTTTCGTGTAAACCGGCCTTCCGCGCCGCCTCAATGATCTGGCCCGAGGATGCGAGGGGATCCAGGCGAGCAATATTCTCACCGACGGTTCCGTCGACCAGTTCTACTGATTGAGGGACGTAACCGATCGCGGCGCCGAGAACATCCGCATCCCAGTGCGAGTGCAGGGCGCCGTCGAATCTCACCTCCCCCCGCAATGGGGTCCAGATACCGAGCAGCGCTTTGATGAAACTGGTCTTCCCGGCCGCACTTGGACCGATAATCGCGAGGGCTTCGCCTGCCTGAAGCGTAAAGCTTACTCCTTTCACGACCGGCTCTCGCGAGCCGGGCGGAGCGAGCCATAAGCCGTTTACCGAGATACTGCGCGACGGCGGGTCAAGCTGGACCTCTCTCGCTGACGGCGGCGGTGATTCACTGATGGCCTGAACTATGCGCTCCCACCCGGTCCGGGCGGCGACGAAACCCCGCCAGGTGGCGATAGCCTGATCCACCGGCGCTAGCGCCCGCCCTGCGAGGACAGAAGAAGCGATGATGATTCCGCCCGAAGCCTCGTTATCCATGACCAGCAGCGCGCCAACGGTTAGGATCAGGGATTGCACGAAAATGCGGAATACCCGGCCAGCACCACCGAACCGTGCTACAATAGTAGAAAGAGCTCCCTGAACGGTTCGGTACCGCTCATCGGCCTCCGCGCTGCGGGCAGAAAGCCGTTGCCGCATGCCAATTGCGGTGGCGACCTCGGAAAGCCGCAGTTCCGTATTCAATCGCGCATTACGTTCGCTGGTAATCTGGGCCAGGTCGCGCGACGCATCTTGCGTCCTTACGCTGGCATACCAAGCTATCGCAGCCATCGCGATAATTCCGAGCAGAGCGGCAACCCCCAGCCAAACATGGAGAAGCGTCAGCACGATAAGGAACAATGCCACCCACGGCAGGTCGATAAGTGCCACTGGGCCAGGACTCGCGATAAAACCGTAAACCTGATCGAGATCGCGGACGATCTGGGCGCCGTCGCCCGCGGGCACGCCCCGACGCAAGGGTAACGTCACCGCCGCGTGGTGAACAAGCGGAGCCAGGTCATGGTGGATACCGCGCGCCAGTCGGAGCAGCAACTCGCTCCGGGCTGCGTCAATGATCCCCTGAAACAGATAGACGAGGATGAGCATGCCGAACAGCGCGATAAGGGTGGCGACGCTACCGCTCGGCAAAATCATATCGTACACGAGCAGCATGTAGATCGCGCCGGCAAACAGGGTCAGGTTGAGGAGGATCGTCGCTGCGACAATTACCCGGACCGTGCTGCGGTACCGGCCCAGAAAGCGGCTAATAAGCTGTCGGGAAACGGAGGTATGAATCATCTGGTTCGGCCCGTCAGTTTCTCGGCTCGCAGGGGGTTCGGGCCGCCCCTCGCTCTAGCCGAGCGAGATCCGATCATCGCGGACTGGAGCGGGGTTTGATCTCTAATTACACCATTTAGCAATTCTGTCATCCGCCTCATGCGGCTCATTAAGGCGCCGGGAATCATAAACAATCTGCGGCGACGCCAGGCCGATTGTCGCGGAACCGGCCGCCGTCATCAAATCCTGCGAGCCGACTTCCTCAGAAGCTAATTTGCCGAAAAAAAGGGCCGGGGAATTGCTCCCCCGGCCCCAATCACTGATCAATTCACCGTTAGAGGACGAAATCGTCCGCCGTCAGCGTAATCTGCCCCTCGAGGAACATGGTCGCGTCCGCTGTGCCATCGCCGTTGATGTCGATCTGGATACGCGTATCGCCATCACTGGTGAAGTTGTACCGGATCTCCGCATCACCCGAAGCGTCGAAAGCGCTATTGCCGACGAACAAGAATGCCTGATCACCCAGCGCACCGCTCGTATCGATGCTCGAGAAGTCGAGCACGTCGTTTTCGGCCTGGCTGAAGTCAAGCACGTGGTCGCCCTGCGCTTCCGCAACGTCGTTGTAGTCGAACGTATCGGCTCCGTTTCCGCCAACAAGGTCGTCGGCTCCGAGGCCGCCGACCAACGTGTCGTTGCCATCATCGCCGAACAGGTTGTCGTCCCCGTCCTGTCCGTTGATCGCATCGTTGCCCGCGCCGCCGAACACGTTGTCGTCGCCGGCACCGCTGGTGACGATGTTGTCGAGCGCGTTGCCGCGGATGGTGTCGTTACCACCCGAGGTGGTGACGTTTTCGATCCCGAGCAGGGTGTCCGAACCTTCACCGGTCGCAGTGCCGGTGCTGAGGTTCACGGTGACATCGACGTCCTGGAGGAATTGAGCCGTGTCACTTCCGCGACCGCCGCTCAGCTCATCGTTGCCGAACCCGCCATCGAGAGTGTCATCTCCAGCGTTGCCGCGAAGATGATCATCGCCGTTCTCACCGAACAGGAAGTCATCGCCGTTGTTGCCGAGAATGTCGTCGTTTCCGTCGTTGCCGTGCAGGAAGTCCGCACCGCCGCGACCGGTGATGCGGTCATTGCCGGCGCCGCCATCGATGACATTGTCTGCAGCGCTTCCGAGCAGCTTGTCGTTGCCGCTGCCGGCGTAGACGTTCTCGAAGTTCAGGACGGTGTCGAGCGAGGCATATGCCGCGCCGGTGGTGCCGGTGCCGTTGTACTCGTCGCGCATCGCGCCTGCAGCGAGGTCAACGACGACCTGCCCTGCGCCGCTGAGGTCGAGCGTATCGATACCTTCCTTGCCGTCGTACACATCGGTGCCGGCGCCGTAAGCGACCAAGTAATCGTCGCCTTCACCGAGGAGTACGGTATCGTTACCGTCACCGGCAATTACGTAGTCGTCGCCGCCACGGGTCCGGATGGTGTTGTCCCCCGCGTTGTCCACGACGTAATCCCAGAAGTCGCTTCCAACGACAGTCTCGACTCCTGAGAAAGAGTCGGACACGCCAGTCGAATAATTGTAGACTTGGCCGTTGTCCTGCTCACCCGCGACGATGTTGCCCATGTTAATATAAAGCGACCCCGATGCGGACGTGTAATCCAGCGTGTCAACGCCGCCGCCCAGCTGGAAGTCGGCGCCCGAGGTGTCTTCGACCGTGACATAGTCGTCGTTGTCGGAGCCGCCGACGCCCTCGAAGCCAGTGAACGTGTCAGAGCCCTGGCCGGTGGCGGTGCCGCTGCCGTCGGTGTTATACTGGACGGTGACGCCCGGGCCGCCCTGGAACGACACGTAGTCGAAGCCGGCATTGCCTTCCATCACATCATCGCCGAGGCCGCCGATGATGATGTTGTTGTTCGCATCACCGTACAGGAAGTCGTTGTAGGCCGAACCCTCGACGTTCTCTACGTTCAGAAGGGTGTCGTTGCCTTCGCCGACTGCGAAGCCCCGATCGAGGAATACGGAGACCGGTCCAGTGGCCCCCGAGAATGTCACCGTATCGTTTTCGGTGCCGCCGTCGATGGTGTCATCGCCAGCATTGCCGGCGAGGAAGTCGTCACCGGCGCCGCCAAAGACTTGGTCGTTGCCTTCGTCGCCCTGCACCGAGTCGTCGCCCAAACCACCCCGGACGACATCATCGCCAAGCCCGCCGCTAATCCGGTCGTTGCCTTCATTGCCGGTGATAGTGTCGGCGCCATCATCGCCAGTGATGACGTCGTCGCCCAGGCCACCGGAGATAGTGTCGTCGCCGGCGTCACCCGTGATCGTGTCATCGCCATCGTCGCCGGTGATCGAATCGCCGCCGTCGCCGCCGTGAATCTCGTCGCTACCGGCGTTACCGGTAATCGTGTCGTTGCCACCCAGTCCGTTGATGAGGTCGGCTTCCGGCGTGCCTACGAGCACCTCGCCGGTGTTAGTTCCGTTAATGGTAGCCATTTTTCCTGCTCCTTAAGCCTACTAATTCTATCGCGCCCGCAATTCTTAAAGCTCCGCCGATGCGCAGCGAGCCTGGTCAATGGTTTACGCGTTCGCAATCAGAACGCAATGCAAAAAAACGACAATTTAGGTCCATCGCAACCCGTCGTTAACCGTTCTGCTACGGCATTCATCCTTAGCGCACCGGTCGACTCGAGAGCCGCGGTTAGTCAAACGCAACGCGCTTTCAGTCGTCCAAGCGGCTGCGCTGATCAGGAGCTCGTGAGCTGCTTGCGTTTTTGGTCGGCAAATTCAGGAACGAGTTTTTCCAGGAGGTGAACCGCTTGCAGCTCGCTTCCGCAGCTTTCAAGCTCTGTTAGCGCGGAGGTCAAGTCTGCCCATGGCAGGGAAGCCTCCCTTGCCATGAAGATTCTTTCGTGGAGAGTGGGCTGGGGGTCGTCCCCGATAAGGAGCTCCTCGAAGAGCTTTTCTCCGGGTCGGAGCCCGACCTCCTGAATGGCAATGTCGCCGTCAGGATCTTGATCGTCGCGGACGGAAAGGCCGGACAAGCGGATCATGGTTCTGGCCAGGTCCTCGATGCGCACTGGCTGTCCCATATCCAGGACAAAAACCTCCCCTCCGCGCGCGAGGCCGGCGGCTTGGATGACTAACTCTGCTGCTTCAGGAATCGTCATGAAATAGCGGGTGACGCCTTTCGCCGTTAGCGTGATCGGGCCCCCGGCCGCAATTTGCCGCCGAAAGAGGGGGACGACCGATCCCGAAGAACCGAGCACGTTTCCGAACCGAACCATCGAGAAGGTGGTATCCACGCCCAATTCAGCTGCTGCTTGGAAGATAAGTTCCGCAGACCTCTTTGTCGCACCCATAACGTTGGCCGGTCGGACTGCTTTATCTGTGCTTACGAGAATGCAATTTTCTACCCCCGCCGCCATTGCGGCTTTGACCGTTTCGAGCGTACCGAACACGTTATTGCGAATGGCCTCAATCGGATTCGCCTCAACCAGAGGGACATGCTTATACGCGGCCGCGTGAAAGAGCGTGTGGGGCCGGTAATTGGAGCAGATGTAGTTGAGGCGCTGGGCGTCAGTTACAGAGCCTAAAAAGGGGACAATCTCCGTGCGTGCTTTTTGGCCGGCTGCCAATTGCCTCAATTCCGCGTCGATCGCGTACAGCGCATACTCGTTATTTTCCACGAGGAGAAGCTTTCTCGCGCCGACGTCAAGGATGCGGCGGCACAGCTCGCTTCCGATTGAGCCCCCGGCTCCGGTCACCAGAACCGTTTTTCCGACAACGGTGCGTGCGAGCAGAAGATGATTGGCGCGAACCGGCTCTCGCCCCAGCAAATCTTGGATGTCGAGGTCGCGAATATCGCTGACAGAAACATGTCCATCGAGAAGTTCGTTCATCTGCGGGAGCGTGCGAACATGGATGGGATGGTGGGCAAGTCGGTCGACGATTTCCCGGCGAGCACTCCGGGTTAACGAGGGTATAGCCAGTAACACGTCGGTCAGGCGGTGGCGATCAATAAGCGCGCTGACCTCGTCATGTGATTTGATCGGAATACCATCGATTCTCTGTCCGTGGAGACGCGGATCATCATCGATGTAGGCCACGAGACGTGTTCCTGGCTCACTCATGACCGATCCTGCGAGTTGCTGCCCCGCCCCACCCGCTCCGTAGATCGCAACCGTGCGCACGTTCCCGCGAAATCTCCCGCGGCCTAGCAGGTCAACAAACAGATAACGTCCGGTGATGCGCGACAGGGCAACCAACATGAGGAAAATGATTGGCTGCAGCAGGACTATAGAGCGGGATACCTCCCCTTGCCGAAAGGCAGCAAAAAAACCCAACAGCAAGAGCGTGTAAATCGCGAAGCCCCTAAAAAGGGTTCGCATCATGCCGATCCCCGCGTAGCGAAAGACAGCGCGGTACACACCCATCACCCAGAAGGTGACGAGGCTGAGGGGCAGCGAAATAGACAGAAGGTTCTCAACTGGGCGATTCCAGTACGAAAGAACTTCGATACGAAAGGCGAACGCGACGATTATCGCCAGATAACAGAGCAGTGCGTCTGTCAATATAACGATACTCTGCTTGTAACCGCGCCGCAGGCGCGCGAGGTACTCCAACATCGGCAGGACTATCTTCATCGCGTGCGTTCTTACCTCCCGCCCAAAATGTGTGCCTGATATCGCACTTAGCTCCTTTGAGAAGCGATAACTCGCGCCTCGTCGGACTTTCAGGTTGACTGGACCTCGGCGCGCTGGCTCTTACCAGTGAGCGGTTCTCGGAGGAACAAAGCTGACTCGTGGGCGGCTTCCTCGCGAGGACCTCGGACTTCCCCTATGACCGCTTCACCTGTCATAAATGACGCAAGGACGGACCCACATGTCTGCAATCCGAAGTCAGTCTCCTCGCCAAAAGGCGAATTCAGCAAAAGGTGCGGGGCGTACATCGAGGGGCCGAGGTCAAGTCGGTGCGACCTCGGTGCTTATCGGCTTTCTCGTGGCGACGTTCCTGCTTGGGGGGGGGTCGCGCTATGACATCTTGTCCCTTCCGCTGCTCCGCATCATCGCCGTGGCGGGGGTGGCATACGCGCTCTATTTTTCACCTCCGGGTACGCTTAGGCAATACTGGCTCCCGATTGCCATCTTCCTCGCATTCACTGTTTGGATCGCCGTACAACTCATCCCCTTGCCCCCGGGTATGTGGACCGCGTTGCAGGGCCGCGAACTTCTGGTCGCCACAGCTGACGCTGTAGGAGTCCCGCAGCCGTGGCGCCCGATTTCGGTCATTCCATGGCGAACGACAAACGCACTCTTGTCTCTCTGGGTGCCTTGGGCCGCCATTCTGCTCGCCGCGCGAGTTCAACTTGAAGAGAACCGCCTCCTGACAGGTGCGCTCATCGGCATTGGCCTAACCAGTGCGACCCTCGGCATGCTGCAGATGTTGGGACCGGAGGGAAACATTTTGTATTTCTACCGCGTGACAAACCCTGAAAGCGCCGTTGGCCTGTTCTCCAATCGGAATCACAACGCTGCGTTTTTGGCATGCTGCATTCCGATTGTGGGCTTGTGGATCACGCGATCTGCCATTGAAGGTGACTACGGCGATCTAAGCCCCCGAGGCTCAAGGTATACCTCCTCCGTCGGGGCCAAGATAGGGTTAGGGGCGGGTATCATCTTTTTCCTTGCGCTCGGCATACTGAGCACAGGGTCGCGAGCTGGTCTGCTTGCCGCGATAGTCGCGGTCGCCTCCACCTTGGCCGCGCTGGCGTCAAACTTTCGCGGCCGTCTATGGAAAAGGCACCCGCGAATGCTTTATCTGTTCGCATTCGGGGCCCTTTCAGGCCTCCTTATTCTTATCGCCTTCTTCAGTCAGAACGAATCTGTAGAACGCTTGGGTGATCTCGACCAATCAGAAGAACTGCGCTTGCAGATTTGGAGGCCCATAGCCGATCTTGTCCCCCAGTATGGCTGGAGCGGAGCCGGCATCGGTACGTTTGTCGAGGTGTACCAGGTGGTGGAGCCTGATCGTCTGCTTGGACCTAAGTTCGTGAACCATGCGCACAATGATTGGCTCGAGCTTGCCGTTTGCGGAGGGATTCCAGCTCTGGCGATTGTCGCCGCCGCGTTAGCCGCTCTTGGTCGTTGTGCTTGGCGTGCAGTCGCCCTTCCAGCCGCTGAGCAGGCCGACCGGCCTTTAGCCCTTGGCGCTGCCTCCATTCTCGTTATTCTCGCGCTGTTTAGCATCGCCGACTACCCCCTGCGCACGCCATCGATAGCGGCGTTCTCTGCGCTTTCGGCCTTGTGTCTCTTCGCTGGCTCGCGCAAAAGGCGCCCCAGCGGCTAGGGCGAAAGCGCGACCTGCTATGAGCTTGAAGGATGCTACGTTGCGTTTTGCGAATGCACTTAGGTTAATTGCGCCGATAGTTGCCCTCATTCCATCGGCGGGGTGCGTCAGCGCGCCGCGGACGTATGCGGAGTCGCCCTCAATTGAGCTGGCCACGAATAATGCTCTTCCTCCCCCTGAGCGTGCGGATGTTCTTGCGCAAGAGCGGCCGTACCTCATTGGTCCCTACGATAAACTGACGGTGGATGTTTATGGTATCGAGGGCCTCGCCCAGCGGCGTGTGCAAATTGACGCAGGTGGCCAGATTAGCTTCCCGTTGATCGGCTCGGTACAGGCAGGCGGACTCACCCCTTCAGAGTTGGCTGCTAGCATTGAGGAAAAGCTCCGCGGCCGCTACATTCGGGACCCCCAAGTCACAGTCAACCTCGAGTCCACCACAAGCCGAGTCGTCACCGTTGACGGTGAGGTGGACCGTCCCGGTCTCTATCCGGTCATGGGTCACATGACGCTGCTCCGCGCTGTAGCGACCGCGGGCGGGACGGGTGAATACGCTCGACTGCAGGATGTAGTGGTGCAGCGCTCTGTAAACGGTCAGAAGTACCTTGCGCTTTATAATCTCGAAGGTATTCGGCGCGGTAACTATGACGATCCAGAGCTTTTCCCAAATGACATCGTTGTGGTCGGCGATTCGCCTGGTAGGCGCCTCTTTCGTGACATCATCAGTGCTTCAGGCCTGATCACCGCGCCTGTCGTGGCGATCTTGCGCTGATTGCCTCAAAATGAGTTCCCATATCGCCATGAACGCCCCCGTGGCTCTTCAGCCTGTGCCCTCTGACCTGATTGTGACCGAGACCCACGCGAGGCTCGGCATTCCGCTTCTAGTTAACTACTGGCAGATCGTAAGGCGACGCAAGTGGGTGATCGGCGCGATTATCCTTCTCTCGCTTCTCGCGGGACTCGTGCTCACGTTCCTGACAACACCGGAGTACACTGCTCAGGCTCGCATTCAAATCGAGCGGGAGCAGCAGAACGTTACCAACGTCCAGGGTCTCGAGGATGACCAGATCGGCTCCAGCTTGGAGTTTTATCAGACCCAGTATGCACTGTTGGGTGCTCGTTCCTTGGCGGAACGAGTAGCTCGGTCGCTGCAGCTTCCTCAAAACGAAAGCTTTTTTAAGGCCCATGGGGCCGACGGAGATGAGGGTAAGAATTCCGGGCAAAGCGCGTCTGGATCGGAGGGGTCGCTTAACAAAACTGTTCGTATGTTGTTGAACCATGTGCAGATAACCCCCGTCCGCGGGTCGAGCTTGGTTGATATTTCTTACACCAGTGCGTCTCCGGCCCTTTCGGCCCAAATATCGAATGCTTGGGCTCAGCAATTCATCCAGGAGAGTATTGACAGGCGCTTCGAATCCACCGGAGATGCCCGGCAGTACCTCGAGACGCGCCTGAATGAATTGCGCTCGCGCTTGGAGGACTCAGAGCGAGCTCTGGTCACTTATGCCCGCAATAAGGGCATCGTTACCATCAACGCAGGCGGTCAGGACACGCAGTCTACAACTACCGAGGGGCGTCGAACGCTGACGACCGATGATCTCACAGCTCTCAACGCGGCTCTTGCTCAGGCAACCGCCGACCGGATTAAAGCCGAAGGGCGACTGCGTGCATTGGGCTCCAGCCCGGAAGAGCTATCGAACCAGACTATTTCGGGACTGCGCCAGCGTCTGGCGATCGCGCGATCCGAATACGAACAGATGATGGTTCAATTTGAGCCTGGTTATCCATCGGCACAGGCTTTGCAACGGCAAATAAAGTCTTTATCGTCAGCGATTGCTGAGGAGGAAGCTCGTGTTAATGCCAGCATTAAGGGGGAATACAGCGAGGCGGTTGCACGAGAATCTGGTTTAAAAGAGCGGGTTAACGCCCTTAAGGGCCAAATCACTGAAGAGCGCGGTGCGGGCATTCAGTACAACATCTATCAGCGCGAAGCGGACACGAACCGGCAACTCTACGAGGCGCTTCTTCAACGTTACAAGGAGATAGGGGTTGCAGGGGTCGGAATGAGCAACATTGCGGTGATCGACCTCGCAGAGATACCGAACCGGCCCTCTTCGCCAAACCTGTTCGTAAATATTCTCTTGTCCCTGTTCGCTGGCTCGGTCCTAGCGGGGCTCGCGGTCTTTGGTCTCCAGCAGATCGACGAGGGCCTGCGCGACCTCAACGATGTGAAGATGCGCTTGGGGGTCCCGTTGCTCGGCGGCGTGCCCGATGCCGGAGAAGATCGTTCGGAGCTTATTACGGAAGTCCTGGACCCGAAGTCGGACGTTTCAGAGGCATATCTCACCATCGTCTCGAACCTTGGGTTTGCAACAGACCACGGGGTTCCACGCAGTTTTCTGCTCACGAGCACTCAGCCGGCCGAAGGCAAGAGCACCAGTGCCGTGGCTTTGGCTGCTGTACTCGCGCGTACCGGATCTCGGGTGATCCTAATTGATGGCGACATGCGGTCGCCCTCACTTCAGGAAATGACTGGGGTTGTGAATACCGTCGGCTTAAGCAACTTTCTGGCGGGTCATGAAACCGTTGACGATCTTCTCCAAGACGGCCCTCTCCCGCACCTGAAGGTAATGACAGCCGGGCCCACCCCCCCCAGCGCAGCAGAGTTGCTGAGGGGGCCGCGTATGCAAAACTTGGTTGATCGTTTGCTTGGGCAATTCGATCATGTGGTGATCGACGCTCCCCCGCTTCTGGGTTTGGCCGACGCGCCTCTCATCGCGCAAGCGGTTGAAGGTGCACTATTCGTCGTTCAGTATGACCGCGTTGCGATGCGCGGATTGCAGCAATCGCTCGAGCGACTGCGGACTGCTAGGCGCCCACTCTACGGGGCGATTGTAACGCGCCTGCGCGAAGGCAGCGGCGGCTACGGCTACGGCTACGGCTACGGCTACGGCTACGGCTACGGAAAGGATCGGCCTGAGGCAGAGGGCTAAGCAATGATGGGCCAAGCTGGCGATCGGCGCAAAATGCACGTAGCCCATCGTGAATCGCGGGCTCGGCTAATCCTCTTTCTCAGCCTGACGATCTGTGCGCTCGCGTGGACTGGCGCGTTGACAATAAGGCAGGTAACGCAAACGTTCTCCCCCTCGATCGCCGCCAAGATTTCCCCCAGTAATGCGCCGGCCAACGATGGGCTCGCCGAATTCCTACTGGCTCAGAACGGGTTTAAGGCAGACCCAGACGATCTAATGGCTTACGCGAAACGCTCTATCCAGAGTCAGGGGTTGAATGGTCCTGCCTTGCGCAATGCCGGGCTTTCGATGGTGATAGCTCACCGGCCAGACGCCGCTCGCCGATATTTTCTATTAGCAGAAAAGACCGGCCGGCGGGACGCTATGGTCGATCTTGCGCTTTTCGAAGATGCCATTCGCCGCGGAAATATCGCGCGCGGCCTCGCACTTCTCGATCGGGCCTTGCGGGTAAATGAAAACGTGCAGGAGGTGGTCTTCCCCGCCCTGACAAAGGTGCTCGCTAACAGGGAGGTGGCAAATCAGATCGCTCCTACGCTTGCGCGAGCGGATTGGACTGGTGACTATGCGGCATTTGCTACGAGCCATAGCGCCGCGACTCCCGTGCTCGGGCAAGTTGTCACCGATCATCCTGAAGTGGCTGCTGGCCTTGATCCGGCTCGTCAGCGCACGTTGGTCCGGAAGTTAGTGCAAATGGGAAGAGCCGGGCTCGCCGTTTCAACCTACGAGAGTCTAACAGGGCAGCGGACCGCGACAACTCAAGTAGCAGAACCGTTTATAATAAAGGACGGGTGGCCTCCTATCGATTGGGAGATAGCCACAGGAGGCCAAATAACGATCGGGCCAGCGGCTGAAGGTGGGATTTCATTTACAATCACTCGAGGCGGGGAGCACGTAATCGCACGGCGGCTACTCCGCCTAGCTCCAGGACCTTACCGGATACTTGCAAAAACACCGGAGCCGCCCAAGTCCCTTCAGGATGTAGGCCTGCGCATAGATTTGAAATGCGCCAACACCTCGACTGAGCTGACCGCGTTGAAGCTTGGAGATGGTTCGCCCGATGCCGCAGATAAAAGCTTTTCAGTACCCGAAGGCTGTCCTCTCCAGTGGGCGGAGGTGCGCGGTCGCGCGGGCCGCGAAATGAAGAGTGGAGCATTAGCGGCCCTTAAGATTACCGAGCGATAATTTGTGATCGTTTCTGACGCGAGGAAGTTTATCTACGTACGGATCCCTAAAACGGGGAGTACGAGCGTCTCCGCAGCGTTGGAGCCGCTCAGGCGGCCTGGTGACCGTTCCCTGATAGGAAAATGCGCGCGCCGCCTGTTTCCGCGCGCGGGACATCCGATGCTGACCGATTTCCGTGCTCATTCCCACTGGGGTTTGGAGGCCGCACGCGAAGTGCTTGGGCCCGACCGTTTCAGCGCAATGTTCTGCTTCAGCGTTGTGCGGCATCCATACGCGCGTACACGCTCGCTCTTCGATCACGTGCTGCGGCATCGGGACGATCAAAGGTTTCAGCAGGTCTACGGAGCAGTTTATCGATCGATTACGTCGCTCGATGGGTTTGTGGAACTCTTGCCCACATTGCGCATTCCGCCGCAGTGCTCATTATTGATCGCTTATGACGGGTCGCTGCTCGCAAACACAGTAGCGCGCGTTGAAAATCTCGACGTCGAGATCGAACCAATTTTCCGCGCCTTGGGTGTGCAAACGTCTGTCCCGCAATTGAATGTGACCCCTGACGCGCCGTCGTGGGAGCTTTCGCAAGCGTCAAAAAATATTTTGCACCGACTTTACCAAGTCGACTTCCGACTTTTTGGGTATAGTGATGATGTAAGCGTGGTGGGTTCCTGCGATCTATCCCCAGACAAGACGACCAGGACTCTCGGCGAGATACTTTATGAGCAGGGAGCCAGAAGATTCAGCCCGTGGGAATCTATGCCTCGCGAATGGTGAGGGGGTGTAAGGCACGGTCAACTTCGATTGCTCGTCGAGTATAGGAATGCTCGCTCGTTGCGCGAGCATATGCGCGCGCCACCATTTTTCGGCGTAGATCGTCTTTTGTCAGATAGAAGTCAATTTTATCTGACAGCTCTTCGACACATGAAAAAGTATCGATCTCCGTGCCTACCGAAAATAAGTCGCGAACCTCCTCATTGTCGATATGAAGCATGAACCCTCCGCATGCGGGGATCTCGAAAGTACGCGTTGAGACCTGATCCTCCCACCCATGCTGGCCCACACCATGATGCATGGCTACGTTTATCCGACAACGTTGGACGAAATCGGCATAGGCGATTCCTCGCCTCTCCACACGGTCAATTCGGCCACGCAGGCCAGGTGAATTTTTCAAGCGGCCCCAGTTGGGGCCTGTGATAAGCAGATCTATCGAAGGCTTGAGCCCCACCAGCTCGTCTAAGGCCGAAGACTTGGCGATCGAATAATTTCCGGCAAATCCTACGTCGCAACGGTACGGGACGGAGTTAGATGGGAAAAGGGGGACGTGCACACCCGGCACAAAACCGTGGTGCACGAACTTCCAGCGATCAGAAGAGTATAGTTGAGATAAAAAATTCTCATGAAATCTCTTCGTCGTAAAGAAATAGTCGTAATTGGCGATCGCATCCTCAAGTATATTCGCATGGCCGAAGTCTACGTCAGGATAGTAATTTGCGGTGGGCACGCCAATGTCTCTAATGGCTTTGAGCAAGGATGCTGTGATCGCTACGCCTTTGACTGTGAGAAAAAGATCTGGGTGCAGTTCTCGGCAACTTTCGATGATCGCGGCTCGATATTCCTTGGGGCCGTCGATGAGTTGCGCCTTCTTGAGCAGTTTTCCAAGGGGGCCCCGCGATCTGCGGCCAACGAATTCCCTTAGTTCTATCTGGTGGACGACCCAACCTAAGCGTCGAAACCCCTCACATAATCCGGCACCCGTACTGCCATCCCAGAAATCCGACGCGAAGATTAGCAGCGGGCGCCGATCATACGTGCGAGAGGTCAAAGTCTTGTTCCTTTGAAGGAGATTGCAGCAGCCTCTAACCGTTGCTGTCGCCACGTTCCAGATCGGGCGTTACTCGCGCTCAAAAACTTCTGGTGCTGCTTAGCCGAACAACCTAGACGGCCGAACCGTGAGAGCAACCCAGTCCAACGCACGTAGAAAGTTGGCCCTCTATGGTGCCATCGAGAGGCTCATTCCCAGACGGCGGATCTGGCAGTTGGGGCGCTTCCTTTATCAAGGAGCTCGTAGGGACCTAATCAATCACCCTGAGGTTAACGGGGAGTACGGTCTCCTCGATAAAATGTTGCCCTGGTGGCGCGCGGCCGAGGGTGACTTGGCATTTTTGGATGTGGGCGCTAATCATGGTGACTGGAGCGTAGCCCTTTTGCGCAGGCTTGGCAGCGACCGCGCACGTACCTTCCTTTGGGCTTTTGAGCCCGCCCCAGCGCAGGCCAGTGAGGCGGAATCTCGACTGATACAAGCGTCATCCGGAGCCTGCGTCGCTCTTGAGAGGGTTGCTGTCAGCGATAACAGCGGGTGGGCTTCTTTCGACGTAACCGGTGAAAAGACGGGTAACAGCGGAATAGCGGGGCCTGAGGCGCGTGGACATCTCATTGATGTTCCTTTGATCCGATTGGATGAATACCCACTAAATTCATTCAACGGCCCCATCCGGCTAATCAAAATTGACACCGAAGGTAATGATTTTAATGTGATAAAGGGCGCGAAAAAACTCTTTGACGCTGCACGCATTGAAATTTGCCAGTTCGAGTACAACTGGCGATGGATGGACTTTGGGTACAATTTGAGGGATGTCTTCAATTGGATTGAAGGGCGCAATTACAAACTCGGAGCCCTTACATCAGAAGGCGTCGAGATTCACCAGGCTTGGCATCCAGAGCTCGAGAGATTTTTCGAAACTAACTTTGTTTTGATCCGAGAGGATATAATTGAGCGGACTGGAGCTAATGTTATGGCTTTTGACCATGCAAACGTTGCAGTTCCGTTATGAGCTCTAAAAACGTTCACTTATTGGTCTTGGGCGCTCCTCGTTCTGGAACGACGCTCCTGGCAGCTATGCTTAGTTGTCATCCAGATATTAGCTTGCTTAACGAAGAGCTAACGGGCGCATCCTTGCGAATACTTGCCAAGCCCGTCAGCGGGGTTAAATTATGTGCTCCGCACCAAATCGAATTAAATCATACGATTCAAATGCGACTACGAGATTGGGTCGGTATGCAGTTGCGAAAGGCATCTAATATCGTGCGCCACCTTCGAGGAAGCCCTATTCCTTTAGGCGGATTTCGCAAATCAAGGCTTAGCATTAAGGACTACCAGCGCCGCGCCCCCGATCTGCACATTATAGGAATTATTAGGGGCCCCGAACAAGTTATATCGTCCATTAGGAGGCGTGGAAATCAGTCGCGGGGCACAGCAGAGTATCGGTGGCGACGTTTAGTTGAAATCCTATACGAGTTGAGCGCTTCTCTCGACCACAGGCCAAAACTTTCAATATTGCACTTTGATGACCTCGTTCAGCGGCCTGAAATGGCAATACGCGCCGCTCTGGAGTTTCTGAACCTTCCATTTGATCCCTGCGTCCTTGAGGGATTCCGGCACACGCCGCAATATCGCGGTCGCACCTCTATTGATCCTTCTCGCGCAGTCCGAGACGCAGAAAGTGGTCTCGCGTCTCCGCTCCTTGAACGCGACCCTGAACTCGCGTCCAAGTACCAAGCGCTATGCGACCAAGCGGCTAGGGGTTAGGAAAAGAATACCCGTGCGTTTCTATTATGACACGATCCCTATGCGCGACTAATGATCTAGTCTCGTCATCGTAGTAATAAGCTGGGGAGTGGTGACGAGATCGATTGGTAGGTACCTTACGTAGTTCCCTGACTGGAACATGCCGATTGGTGTCCGAGAGCGCAACAGCAAGGTCAGCTTCTAAATTCTCAGTTCTGATAAACCGGGTGGCTGCTGAGTACTTTGCGCGATAATTTTCTGCATCCTCGGGGGATCGCAACTGAAGTCGGTGCTGTTTCCAGTTGTGATCGTCACTGACGATTTCCAAATACCTCACAGTCATCAGCCCACAAGTAGACGCCAGGGGCATCGCGGAATAGTCTTCACCGGTTTGCCGTTGACCAGGATGGCTGTGGAGCCGCCGGAGCCAGCGTCGGAAGGCCTGAGGATCGCTTGCGTCCCTGTAAAGCTCCCTCCATGCGTCGGCGTCCTTGAATGGGACAGCCTTGAGTTGCCGAATTCCTATCGGCCAGCTAGGCGGTCGTCCGCCATAAAGCCCTGTCAGCCTAATCATACTCTGCACTCGGCTGGCAGTGAGGTATGCCCATAGACTACCTTCCGACTGGCAACCGTAGGCCCACAATGAAACATACCAGTCCCAAGGGTTTCGGATGCCTACCCAAACATGCGGACGTGAGACTCCCCCCAGGATGCCAGTATGCTTCCCTTTTTGTGACAAGTTGAAATACTGTTCCAGTAAGGAGACGACATGGTTGCCCCCGGTTTTTTGGAGGTGTAAAAAGATTAGTTCATCAGAATAATGCACTTCGCTTGGTTCCTCTCAAGTTCGGTGGAAAAGAAAGGACACGGCGGAAAATATATCGCACCGCACTCCAATGTGTTCTTTTACCATCCACCATCTCTGGGCTTGGATCGCAACTAACGTCGCACTCGCGGCAATGGCTGCGCCTACACCATGCAAAGGCGGAACAAGGAGCGCTGCGAGAGAAATGCCAACGATCGCAGAGAGGATGCCCGTGCGTAGTGTCTTTCCCTCGAGCCGAGACATGTTCAGAAGCAATGCTGTAGGACCCATCAGTGCGCTGAAAAGTTGCCCAAGGCACAATATACACACGAGGCTATAGGAATGCGCGTAATCCTCACCAAAGATCCGGGGGATAGCCCACTTTCCTCCCAAGATGATAGTCGCGCTGAAAATCACCGCGGCAGAAGCGGAAATTATCGAACTGGCGGCGATTTCCCGGCGCAGCTGCTCGGTATTACCTTTGTGGTGTGCCATTGCGACCTTGGGTCCAAGCGACTGATTGAGGATTGTCTGGGCCACCAGAACAACACTAGTAATCTGGAGAGATACATTATAGACGGCAACCGTCGCGGTAGAGCTTAGAGCCCCCACAATCACAATGTCGATGCGCCGGTTAACCACGCGGACGCCGGAGACCAAGGTAATCGGCAGCAGAGAAGCCAGCCATTCTCGCGCGCGCAGATCGGAGCGGTTAAATCGCCACCGCACGCCGGAAGATCTCAAGATCTTCGCGGCGCGAGAAATCGACCACCAGAAGCAGAGTGAGACGGCCGTTACATGGGCAGCCATCACCATCATAGGGGACAGAGCGCCCGCGACCACTAGTAGGCCGACGAAAATTAACAAAAGCACGGGGCGAAATATACTGTCCGGCAAAGCAAATTGCACAGGTTTATCAAACCCTTGGAGAATACCGCGGGCCCAATTCATAAGCGCAAGCGGGAGCAAAAGGAGCATTGATAGGATCTGGAGACATTCTGAGACTTTCTCCGACCGCACTGTGATGTAGTACACAAGGAAAGCAACTGCGATGAACACGAAGGAACATGATACGAACGCCAATACCCAGGCTATGATTGCCGCTATGAGTTCATTCTTGTCCTCGGCGCGAAACCTGGCGATCTCCCGCATCATGAGGGTGGGCAGTCCAAGCTCTACGGGCAGCGCAGCTATACTAGCGACGCTCAAGGCCAAGACGTATTCTCCGTAGCCCGCCCTTGGCAGGAGCTGCGCGAGGAGTACAGTCGTTAGAAGGCCGATTGCGAGGTTTAGAAAACCGATCGCGAGCATTAAGGCAGACGTCGTCCGTCCTGCGCGGATTGCCACTGCGCCAAGGCGCGCACAAATCTTGATGAGACTTCGCACCTAAAAGGTTCAGTGAACTTGGGAAGCATGTTTGGAAGCGCTGTCTCGGAAGCTCTCGCTTACAACTCTGACCGCGAACTGGATGGCAACTGCGTAAAGTATGAAGAAAGCGGCCGTTGAGAGAACGCCATTTATCACATATTTGTTAGGATCGACCAAAGCGTATCTAACGCCGATGAGAACGAGAGGAAAATAAGCGAAGTCTCGCGCGCGAATGTGCGGCAAGAGCTTGTTCGTCATCAATGCCAGGCCGATGCCTATCAGCGGCGAGCCCAAGATGACGCCGACCCATCCGAATTGCCAATATAGATCTGCGTAGACCGAAATTGACATTCGCGTCGTAGTGCGACCGGAGACCAGGTAGTAAAAGTCTTGGCCGGGGCTGCGTAACTCAGGTTTATTGGGCCAGAAGATTCGCGGAATGAACACCGTAGGAAGCTGCGCAAGCGATTGACTTGTCACGCCGTTATCACGAAGATTCATGGCAAAGGCCTGTTTCGCGGCGAACTCGAACCTCGTCCACCATCTCTGCGAATCCAGATAGTTTGCGTTTTGTATTATGTCTGGACGCTCGGTAACGTAGTAGTAGATCGTCTCCGCCCGCTCAGCGTAACCAGCAGCGTTCTCGTCCGTCACCCCTACGTACCGCGCGTAATTCATCATTGGCTGCGAATAGGAGTAGGTTGCGAGAGCCGCCATAACCGCGAAAGTCGTTACTGCAAAGTTACGAGTGGCTAGAAAATACCCCGCCAAGGGAAAGGCAATCGCCAACATAAGGTCGAATTTAGCAAAGTTAAGTGTCGTGCACAAAAAGTCTATCAACCAGAGCGCAAAAAAAGCGCCAATTAGTGCGCCTCCCCGTGAAAAGGCTACAAAGGCGAAAAGTCCAAAACCAAGTGCCGCAAGGGCGGCGAAAAGTGCCACAAAACCAGGCACAGTAAAGTCCACTACACCCCATGTTGCCGGGTACCATATTGCGTATTTCAGGACCAAGCCTACTATCAGGAATACGGCCGCGAGCATTCCGGGAGAAAACGGACTTCTTGCGACGTCCTTAGCTTTCGCTTTTCCTTCCCGTTCCAAGAAAGTTAATGCCGCGGCGGCGCCCGCGAACACTAGCGTAATGCCAAGAAAGCTCAATTGCGTTGCACGGAGCAAGTCCTCGGGCGACGCTCGCACGAGTCTAAGCGCTAGGTATGCCTTCGTACCTTCGCTTCCGAACACAAAAGCCAGAGGCCCAAAGCCATAAAACAAAGCCGACGATATGACAAATATCGTAATTGGCATCCAGACAAGTGTACCGTCCAGTTTCAATAATCGAACGGTTGTGAGGCCGGCGCCGGCGATGAAGACCGACAAGAGTCCGCCAAGGCATATCAGAATGGTAGAACTAGTAAGGCTAAGTGGCGAAATCAGCGCCGCCACCAGTAACAATACGAGCATGAAGGCCGTGTGCTTTTGGATAATTGCATTGATTGCAAGCATTTCACTCAGGCCCCTAATAAAGAAGGGTTGTCAACCTCCCGCCCCCGGTCACTACGCTTTGACCAATATGCCCGTGCACAGCCGGCCACGCATTACATTGCGGGTGTCCACAATCATCTTGGCCTCTTTGGCCACCAGATCGTAGTTTACGGATGAATGATCGGTGACAATTAACACGCCGTCATAACTGGACAACTTCCCTACTTCCAAAGGTGAGGAAGTGCGTCCGGCGAGTTCAGGGTAATCGCGGGTGTTCGGAATAGTACCAATAAGCGGATCGTGAAAATCGACACGGGCGCCACGTCTCTCCAAGAGTTGGATGAGGCTCAGTGCCGGACTTTCGCGGGTGTCCGAAACATTTGGCTTGTACGCTAATCCGAGCACGAAGATGCGAGCTTGGTCCACTGGGAGCGCGAAGTGTAAATCCAGTGCTTCCGTGAGGCGCGACGCCACGTAGGCCGGCATAGAGTGGTTGATCTCCCCCGCCAGCTCGATGAACCGTGTGGGAAATCCATGCTGCCGCGCTTTCCACGAGAGATAAAACGGGTCAATCGGGATGCAATGACCGCCTAGCCCCGGTCCGGGATAAAACGGCATGAAGCCAAAGGGCTTTGTCGACGCTGCATCTATTACTTCCCATACATCGATGCCCATCACGTCGAAGACCTGTTTGAGCTCGTTCACCAACGCAATGTTAACGGCCCGGAACACGTTCTCTGTGATCTTGGTTGCCTCGGCGACAGCGGTACTTGAAACACGTACAACCTTCTTGATCACCCGGCTGTAGAATTCGGAAACCAAATCGGCTGAAATGGTGCTCTCACCCGAAACGATCTTGGGAATCGTCGTGGTGCTGAACCGGTGGTTACCCGGGTCCTCGCGCTCAGGTGAGAACCCAAGGAAGTAGTCCGTGCCCTCGCTCAATCCGCCTGCGTCCAGGGTCGGTTTGATTACCTCGGTCGTGGTGCCGGGATAAGTCGTCGATTCGAGCACCACCATCTGTCCCGCGCGCAGTGTCTTCGCGATAGCAGCGGTAGACTTTTCGACGTAGCTCAGATCCGGCTCATGCCCGGGCGCGAGTGGCGTTGGCACGCATATGATGACGATGTCGCATTCCTCCAAATGCGCGAAGTCAGCGGTCGAGGTGAACATGCCTTTTTCGACAAGCGCCGCAAGCTCCGACGACGGCACGGCGTCAATGTACGATCTTCCAGCGTTGAGCTCATCGATTTTGGCGCTGTCGATGTCGAAGCCCCGCGTCTTATAGCCGGCCCGCGCGCAGGCGGCTGCGAGCGGCAAGCCGACGTAGCCCAAACCTATGATGCCGACGGTGGCGGTCTTGCGTTCGATCAGGTTCCGCAGACGTTCGGCGGCTTTGCTGCGCATTAGCACCACGTTTTCCTATTCAGCTCGGATTCGCCCCGTCCCCGCGCAATGTCGAGTAGCGCACGGTTAGCGTCCAGGATCGCAGCTTGCCGCAGTGACGCCTTTGCGTAATCGATGCAATAGCGATGTAGTTGCCGCAATTCGTTGCCGGGCATTCGGGCCAGTTCGTCTAGCTTTTGGGCAAACGCCACCGGATTGCCAAGCGGGATGACCTCCCCAGCCTTCTGTTTGGCGAGGTCCTGCCACGGCGTACGGTCGCTGATTATCGCTGGCAGCCCGGACGACAGGGCCTCGGCGATGGCATGCCCGAAATTCTCGCCGCGCGTGGGTGAAAGGAAACAGTCGTAGCTTGCCAGCAGGTCGGGAATGTCCGCCGGTTCGACCGGGCCGCGAAAGTGGACCTCTCTGCGCGGACCGATCCTCTTGGCAGCCTCGCGGCAAGCCGCGAGGTGATCTGCGTCCTCAAGCGGGCCGAGGATGTCGAGCCGCGCCGGCTCCTCCATCGCGGCAAGCACCTTTATGGCGAAATCGACGTTCTTCATTGGCGCTACGCGGCCGAGCATGACGATCCGGAGGGGCTCGTTCGATGCGCGCGGCTGCCATTTTTCAGGATCACCGAAGCGCGCGCAGCTGATGTTGGGTGCAACGTGTAACCCGGCGGTGTTGCGCGCAATGAATCCCTCACCCAACGCCTCACGGATCGCCTGCGCTTCCGGCTCGCCTGTCGCTTGCCAGTGCACGCAGTCGAGCAGCCCGCCGTGTCTGAGAAGCGCAAGATAGGCCCGCTTGGTCGCCGCCTTGAGTTCCAGCGCGCCCGGATTGAGTTGGCCCCGCGGCGCGAGTAGCACCGGCACTTCTGGCAGTTGCCGGAAGCGCCGGAGCAACAGCACGCGGCGGGCGAGCGCAAGGTCGAACAGGCTGTTGAGGTAGATCAGGCTTGGCTGTACCATGCGCACGAGGCTGCGCAGCACCGCGGGACTGATGCGTGCAGGATCGAGATAGTGCACGTGCGCCTTGCCGACCGGCATAGAGCGGTCGTGATCAACGCCTGGATAGCACTCATTGCTGCCCCAGTCGCGATCGAGCGTGACCACGCGAAAATCGTACTCATCGCCCAAGGCGTCGATGAGATTCGCTAACGTTCGGACCGGTCCGCCTGAACGGAAGCCCGGCAGGTACGTGCGGCAGAAGAGCATGACGACCGGACGAGTCATGCGGCGGTAGCAGCTACTTGTCGGTATAGCCGCGCGTAGCTCTCGGCTACAGTGGCCGGGGCGAACCGCCGGGCATTGTCCCGACCTGCCGCTACCAGCCAGGCGCGCAGATCCGGGTCTGTCAGGACTTGCTTGACCGCTGCGCGGATCGCCTCCGGGTCGCGCGGATCGACCAGCAGCGCGCCTTCGCCTGCCACCTCTGGAAGTGAGGAAAGATTGCTAGTAACGACTGGCAGGCCGATCAACTGTGCCTCGACAACGGGCATTCCGAAGCCTTCCACGAGGGAGGCAAACAGCAGGCAATCGGCCTCTCGGTAAAGGCGGCCGAGCTCCACCTCGGTAATGTTAACGAAGTTCTTGTACTTGAATGAGGAGGCATCGAGCAGTACTCGCTGCGCCGTATCCAGCCGCCCGACGACCCACAACTCGACATCGAGGCCAGCGAGGGCGGCAACATGGTTCACGAGGTTCTTGTTTGTCTTGGTGCCGATGTGCAAAATCCTGCGCGGACGAGATCTGGCCTCATCCGAGCGGCCCTCAGATCCAGCGAGTGGTGCGACAGGATCGGGAATGACAACGAGTCGATGCTCGGGTACCGAGACGTGCCGCAGCAGCGAATCGCGCGTAGCCTGCGAAATCGTCACCACTTTCGCGCAACGCGCTAACGGCAGCGTGTACCATAGATATCGGAACACAGCGCGCCGCAACCCGCGCATCCGGTCGAGCGACTCCGTGTCGTGCACCGTCAGAATGGTGCGCCGAGGATCGAGTAGCCAGCCAAGGTAGTGTGCATCGCCGAGGATGTGATTCACCTCGCCCTGAGCGCGGACAGCCGCTCGCGCATCGCTCCAGCGACCGACCCACGAGCGAAGCCCGTCGCCGGCGTACCACACGGTAACCGCGATGTCGCTCGGGAGATTGTTGCGCAGTAGCTCAGCGACACGCTCGATACTGAAGCGATTTGGGCGAGAGACGCGTTCGTAATGGACGACGGCAACCATTTTAGGCTCTGAAAAACGCTCTCACAATACCGATCACTTCGTCTTGCTCGACATCAGTCAGGTCGCTGCCTGAAGGCAGGCACAATCCGTCGCGGAACAACCGTTCGTCGAACCCGCGCCCTACATAACGGGTGCCCTGGAACAGTGGCTGCAGGTGCATTGGCTTCCAAAGTGGTCGGCTCTCGATCTCATGCTCTGCTAGCGCGCGCCGCAGGTTTTCGCGGGTAACTCCCCCACTTTGCGCCGGGTCAATTGTCAGCGTGGTCAGCCAGTGCGTAGAATACGACCATTGCGGCTCGGGCATGAAGGCGATGCCCGGCAGGTCGCCCAGCAGGCGAGCATAGCGCTTGAAGATCCGTCGCCGCGCCGCGACGCGCTTGTCGAGCACCGCTAGCTGACCGAGGCCAATTGCCGCCGAGACGTTGCTCAGTCGATAATTAAAACCGTATTCCTTGTGCTCGTAATGCGGTGCAGGTTCGCGCGCCTGTGTGGATAAGAATCGTGCCTTTTCAATCCGCGCGGCATTGCGCGAAACCAGCATTCCGCCGCCGCCGGTGGTGATGATCTTGTTGCCATTGAATGAGAGGATGGCCATCTCTCCACCGGTTCCGGCCTTGCGTGCGCGACACGAGGCCCCGGCGGATTCAGCGCTATCGATCACCAACGGCACTTCGTAGCGAGCAGCGATTGCCTCCAATGCGTCGATGTCGCAGCTCTGGCCATAAAGGTCGGCCGGCACGATTGCCTTTGGCAACTTGGCCGCCTGCGACGCCTTGCCCAGCGCGTCAGCCAGCAACTCTGGATCGACCGTCCAGCTCGCCTCGTCGAGATCGAAGAAGACCGGCGTCGCCCCGGCATAAAGGATCGGGAAAACCCCGCCGGCAAAGGTCATCGAACTAACCCACACCTCGTCGCCGGGGTTTGGATCGCACATATGCAGCGCAAGATGCAGCGCGGCGGAGCCGCTCGCCACGCCGAGGCAGTGGACGCTCTCCCCGAGATATTCCTCCATCGCCCGCTCGAACCCCTCGAGCTGCGGGCCGGCCGGCGCAATGAAATTGTCGGCGAAGGCCTCGCTCACATACTCTTGTTCCTTCTCGCCCATGTGTGGCCGCGAAAGCCAGATCCTCATACCGCGTTCCTTAGGTATCTGTACCGCTCCAGCTGTGGCTGCATTGTCGCTAATGCCGGTTCGCGTTCCGCCGCATCGAGCAGATCGAGGCCCTTCCCGCTACCGCCCTTTTTCGTGCGGACTGTACCGACCGCACTGGCCAGCTGATCGTCGGATACCTTAGCGCCGAGGAATTGCACTACTTTCCGCAATTCACCCGCCGGGTCGGCCACGAAATCCTCGTAGGCAAGACAGTACCAGCGCTCGGCCGGCAGGGTTGCGAGATAGTCGTTGGTCCGCTCGACGCTCTTCGCCCATTGCCGCGCGCAGATCAGCGACAGCGGGACGTTGGCGTCATCCTCCAGCCCGCGATAGAGCGGCCCCCAGCGCGACAGCCGCTCACTCCTGCCGAGGAGCATACCAAGCCGACGGACGGCGAATTGCCACAGATAGTAAGGCAGCTCTCGCAGCGGCGTATTGCGCGCCTTGGCGATGAAGTATGAGCGGCCGTCAACTTCGAGCTCTCCGCGCCAGCGCTTCATCGCACTCGGAACGACGTCGCGTCCGTCGCGCACTATTTGTATGAAACGCGCGCCATCGAGCGCTTCATCGACAAATCCGGGACGCAGGCTGTTGGCGCAGGTCTTCTCGACCACGAACCGCGTTCCGGGGTCGCGGGTGGCGATCCGCGCGAAGGCGTGGCCGATGACTCGCCGCGCCGTCGGGGTCAGGTCGGCGGGGGAGAACTCGTCGTCCGACCGCCGCGCCTGCCCGACCCGCCAGACCGGATTGATCTCGTCGCAGTCCCAGGTCGCGAAGCCCGGTAGGCCCACTAGGCAGTCGCGCAGGATGTTGGTCCCAGAACGCCCCGCGCCGAGGATCACAACCGGGGTCCAGACGGCACCGCTCACGCTCAGGACCCGGCCACAGTGCGCCAGATCAGCGCGATGTCGCGGCCCAGCGACCAGTCGTTCATGTAGGCAAGGTTGATCGCGACTTTGTCCGGCCAGACAGCCTCCGCGTTGTAGCGCTCGGGATCGGCCTGCCCGGCGAGCAGGGTTTCCTCGTCGCGGTACTTGAGCGTGGCCGGGCCGGTGATGCCCGGGCGCAGCCGCAGCATGTCGCGCTCCTCGCCCGTCAGCCTGTCGGCGAACCCCGGCACGTCGGGCCGCGGGCCAACTAAACTCATGTCGCCCTTGAGCACGTTCCACAGCTGCGGCAGCTCGTCGAGCTTCCAGCGCCGCATCTTCGCCCCGAGCGGGGTGATACGGGCATCACCCGCGGTTGTCACCGTCGGCCCGCCGACCGCGCGCATAGTGCGGATCTTGTAGACCGTGAAAAGCCTGCCGCCGCGCCCGACGCGCTGCTGGCTGAAGATCCCGCTCGCTCCGGTGTCGCGTCGTGCGGCGAGCGCGCAGGCGGCGATGACCGGAGCGGCGGGCAGGATCGCGAGCCCCGACACCACGACGTCGAACGCACGCTTGAGGATTTCCTGATAGCGGGTCACCGCTCGGCCCCGTCAGGCACCGGTCTCGACCCGCCGCCCGGGCCTGTAGCGCGCGAAATCGAGCGCACGCAGCGAGCGGCGGATCTTCTCCTCGAACTTGAACACTAGATAGCACAACAGCATCAGACCCGCGTTCTCCACCAGCACGGCGAGCAAGCCGTGCTCCCACCTGGCGATGAGCAGCGGGCGGTTGAACTGATTGTGCAGCAAGTAAAGGGGGTAGCTCATCCCTCCGAGTACGAAGGCGACCGTGTATCCTCTCTTCGAAAGCTCGACCCGGCTGAGCCACGGTAGGATCGCTGCCATGGCGAACACGAGCACCGCCGCGACCAGCGGGGCCGGCCGCAAGTCGAATTGCTTGCCGACAGTCCCGGCCTCGCTCCATGCCCCGTAAAGCGCGAGCAGCGCATAGAGCGCGAACAGTCCCTTGTCGAAACCGCGCCGGTCGGCTTGGATCAGGTGCAGCGCGATGCCGACGCCGAAATAGGGCGCCCATTTGAGGTTAAGCAGGATCGCCGCCGGACCGCCGATCGGCAGCACGGCCAGTACGGCCCAGACCACCAGCACCATCCGCAGCCGCGAGCGCAGAGCCGGGCCGATGACGATCAGGAAGACAGCGGCGTAGAACAGCGTCTCGGCGGCAAGTGACCAATAGACCGGGTCGAGGAAGGAAAAGCCCAGCGCCTTGGCCTGGAACGTCATGTTGGCGACGAACCGCAGGGGCGACACACCGTGACCTGCGACGATCAGCATGAGGCTGGTCAGCACACCGCAGATGACGAAGGCCGGATAGAGCCGGGTTGCGCGGTTGCGCGCGAATTCGAACCGGGTGGCGCCCTCGGCCGAACGGCAAATGACGTAGCCCGACAGCATGAAGAAGAAATTCACGCCGAGGTATCCGTAGGACATGATCGGCCCGAGCGCGCTGGCCCACGGTATGCGGCCCACCTGCACGTCGAGATAGAGCATGTGATAGCCATATACAGCGAGCGCTGCGATGAAACGGCCTAGGTCGAGCGCTGCCGCGCGGCCGGCCGGTTTCTCGATCAACTCTTGGCTCCCCTGATACGGTTTCTGCGACGGCTTCTGCTAGGCCAAATGCCATAATGCAACAAGTGCGCGGCAATCTGACCGCCGCATTTTGCTTAGGTTAAGTCCGCTGGTATGATTCTGCCGGCATGGTCGACCAACGGTCATACATCGCGCATCACCGCTTCGGTTACGGGCTCGCACCCAACGAGCAACCGAGCAGCGACCCCAAGGGTTGGCTGATCCAGCAGCTGGCCGGATGGGATCCGGCGGTGGCGACATCGCCCGGAAACCCCGCGGAGCTCGTCAGCCAGATGCAAGCGGCAGCCGATGCCGACATGCGGCGCAACTTCTACGACGCCTACCGCGCGCGGATCGCAGACCGGGTCGAGCGGGCGCGGATCACGCAAACGCCGTTCGTCGAGCGGCTCGTAAACTTCTGGTCGAACCACTTCGCGGTTTCGGCCGACACCAAGGTCACCCGCTCGCTCGCGCCCGACTACGAGGACAGCGCGATCCGCCCTCACGTGACCGGAAAGTTCGCCGACCTCGTGCTGGCAGCCGAAACGCACCCGGCGATGCTGGTCTTCCTTGACCAGTCGCGCTCGGTCGGGCCGAACAGCGTGCTTGGCAGATGGCGCAGCGCCCAGGAGCGGCGCAACTCGGGGATCAACGAGAATTTAGCGCGGGAAATAATGGAGTTGCACACGCTGGGTGTGCGCTCTGGCTATGTCCAAGCCGATGTCATCGAGCTCGCGAAGGCGCTGACTGGCTACACCGTCGCAGGGCTGGCGGGCGGCACCAAGGCGATGGACGATGGTGACGCCGGCGGCTTCGTGTTCGAAGCCAACCGACACGAGCCTGGCTCGCGCGTGCTCATGGGCAAAACCTACCCGCCCGGCGAGGCGAACCAGGCTCGCGCGATCCTGCTCGACATCGCCGCGCACCAGTCGGCCGCCAGTTTTGTTGCCACCAAGCTCGCCCGGCACTTTTTCGCCGACGCCCCCCCGGCGGATTGCGTGAGCCGCATCGCCGATGCCTTCCATTCGAGCGGCGGGGACCTCAAGACGACCTACCTCGCGCTGATAAACGAGGACGCGGCCTGGCAGCCGGGTATGCTCAAGTACAAGTCGCCATGGGACTGGACGGTATCGGCGCTGCGCACCGCGGGTGTCGAGACGCCAAAGGGCAATTTCATTGCCACCTGGCTCGGCCGCCTCGGCCAGTCAACCTGGGAGCCGGGCTCGCCGGCGGGCTTCCCCGACATCCAGGCTGAATGGCTCGCGTCCGACGGGCTGATAAAGCGCGCCAACCTCGCCAAGATCATCTCGATGCGCAAGAGCGGCGCCTACGACCCGCGCGATATCGCGGCTCACGCTTTCGGCGACCAGCTGAGCGATGTGACGCGAGGCGCGGTCGCCGCCGCGGGCGACAAGGCGCAGGGTCTATCTCTCCTGCTCATGAGCCGAGACTTCCAATGGCGCTGATAACCCCGATTACCCGCCGCAACATGCTCGCAGCAAGCGCCGCCGGGACGCTTTATGCCGTCGCCGGCGGCCCGCTGCTCGCCGCAAACGGCGCGGCAACCGGCCGCAAAATGGTGTTCGTCTTGCTGCGCGGCGCGGCCGACGGGCTCTCGATGCTCGCGCCGGTCGGAGACCCGGACTTCGCCAAAACGCGCGGCGCACTGG
The DNA here is from genome assembly GCF_014644315.1 of Tsuneonella deserti. Lineage (NCBI taxonomy): Bacteria > Pseudomonadati > Pseudomonadota > Alphaproteobacteria > Sphingomonadales > Erythrobacteraceae > Tsuneonella > Tsuneonella deserti. The sequence goes on along the minus strand of NZ_BMKL01000001.1, from coordinate 2,393,789 downwards.
CCGAGGAGGACGGGCGGCACAAGCTCGATTCGATGTTTGCGCTGCACCCAAAGCTGACGAGCATTGCCGACCGATTTGCCGCCAACGAAGCCTTGCTGTTCCACGCGGTCGGCTTGAGCAATCCGAGTCGCTCGCACTTCGATGCGCAAAACTTGCTCGAGACGGGCGGGCCGCGCCCCTATTCGGAAAAGATCGGCGTCCTCAACCGCATGCTGGCGCTGCCACCCGGCAAGGTTTCGGCGCTGGCGCTGTCGCACGAGATCCCGCCCTCACTGGCCGGACCCGGCGCGGTGGCGAGCTACGATCCGGCGGCATCCGCCGGGTTCGACGAGGATTACTACAGCCGCATCGCCGGCCTACTCGGCCGCGGCGACCCGAGCCTCGGCGCCATGTGGGAGCGCGCGGTGCAAACCCGCACCGCTGGGCAGGAGCAGGACGTTTCGGACCAAGGCCTAGCACAGCGGCTCGGCACGCTGGCGAGCGGCTTCCTCAAGCGGCCCGACGGACCCGACGTGGTGATGATCGAAAGCACCGGGTGGGACACGCATAGCAACCAGTTGGGCCGGCTGGACCGGCTGACCGAGCAGCTGTCGGCCACGCTCGACGCGCTGCACGCTGGGCTGGGTGAACAATGGCGCAGCACGCTGGTGACGATCGTCAGCGAATTCGGCCGCACCGCACGGACTAACGGCACTGCCGGGAGCGATCACGGCACCGGCAGCGCGCTCTATGCGCTCGGCGGTAACCTGCCGCGTAGCGGGATCAAGGCCGACTGGCCCGGCCTCGCGCCCTCGCAGCTGTTCGAGAACCGAGACCTGCGCACGACGCTGCACACCGAGGCGGTGCTGGCCTCGCTCGTCGCGCATCACTTCGTGCTGGACCCGGCGCTGGCGATTCGCACGATGTACCCGGGCCAAAACGGCTTGACGCAGGTCAGCCTTACCTAGCGCAGAATGTCGCGCCCCCAGACCTGCGCGGCGCGATCGAAGGCAAACAGGTCGCTTGCCTCGGCAATGATCCGGTCGCGGGTATAGCCTCCCGCCAGCACCTCGCTGCGCACCCTTGGCAGGATATCCGCCACCGCTTCCGGCTCGCGGCGCGAAATAGTCCAACCGAGCCGGCGCTCGGCAAGCATGGCGGCAAGCGAGCTATCCCTCTCGACCAGCGCGAGAATCGGCAGGCCGAGCGAGAGGTAAGTCATGGTCTTCGACGGAAACGCGAAATCGATGATGCCCGGCTCGAGTGCCACCAGCCCGACGTGCGCAGCGGCGATCAGCGGACGCGCCTCGGCGAACGGGCGGTGCGGCTCGAAGCCGATCGCGGGGACTGACCGCGCACGCTCGCGAAGCGCGGGAAGCGCGGTGCCTTCGCCGATGAACTGCAGTTGGACCGGGCAGCGCTGCTGGTCGACCTGCGCGACACCCTCCGCGACCAATTCGAGGCCCTGGAAACGTCCGAGGTTGCCGGCGAAGGTCAGCTTCAACGACGCGTCGAGCGAGAATCCCCGCTCTGGGAATTCCGCCGGGTCGCCGAGTTCCTCCAGCGCGAAGTTGTTAAGGACGACGAGCGAGCGAGGCTTGGTTAAGGCCGTCGCTGTCCGGGCCATGTCGGGCGAGAGCGTGACCAGAGGATCAGCCTTTGACCGCGTCGCCCGCTCGACCCTGCGGCTCAGCGAATGCAGCAGGCCGCCCCCGCGCCAAAGACCCACGTGGACCGCGATCTCGGGGTACAAGTCCTGGCAGTGATAAACGAACCGCGCGCCGAAGATGCGCGCGACCATGCGCCCGGCGAGGCCCTGTGCGATCGGCGGGATGGTTGCGGTCCAGACGACGTCGTAGCGCTCACCCGCAAGGCAGCGAAGCAGCGCCTTGAGCACCAGCCGCAGCGGGAACAGCACCTTGTCGAGCAGGCGCATCGCGCCGAGGCGGCCATAGAGCGGCAGGCGCGCCATGCGCTCGACCCTCACGCCGCCTTCGTTAGACCCGCCGGGCAAGTTGAGCGCAGCATCGTTCGACTTGTAGCTAGGCTGCTCGGTCCAGACATTGATCGCGTGGCCCTCCCCCGCCAGCCGCTCCGCCAGCATCGCGAGCATGGTCGCATAGGGCGGGCTGTCCGGCCGGTAGTGGCGATAGAGGATCAGCACGCGGCGTGGGGCGGTCCCGGCACGGTCACACATGGTCGTGCAGCCGGATCCCGTCCCATCCGTTCGACAGTCTCGCCGTGCCAAGGATAAGCTTGAGCATCCGCTCGGAGGTGTTCGTAACCTCGTATTCGGCCGGGATCGCCGGCACCTTGCCGCTCGCATCTCGCTCGCCCTGCAAGGCGACCGCCGCTTCGATCGCGGCCATGATCGTTTCCCGGTCGAATCCGGTGACGATGATGTTGCCGGTGTCCATCGCCTCGGGCCGCTCGATCGCGTCGCGCGGGGTGATCGCGGCGAACCCGAGGATGGAGCTCTCCTCGGCAATCGTTCCGCTGTCCGAAATCACGCAGCGCGCGGAGGCCTGCAGCCGGTTGTAGTCGTGGAAGCCGAAAGGCTTGAGGTAGCGCACCCGTTCGTCGAGCTCGACATCCTCGAGCTCCTTGAGGCGCTTGCGCGTGCGCGGGTGTGTCGAGACGATGACGGGCATATCGTAGCGCGCAGCCAGTTCGTTGAGCGTGGCCACAAGCGAGGCGAGCCGCGCGTGGCTGTCGACGTTTTCCTCGCGGTGCATCGATACGACGTAGTAGCCGTCTTCTTCCAGCCCTAGCTCGCCCAGCACGCCGGAGGCGGCAATAGCATCGCGGTAATGGTCGAGCACCTCGCGCATTGGCGAGCCGGTGAGATAGATCCGCCGATGCTCGATGCCTTCGCTCAGCAGGTGGCGCCGCGCATGCTCGGTGTAAACGAGGTTGAAGTCGGCGATGTGGTCAACCAGCCGGCGGTTGGTCTCTTCCGGCACGTTGCGGTCGAAGCTGCGGTTGCCTGCTTCCATGTGGTAAATAGGGATCTTCATCCGCCGCGCCATGATCGCGGCGATCGAGGAATTGGTGTCGCCCAGCACCAGCATCGCGTCGGGCCGGTGCACGCGGAATTCCTGCTCGATGGCGATCAGCGTGCCGCCCAGAACCGTGCCGAGGCTGGAGGTATCGACGCCGAGGAAGTTGTCCGGCGCGCGCACGCCAAGGTCGCTGAAAAACACCTCGTTGAGTTCGTAGTCCCAGTTCTGCCCGGTATGGACGATGCGGTGATCGACGTACTCGTCGAGCCGCGCGAGCACGCGCGAAAGCCGGATGATTTCCGGCCTCGTACCGAGGACTGTAGTGATCTTGAGCTTGCCCATCAATCGGCCCCTAGCACCGGATCGGCGAAGGTGTCGGGATTTAGCGGTTCGAACATCCGATGGGCCCAGAAATAGGTCAGCAGTTCCCCCTTGCCGGTGTTCTCGATGTGGTGAGTGTGCAAGGGCGGCATGTCGATTGCCGCCGGTTCGCGGCCCGACACGGTGAAGGTCTCGACCTCGTCAGTCAGCACCTTGCGGATGCGGATGACCGCCTCGCCCCGCACCACGAGGAACCGCTCGACCAAGCTGGTGTGAAAATGGTCGCCGCGGCGGATGCCGGGCGCGGTTGTGGATAGGAAACTCTGCGATGCATTGCCGCCCTTGGCCGCCTCAAACAGCGTGCCGCGCGCGTCCGAGTTGAGCTTAAGCATGCGCGGATAGTGCTGCGGGTAAAGCCCGGTGCGGTAGCTGTTGAACAGCGCTAGGTCGAAGGGGTCCAAAAGGTCGGGAAAGACGTTCCCCGTATAGCTGGCGTGGAAGCCGAGCAGAGTGTCGTAGAGCTCGCTCACCTTGAGTTTGCGGCCCTGCGGTTCGAGCAGGTCTGGTCCGCCCTCAAGCGCGGCGGCGATCGCAAGGTCGGCCGCTTCTCCCGCGTGGAGCAGCTCGACCGCGCCGTTCGGGTTGATCTCGGGCGTCTCGCCTCTCGCAATCCGGTCGATCAGCGTGGCGGTGACGTTGTTATAGTCAGGTCGCGCGCACTCGCCGAAGATGTGCGGCAGGACTAGGTCGGTGAACTTTGAACCGGCAAAATCGCGCAGGATCCGGGCCGCCCCGGCTTTCGAGCGACCGTAGGAATTGTCGCGCGAGCAATGGACGCTGTTGGCGTAAACGATATGCGGCGCGGCGCCGGCGGCCTTGCAGCCCTCGACCAGCCGCGTGGCGATTGCCGGATTGCCGGCCTCGACATCGTCGTCGGTGCCGCGGTTGATGCCGGCGAAATTCAGCACAGCGTCCGCTCCGGAGATCGCTGCGGCGAGATTCGCGTCGTCGCCGAACGCATCGCGGTCGAGGCACACCAGCTCAAATGGCTCCGCATCGCCGCGGAAGCGTGCGTCGCAGTTGCGTGCGTGCAGCCGCGCGGCGGCGTGCCAGCCGAGCAGGCCCCGCGCGCCGGTGACGACGATCTTCATGCCCGGCTCGCCGTCCAATCAGCTAGCTCGGCCTGGATCTCGGGCAGCGTCAGCAGCAGGTCGCGCACCCCGGCGACGTCGAGCCGCTGCGTGTTATGCGAGTGGTAGTCCTGCAGCGTCGCCGTCTCGCGCTCGCCTTCGTCGAAATAGGCCGCGTAGTTGAGGTCGCGCGCGTCGAGCCGCAGGCGCCAGTACTCGTCCATGTCCTCGGCGGTCGCCAGTTCCTGGGCGCTCGCCAGCGTCTCATAGAGCTTCTCGCCATGCCGCCAGCCGATCACCTCGACGGGGTGGTCCGGCACGCCGAACAATTCCTTCAGCGCTTCGATCAGGTCCGCAATGGTCGAGGCGGCAGCTTTCTTAACGAATAAGTCCCCTTGCCGTGCATGCGTGAAGGCAAAACGTACTAGGGCCACGCTGTCGCGCAAAGGCATGAGGAACCGGGTCATTTTCGGCTCGGTCACGGTAATCGCACGACTTTCCTTTATTTGCTTGACAAAGAGCGGGATGACCGATCCGCGCGAATACATGACGTTGCCATAGCGCACACAGCTAATCGTGGTCCTTGCTTGAGGGCCGATTTCACGTGCAGCAGCTTGGGCGGCCTTTTCAAGCAACGCCTTGCTCATTCCCATTGCGTTGATCGGCATGACCGCCTTGTCCGTAGACAGGCATACGAGGCTTGGTACTACGTTCTCGATCGCCGAACGAATGATGTTTTCGGAGCCAAGGATGTTGGTGCGCACTGCTTCAAGTGGGAAGAACTCGCAACTCGGTACCTGTTTGAGCGCAGCAGCATGAAAAATTGCATCGACTCCTTTCGCTGCCCGGTCAACACTCGCCCGGTCCCGTACATCGCCAATATAGAAGCGAACGCGGGGGTCATTAATTAAGTTGCGGAGGGCATCCTGCTTTTCCTCGTCTCGACTGAGGATGCGGATCTCGTCAACGTTGGCTTGGAGCAAATCTCGTAAGATGGTTTTTCCGAAGGAACCTGTACCGCCGGTGATCAAGATGATATTCTGGTCCATGTCGGCTCGCATAGGGGTAAAGTGAAACGTAGTAGACTAGCTGCCAGCGCTGCGACAGACCATCAAAGCATCTTGTGCAATCGTTGCCAGAGCGCGCTCGGCCAGCTCGGGGCGGCAGACCAGCAGATCCGGCATGTAAGCATCGGCCTGGTTGTAGAGCAGCGGGCTGCCATCGATGCGCGACGCGTGGAAACCGTGCGCCAGGGCCACCGCGGCGGGCGCGCAGCTGTCCCACTCGTATTGCCCGCCGGTGTGGAGGTAGATCTCGGCCTCGCCCCGCACCACGGCCATGGCCTTGGCCCCGGCGCTCCCCATCGGCACCAGTTCGGCGCCCAGTGCTTCAGCCACCAGTTCCGCCTCGCGCGCGGGGCGGGTGCGGCTGACTACCATGCGCGGCGTCGCGACTGCGGGTGGCATTGAAGAGGGGCGATCGGTGCGCAGGACTTCGCGCAGCGCTGGCAGGGCGACCGCACCGATCGCAGGCTGTCCTTCCACTGCCAGGGCGACGTGGACCGCCCAATCGCTCCGGCCCTCTCCATATTCGCGCGTACCGTCGAGCGGATCGACGATCCACGTGCGCGGCTTGCCGAGGCGCATCGGGCTGTCTTTCTCCTCCTCCGACAACAATCCGTCGTCGGGCCGCAATTCGCGAAGTGCCGCGACCAGCAGCGCGTTCGCTTCGGCATCGCCTGCACGGCCGAGGTCCTTGCCGTGATGCTTGCCGCTCTCACGTACCTCGAGAAGGATGCGCCCGGCTTCGGACGCGAGGTGGGCGGCCAGTTCGTGATCGTTCATTTGAGCGGCAGCAGCCTGTCGACGATGTGTTGCGCAGCTTCCTGGGCCGTCATTGTTACGGTGTCGACCACGATGTCCGGGTTTTCCGGCGGTTCGTAAGGACTGTCGATGCCGGTGAAGTTCTTGAGCTCACCGGCGCGGGCCTTCTTGTAGAGACCCTTCACGTCACGTGCCTCGGCGACTTCGAGAGGGGTATCGACGAAGATTTCGACGAACTCGCCCGCAGGCAACATGGCGCGGACCATCTCGCGCTCCGCCCGGAACGGACTGATGAAGGCGGTGAGCACGATCAGGCCGGCATCCGCCATCAGCCGCGCCACTTCGCCCACGCGGCGGATGTTCTCGATCCGGTCGGTCTCGGTAAAGCCCAAATCCTTGTTGAGCCCGTGGCGAACGTTGTCGCCATCGAGCAGGAAGGTGTGCCGGTTCATCAGCGCGAGACGCTTCTCGACCTCGTTGGCGATGGTTGACTTGCCCGATCCCGAAAGGCCGGTGAACCACAGCACCTTCGGCGTCTGGTTCTTGAGCGCCGCGTGGTGGTCGCGGCCAATGTCGGTCGGCTGCCAGTGGACGTTCTGGCTGCGGCGCAGGCTAAAGTGCAGCATCCCGGCTGCGACAGTGGCGTTGGTCAGCTTGTCGATCAGAATGAACCCGCCCAGCGCGCGGCTCTGGGCGTAGTTTTCGAACACGATCGGCTTGTCGGTGGTCAACTCTACCACGCCGATCTGGTTCAACTCCAGCGTCTTGGCAGCGAGGTGCTCGAGGCTGTTGACGTCGATCTCGTATTTCGGCTGCGCGACGGTGGCCGAAACGGTCTGCGTAGCAAGCTTGAGCCAGTATCCGCGGCCAACGTGCATGGCATCGTCTGCCATCCACACCACCGTCGCTTCGAACTGGTCGGCAACCTCGGGCGGGTCGCCGGCTGCAGCGATGACGTTGCCGCGGCTGCAGTCGATCTCGTCCGCGAAAGTCAGCGTCACCGATTGTCCGGCGACGGCTTCGCCGAGGTCGCCCTCCAGCGTGACGATCCGCTCCACCGAGGTGGTCTTGCCGGAAGGCAGCACGCGCACCGGATCTCCTGGCGCGATGCGGCCGGTCGCGACCAGTCCTGCGAACCCCCGGAAGTCCAGGTTGGGACGGTTGACCCATTGGACCGGGAGGCGGAACGGCTTTTCGGCGTCGGCCGCGGTGCGCAATTCGACCGTCTCGAGATGATCGACCAGGCTCGGCCCCGCGTACCAAGGCGTGTTCGCGCTCGGTGCGAGCGTGATGTTGTCGCCCCGGAACCCGGAAATGGGAATCGCTGTGAAGCTCTCGATGCCGATGCTCGACGCGAAAGCCGAGTAGTCCGCCACGATCTTGTCGAATACCTCCTGCGAGTAATCGACGAGGTCCATCTTGTTGACCGCGAGGACCACGTTGCGGATGCCGATCAGGTGGCAAAGGTAGCTGTGGCGGCGGGTCTGGACGAGCACGCCCTTGCGTGCATCGACGAGGATCACCGCGAGGTCGGCGGTGCTGGCACCGGTGACCATGTTGCGGGTGTACTGTTCATGCCCCGGGCAGTCCGCGACGATGAACTTGCGTTTCTCGGTTCCGAAGAAGCGATAGGCGACGTCGATCGTGATGCCTTGCTCGCGTTCGGCAGCAAGACCATCCACCAGCAGCGCGAAGTCGATTTCTTGCCCCTGCGTGCCGACCCGCTTGCTGTCGCTTTCGAGCGCGGCCAGCTGGTCCTCGAAAATCATCTTGCTGTCGTAGAGCAGGCGCCCGATGAGGGTGGACTTGCCGTCATCGACGCTGCCGCAGGTGATGAAGCGCAGCATCGTCTTGTTGCGATGCTGGTCGAGATAGGCCTCGATGTCCTCGGCGATGAGCGCATCGGTCTGGTAGATCGGCTCGCTCATCGTCAGAAGTATCCCTGCTGCTTCTTGACTTCCATGCCCGCGCCCCCGGCGTCCTTGTCGATCGCGCGGCCCTGCCGTTCGGATGTGGTGGTGAGCAGCGTTTCCTGGACGACTTCGCTCAGGCTCGCCGCCTCGCTCTCGACCGCTCCGGTGAGCGGGAAACAGCCCAGCGTGCGGAAGCGGACCGAGCGCTCGGTGATCTCGGGCCGGTAACCGAGCACGCGCTCGAGCCGCTCGACGTCGTCCGCCATCAGCAGCAGCCCGTCATGCACGAACGTTGGACGCGGCGCGGCGAAATAGAGCGGTACGATCTCGATCCCCTCGGCCATGATGTACTGCCAGATGTCGAGCTCGGTCCAGTTGCTGATGGGGAAGACGCGGATGCTCTCGCCCTTGTTCTTTCGGGCGTTGTAGAGGTTCCACAGCTCGGGCCGCTGGTTTTTGGGATCCCAGCCGTGACTGGCCGTGCGAAACGAGAAAACCCGCTCCTTGGCACGGCTCTTTTCCTCGTCGCGCCGGGCGCCACCGAACGCAGCGTCAAAGCCGTAATGGTCGAGCGCCTGCTTCAGCCCTTCGGTCTTCCACATGTCGGTGTGCAGCGGACCGTGATCGAACGGGTTTATGCCGCGCTCAGCCGCTTCCCGGTTCTGCCAGACCAGCAGTTGCATGCCGGAATCGTCTGCCATCCGGTCACGCAACTCATACATCGCGCGGAACTTCCAGGTCGTATCGACATGAAGCAGCGGGAAGGGCGGCGGCGACGGGTAGAATGCCTTGCGCGCGAGGTGCAGCATGACCGCGCTGTCCTTGCCCACCGAATAGAGCATGACCGGCCGCTCCGCCTCGGCGACGACCTCGCGCATGATGTGGATCGCCTCGGCCTCGAGCCGCTGGAGGTGCGTAAGCTGCGCTGTCATCGCGCGCCATCTCGGCCAGATACGCCCTAGGGACAAGGTGCAAAAGTTGATTTGATGCTGAAACCCGGAGTTAAGCGGCACAAGTCTAACGCAGTGCTGAAACCACTAAAGCACGGCGCCCTAGTGGCGTCGCCCGAACCAAGCCTGCGACGGCGCAAGGAGCAGAAATCCACTGGTTCGCCCTGCCGATCAGGGTTTATCAGAAATCCTAAAAATCTTTGATCAAGGCAGCAGCAGGCGAAGGCCGGAGACTGCAAGGAGCGCAGCAAGCGCAGTCTGCACTAGGCGATCTGGTGAACGCGAAGATAAGAGGCTCCCAAAAATCACCCCAGGAATCGAACCCATCAGAAGAGCGCTCAGGAGCTTGATGTCTACGCTGCCGATGAGCCAGTGCCCGGCTCCTGCCAGCAACGCTAATGGAACCGCGTGCGCGATGTCAGTGCCCACGATCCGTGCAACGGGTATGCGCCGATAGATGAGCAGCAGGATCGTCGCACCGACCGCTCCTGCGCCGACTGATGTGACGGTAACCACCACACCGAGCAATGCGCCGAGACCAACGGTTGGCGCCAGAGTCTTGCTGTGCACGAAGGCATGGGCCGCACCTAATGTCAGCAGCCGCCGTTGAAAGAGGAGACCAATGGATGTCACTACCAGCAAGATGCCTAACGCGATCAAGATTAAGTCATTCGCCCCAGGGCTCATGTGAACGAACGTGTTGAGCGCGATCAGAGTTAAGAATGCCGACGGCATGCTGCCCGACGCTAGACATCGAACGATCCGCCAGTCGACCGCCCCATGACCTTGATGGACTCCGGCCCCTACGACCTTGGTGACTGCGGCAAATAGCAAGTCGGTGCCGACAGCGGTCTGAACCTTAACATGAAACACCAGCACTAGTAGCGGAGTCATCAACGAGCCTCCCCCAACCCCGGTTAGGCCCACCAAAAAGCCTACGAGAAGGCCCGCTAAGGCGTGGTGAAATTGATAAAATCGAGAGCGTACATTCACGGCGCTAGTGGCTCGTTTCCTCCGCACGCGCAATCAAAGCCTTCCTCGCGCGTGAATTTGAGAGCTTTGATTTGTAACGCGCTCGCGAGCGCCCTGAGCACTTTCGCGCTGGCGCTGAACGCACCTGCCGGCGCGCTCGACCAGCACTGGCCGGACAGGCGCTCTAGCGTGTTTACGAGTATAATGAGAACGCCGTAGGCCTTGAGGTCGTCAAGGCGCTCCCCGCGGCGGTACTGCAATGCACAGGTGTCACAGAGGGCGATCATATTGGCTCTCCAGGCGCCTCGAGTTTGAGCCAATGGGGCGACGCTTGCGCGAAACGCTCTGCGACTGCCTTGAGGTCAATCGTATAGCACGCTTCAAATGCAGCTTCGCCAATCCGGTGCTGCTCGGCGTGATGGGCTCGGCACAGGCTGATCGTCCACCGGTCGGAAGGCTTGAGCCCGGTGCCCCCATCGGTGCCTGAACGCACGTGGGCACACTCGGTGGGCAAGTTTTTGCAGCCCGGCACGCAGCAACGGTGGCGCCGTACCCAAGCGCAGTGCGCAGGACAGGAACGGCGCGGCAGACGATTGCGGGGGCGCTTGATGCGCGCAGGGAGGCGGACACTAGCCATGGGCGGCTCCTCCGTTAGGCTTGGAGACTGAGGCAAGCCCGGACGGGGGAATGGCGGGGCGGACGTTCCGGCGCTGTCGCACCGGTGACCGCCCCTTCGCGGATTGCGCCGCTGGAGTGCCGGCCGGGGTGTCTTCCTCCGTACCGGGGAGCGTTGTTTTGCCCCTCCCGTCTTGCGCCGCGAGATTGCCCGCGTGCCCTGCGAGCGCCTCACCCACCTGCCTGTATAGTTCGGGTCTTTCGCACTGGAGCGACAAAAGGAGCGGGCGGGCCTGTGCTTTGAGGGCAGTGACGGCATCCATGTGGTTGCACGTGCGGGCAGCCGCGAGGAAACCATCGCACCAATCAGGCCATCCCTCCGGCGGCTCGGCGGCTAAAGGGCCAGCTCCATGGGGGCCACACTACGCAACTGCGTCAGGAGAACCGGTTGAGCTAGTTGCCCTTGCGATCCGGAACGAGTTTGAATCGGCATCCTCGTGCTGGACCGCCGGCACGCAGAATGCCTGTAGCACAGCGTACTTGTAGGCTGATTGCATTGCCTTCGGCGTGCCCTTGTCCCCCGCATCGAGCGCTTCGCCATAGGCCTCGATCGTGTGGCACGAGCCGTCGTCGGCGCACACGAGGTCAAACGCGACCTTCAGGCTTACCGCCACCAGTAACGTCCCGCCCTCGTCGAACCGTCGGTGGTGTGGCGCTCGTGCACACGTGGTAAGATACATAGGCGGTTCTGGGCCAAGAGCGGTGCCAGGCGTTCGAGCACATCGTCTATACTGCGATAAAGGTATTGGTCGCGGGTATTCAGCCGCGTTTTGGCCACCCCGTCGCATGCCAATGCACCAGCCACCGCGGTGATCGCGCTATAGACCCGCGCAATCACGCTTGTAGCTCCTTAATGGTGAGCGCGCCGGCCTTGCTGCGCTTCGCCTCGATCCCGTGCCCGAAAGCGCGGGCGACGTCGGGTTCGACCAAGGCCTTTATCGTTGTCGCGGCCGCCTGGTGACTGCGGGCTGCCTCCCTGTGCGAGAGCCAGTCCGCTGCAGCTGCGGCCCACGCGTTGCTGCCTTCCAGGCAAACTTCTCGCACCCCGACCGGTTTCGGCACCGGGGGCGGGGGTAGGGTGGACGGGGCCTCACCGGTTTCAACCCAGCGCCAGAAGGCCTGCTCGGCTTCCAGGAGGTCTTCCTGGTAAAGCCAGTCGGCGGCTACCTCGAACACTTCCCATTTGGCGTTGCCGAAGATGACGGAGAGCACCGCGCACTGCGAGCCGGTCACCGCCATGGCGTGCTGGAGTTGGGGCATGTAGCGGGCGAGGGCCTCGTCGGACTTGGTAAAGGCGTTGGTGTGCTTGGCTTCCCACACCGCGCCCTCATGGTCGAGGTAGCCGTCGAGGGTCACCCCGCGCCAACCATGCAGCGGGCAGGTAACCTGGTCGCTCACCCGGGTCACGCGCATCCCGGTGGCACGCTCATACCACTGTCGGTTAAACGCCTCGCTCCAGCTGCCAAGCATAACCGCGAGGTTGCCCGAGAGGTCTTCAGGCGCCTCTTCCCCGCGCTTTTCGCGCCATAGGCGCAGCACGCGCTCGTCCGAGCCCAAAAAGATTACATTCGCGTCGCTGCCACCTATGAACCGGGCCCGCGCTGCGCGGGCTGCGGGCGAAAGGCCGAGACCCTCGAGGGATGGCCATGCCGGTGCAAGGAAGCGGGCAGCTTGAGGTAAGGCAGGCGAGGGAAGGCTAGGAGCTGGCTGCACCTCTGCGGGCGTCCCAGGTAGCCATGCGGGTTGCGCGGGCGGCGGGGGAAGGGCGGGCGCACGCCGCCGCGGTGCCTTCTTCGCGGTGGGCACGGCCGTGCTGGTCATGGTCATGGGGGGCTCCTTCGCTTTTTTGTGATGCCGAGCCCCTCGCTGCTGGGGTCGGCGCTTCGGGATTTGCTCGCTTCAGCGGGCAGGGGAAGGCGAACGGAAGAGAACGCAGCGAGGCGGACCATTTTATGCAGTGGTGCTGTCTCTTCGGGGTGACTGGTTCGCTCATTCGTGCGCCCAAGCGGAGCGGAGTGCCATATGCCCCATGGCTCCTGGCCCCGGTGAGGAGCAAGCAAGGGGCATGCCCTACAGACCGACTAACGAGTCAAAAGCGCCACCGCTGCTTGGCCTTGGCTGCCCCGCAAACCGCCACTGAGAGCCCGCAGAGCCTATGACCCGAACGACACCGAATACCCGTGTGCCACGCACCAGCCTCGAGGTTGCCACCATCGCTTTGCCCTGCTTCGGGGGGCGCATCGGGGTCACCTTTTGCCCGGGTAAACACCAGGCGAGTGCCTTCACCGGGCTTGGGAGCGCGACCTCGCTGCAGACGTAGGCGTGATCCGTGACTGGGGCGCCGCCGCAGTGGTCACCCTCCTCGAGTCCGCCGAGCTTAACGCGCTCCATGTTCCCTCACTCGGCGAGGCTGTGCGGGCCGAGCACATTGACTGGCTGCACCTGCCTATCCGCGATGTCTCGGTCCCTTGCGCCAGGTTCGAAGGAGCTTGGCGGCTCAATGCCCCCCTCTCCACGCGCGGTTGCGCAGCGGCCTAGGCGTGCTCGTCCATTGTAAGGGAGGCTTGGGGCGCGCAGGCATGATCGCAGCCCGCCTGCTCACTGAGCTTGGCGTTGACGCCGATACGGCCATCGCGATGGTACGCACGGCGCGCCCGGGCGCGAGCGAGACCCGGGCGCAAGAAGAACACGTGCGCTCGGTGCAAGCCATCCCAGAACCCTCGGCCACCACCTCGCCAGAAGCGATTCGTGGCCGCGCACTCGGGGCCCTAGTCGGGCTGGCGGTGGGAGACGCGCTTGGCACCACGCTGGAGTTCCGCCCCCGTGATAGCTACGAACCGCTTACCGACATCGTCGGCGGCGGCCCCTTCCGCCTGGCTCCCGGGCAGTGGACCGACGACACGGCAATGGCCCTCGCGCATGCCGAAAGCCTCCACGCTAATCCTAGCCTCGACCCGGCTGACCTCATGGCGCGTTTCTGGTCATGGCGGCGTGACGGCACTTATTCGTGTACCGGTTCCTGTTTCGACATAGGCGCCACCGTATCAGCCGCGCTGCAGCGGTGGCGCCGCACCCGAAACCCCCTGGTCGGCTCCGCCGACCCGATGAGCGCAGGGAACGGCGCGCTCATGCGGCTCGCGCCAGTAGCGCTGCGATGGTGGCATGACCTGCCAAGCTTTCTGAGGTTGCCCTGCGGCAGAGCGCAACGACCCATGCTGCGCCTTAAGCACTTGCTGCCTCGGCCGCGTTCGCGGAACTCCTTGCCGACGCGATCAGAGGTCGCCCACGCAGCGCCTCTTCGCACCCCGCACTAATGGCTACCCAAGTGCCATAGCCAAGATCATGAAAGGGTCATGGCGCACCAAGCCGCGCCTCCAGCTGCGCGCATCGGGTTACGTCGCCCACTCGCTCGAGGCGGCGCTCTGGGCGACCGCCCGCACGACTTCATTCCGCGAGGCCGTCCTCCTTGCGGCTAACCTGGGCGAGGACGCCGACACCACCGCGGCGATCACCGGTCAGCTTGCAGGCGCCTTGTACGGGCTTGGAGCCATCCCCGCGCCCTGGCTCGAGCGCCTCGCCTCGCGCACGAAGATCATCGAAACCGGCGAGGCGCTGCTGGATGCTAGCCTTGGTCGACCACACAGCCATTTTGGATGACCTGCCAGTGCGGGCGCGGATCATCGTCTTCGAGCTTCAGCGTGAACTCGATCATGGTATCGTCGTCCTCGGCAGGCGGCGCAAAATACAGGTCCATGTTCCGGGCCAACTTTATCGCTGCCAAATCGCCTTCGGCCATTTTCAGCGCAAGCTGTTCGGCCGCCAACCTGCGCATGGTTACCCGCACGTTTTTACCGTTGCGCCGCACGACCACCGCTTTCGAGAGCGTGTCGCCGAACTCCTCGATAAATGCTTTTTGCTTCTTGGGGCGGCCACTCTCTGGAACCGTTTGGCAACCGGCGGTTTGCCTTAGCCGACCTCGTCATCGCCAGATTTGCTGCGCGGTCCACCAGCAGATCCCACCTGTCCGTCCATATATACCCCCTTTTTGCAGCCCCCCGGCTGCGTTCCCTGTTTGTACCATTCCCTGCTTATTTGCGCAGCACATTCTGAGCTGGGCCGAGAGAAATGCGATTATGATAGGGGCGGCCGAGGTAAAACCGGCCCAAGTTTCTATGGCGATGGGCTAGAGGGAAATGCGCAAAAGCCCCTCCCTCGCTGATTTCCCTGTTGATTTCCCTGATAGCAGGGAATTTGCAGCGGGTTGGCCCAGCGGTCCCGATGTTGATTTTTGGCGCCAATGACGAGACGCCGCCGAGCAGTAGGACGAGAGCTGACAGGCCCGTCCACCGATGCGGGATGATCAACTCTGGAAGACTTCTCGGGAAAGGATGGAAGCTGTCGTGGGGGGCTATCAATCCAGCGCGATATCGGGCGCGTCTTCCTGCTTCATGCCGACGGTGTGATATCCCGCGTCGACGTGGTGCACCTCTCCGGTCACCCCGCTGGCGAGATTCGACAGTAGGTACAGCGCGGCGCCGCCGACATCGTCGGTCGTCACGTTGCGGCGCAGCGGGGAATTGAGCTCGTTCCACTTGAGGATGTAGCGGAAGTCGCCGATCCCGCTGGCCGCGAGCGTCTTGATCGGCCCCGCGCTCAGCGCGTTCACCCGGATACCGTCGGGACCGAGATCGTTGGCGAGATACTTCACGCTCGTTTCGAGCGCGGCCTTGGCCACCCCCATTACATTGTAGTGAGGGACCACCTTCTCGGCCCCGTAATAGCTCAAGGTCACGATGCTTCCGCCGGGGCTCATCATGGCCGCGGCGCGCTGCGCGACGGCGACCAGGCTGTAGGCGCTGATGTTCATCGTCATGAGGAAATTGTCGAGGCTGGTGTCCAGGTATTTGCCGCGCAGCTCGTTCTTGTCCGAGAATCCGATCGCGTGGACGACGAAGTCCAGGCTGTGCCAGCGTTCTTTCAGGCGGCCGAAAGCCGCGTCGAGCGCCGTCATGTCGGAAACGTCGCAGTCGAAGCAGAAGTCACTGCCGAGCTGCGCTGCGAGCGGGATCACCCGCTTGCCCAATGCATCCCCCTGATAGGAAAAGGCCAGCTCTGCGCCGTGCTCTGAAAGCTTGCGGGCGATGCCCCAGGCAAGGGACTTGTCGTTGGCAAGCCCCATGATCAGCCCGCGCTTGCCTGCCATGAGACCGCTCATCCGATACCTTCCCTCTGCATTCGTTCAAGTTCACGCGCGGTCGCTCTGGCACGGTCGTCGGCCTGGCCGATGCGGTTCTCCGCTTCTTCGGGCGTTTCCGCCAGCGCCGCGTTCAGTTCGGCCCCGATGACCATCCCTAAGCCCACGAGATAGAAAAAGAAAAGCGCGATCATGATGCCAGCGAGGCTGCCATAGGTGGCGTCGTAGCTGAAGAAGCTGCGGATGGCGGGCGGAAGGGCGACGGTGACGGCAATCCACCACAGCGCCGTCGCCAGCGCACCGGGCCACTTGGGATAGCGGCGGCTTCGATAGGTCTTCGGCGTCAGAGTGTAGAACAGCAGGTAGAGCGAGCCGAACAATCCGAACGCTGGCACGATCCGCGTCAGGCGCAGTTCGCCAACCGCATGGCTGAGTGCAGGCAAGTAGGCGTCGATAACTTCCTGGGCGGTGCCGATGACCACTTGCGCGAGTAGGCTGATCATCAGCAGTACCACCGCGCCAAAGATCACCCCGGCCGAAAACAGGCGATACTTCCAGAAGGCGTGAGTGGCGCGGGTGCCGTAGGCCCGCCGAAGGATGTCGCGGATCGTCTCGATCAGGCTCGACACGGTCCACAGGCCCACGAGACCGCCCAGCCAGAGGAATAGCCCGCTGCGCTCCTCGACAACGCTTCGGGCGACCGGCTCGATGACGTTCGCCACCAGAGGGGGTAGCGCGTAGAGGATCGCGTTGATGCTGGCGGCCCGCTCGCCCTCCTCGCCGATGATCGAGAAGATCGCGGCGCCCAGAATGAAGAACGGAAAGATCGCCAGGATAGTCATGTAGGCAAGGTTGCCGGCGTGGATGAAGCCGTCGTTATAGGCGCCGACCGCAACCCGCTTGGCAATCTCGAACGCCCGCGTGCCCGGACCCACTTCGCTCAGCACCCGGCTGCGAAAGCCTGCCCGGTGGCGAAGCGCGTCCTGCCGCCGCTCTTCCGGAGAGAGCGTGTGGATCTCGCGTTCCTGGGGAAGGGGCAGGATTTCTTCGCTCATGCTCCCCCGAGCGTGGTTTTGGGTCAGACCCCGAGCCGGCTGCGCGGGTTTCGCGTGTCCTGCCAACCCTCAAGCCGCTTGGCCAGTTCCGTAACGTCCTCGGGAAGATCGATCTCGAGCGTCACCAGTTGGTCGCCGCGCTGGCCGTCCTTCTTCGAAAAGCCTTTCCCGCCAAGGCGCATCGTCGTGCCGCTTCCCGAACCGGGCTTGATCGTCAGCATGACCGGGCCGTCGACCGTCGGTACCTTCACTTTGCCCCCGCTTACCGCCTCGTCGAGCGTGATCGGCAGATCGAGCCGCACGTTGTCGCCTTCACGGCGGAAGAAGGGATGGCTGTCGATCGATATCGTCACGATCCCATCACCCGCGCCGCCGGGGCCCTGCTCACCCTTGCCCTTGAGGCGCATTTGCGTCCCGTCCTCGACGCCTGCGGGAAGCTTGAGATCGATCGTCTTGCCGTCGGCGAGCGTGATGCGCTGGTCCGCTCGCCGCGCGGCGTCGATGAAGGAGATGCGCAGGCGATAGGCGATGTCGGCGCCCTTGCGCGGCGGGGGAGGGCGACGCTGCTGCTGACCGCCGAAGCCGCCGCCGAAACCGCCGCTTTGGCCGAACGGGCTCGAACGCGCCGAACGCGCGCCGCCGCCGCCGAACAGTCCTTCGAACAGGTCGCCAAGGTCGACTCCTTCGGCCCCGCCCATGCCCTGCAGATCTTCGGGGCGGAAACCTCTCCCGCCACCGCCACCGAAACCGCCGCCCATCCCGGCGAAAGGGTTGGCGGGGTTGCCGTCGGCATCGATCTCGCCCCGGTCGAACTGGGCGCGCTTGTCCTTGTCCGACAGGAGATCGTAGGCGCGGGTCACTTCGGAAAAGCGCTCGGCGGCCTTGGGATTGTCCGCGTTGCGATCCGGGTGCAGCTCCTTGGCCAGCTTGCGATAAGCGCTCTTGATCTCTTTTTCGCTCGCGCTGCGCGCTATGCCCAGGGTCGTATAGGGATCAGCCATGGCGTGTTAGCTAGGTGAGGCAGTCGTGCAGGGCAAGCGACGATCCGCCTATCGCCCTCGCGTGAGCCCAGCGGGTGAATGCTGGAGTGTCATGGACCGAGGATGGGCTTCGGTAATCCTGCGAACGCGAGACGCTTGGAACCGCTACGCTTATCTGCCTGAGGCGCGTATGCGGCGAGCCTCTCGAGACCGCCTGGCTCGCAGGCCGACCATCAGCACGAAGGGCCAGAACAGCGTGTTCAGGATGTCTAGCGAGGTATCCCCCCACAGCCAGGTTCCGCTGTAAGCGCGATCGAGGACCTCATTCGCCAACTCGGCAATGCAGACTACCAAGAAAGGAAGAGGAGTGGCCAAGGAGCGGCCCGTAACCAGCCTTGCTGCGAGCAAGACGGCCATTCCGGCGTGAACATGCAGCAGGCTATCGGAAGCACCGGTTCCGTCGCCAATCCACAAAATGAACCGATGGTACAGGTCGGCAATGCTCATGGCTGGCTAAGTGCCCAAGATCGGTGAAGTGTCCGCGCACCCTGCGCCCGTCGACTGTCGGCGCTAGAGCCATTTGGGTCGAGATGCCATCGCCTTACATGGCAGGATGGGCACGGTGGCAGGTCGGTCGACTGGATTTTGCGCACTGGCCCAGACCCGCGATGGTGAATCGTGGTTTGCACCCGGTTCGTCAGTTGCGCTGGCTATCTCGCAAGCAATTTGGGCCAAGGCAGGCGAGGTGCCCGGCTATTCGTCATTCAGTCGCCGAGACCGAAGGTTTTCAAGCTGAGAAATGGTCGAGTTAATCTGATTGGTGAGCATCGTCTGATATCTTCCCAACAGCAGTTGGTCAAAGAGAGGAAGAGCTAGTATCGCTGGGGGACCATTAAAATGATCCGAGTTATCCGCTTGAATTCTATTTAATGATAACGTCTCCGTGTGAACTAAGCGCCGCTCGCGCCAAAACAAGTTGGCCAGACGTTCTACAAGAAGTATTTCCATAGGACCATCCGGCGCAAACTCACCTGCGATACTATTTAGAAGGTCATCAAATAGTTGGCGATCTTCGTCCGCAGACGTTGATCTTTCACTTAGTATGCCGTGCCTCCTGGCATTCTGGCTGCTGATGGCCCTTCCTTCTGGTGTTCTGGGTCCGGTGCTGCGTTGTGCGTTGCGACGATTGGATTCACGTTGGCGATCAGTGGTCATGACTTCGGGCTAAGCTAATGAAAAAGATCGGGCAAACGGGATTTCCAAACGAACCCAATTTTCGGATAGGCAAGCAGACCAGTGAGATACGGAACCCGAGATTACGAGGAGCTTTTCCAGGCGCCCTGCGCAGGCTAGTGCCGACCGATGAACGACAGCCAGAGCGCAGTGCCCGATCTCGATCCGATGGTCCTGTTCGCCGCGTGGTTCGCCGAAGCGCGCGAGAGCGAGCCCAACGATCCCAACGCCATGGCGCTCGCCACTGCTTCGCCAGGTGGCGCCCCGTCGGTGCGCATGGTGCTGCTCAAGGACTATGGCGACGAAGGCTTCACCTTCTACACCAACGCCCAGAGCCGGAAGGGCGGCGAAATCCTCGCCAATCCGCAGGCAGCGCTGCTCTTTCACTGGAAGAGCCTGCGCCGGCAGATCCGCATCGAGGGTCCGTTGACCGAGGTATCGCCGGTCGAGGCGGATGCCTATTTCCACTCGCGCCCGTTCGTCAGCCAGGTCGGCTCCGCGGCATCGGATCAGTCGCGCCCGCTCGATGACCGCGCCACCTACATCGCGCGGGTCGAAGCGCTGGAGGAGGCCTGCAAGGGTGCGGGCGAGGTTTCGCGCCCTCCTTACTGGACCGGCTTTACCCTCGCGCCCCGGCAAATCGAGTTCTGGCTCGACCGGCCCAACCGGCTGCACGATCGCCGCCTGTTCACCCGCGCCGCGGATGACCGCTGGACGAGCACCCTGCTTTACCCATGAGCACATCCGCGGCCCCCGGGCGCGAGCCTTCCTCGCGCGCCAACCACGGCGCGCTGACCCGCGGAGCGGCATACGCCTCGATTGCGATGGCGGCCTTTCTCGGGGCGCTCAAGCTGTGGGCGTTGTGGCGCAGCGATTCGACCGCCATGCTCGGCAGCCTTGCCGATACCCTGCTCGACCTCGTGGCCAGTATCGCGACGCTCGTCGGAGTGTGGATCGCGGCCCAGCCGGCAGACCGAGAGCACCGCTTCGGACATGGCAAGGCCGAGGCGCTGGCGGCCATGTTCCAGGTCGTGCTGATCGCGCTGTCGGCCGCGGGACTCGCGTTTCGGGCGACCGACCAGTTGCTGGCGGGAAGCCGCGTCACCTCGGCAGAGGAGGGGATCGCCGTTTCGGTCATCGCGATCCTGGCGACATTCGTGCTCCTTGGATGGCAGCGATACGTGATCGCCCGCACCGGATCGGTCGCGATCCGCACGGACAATATCCACTACAAGTCGGACCTCTATCTGAACGTGTCGGTAATCGCCGCGCTGGTGCTCGATCACTTTCTCGGCTTTGCGCGGGCGGACCCTGCTTTCGGGCTGGCCATCGCGGGCTGGCTCGCGTGGAGCGCGTGGAGCGCGTCTTCCGAAGCGATCGACCACCTGATGGACAAGGAATGGCCCGAGGAAAAACGCGCCGCTTTCGTCGCCGCGCTGGCCGATCACCCGGAGTTGCGCGGGGTCCACGACCTGCGCACACGGACTTCGGGGATGCATGACTTCGTCCAGTTCCACGCCACCGTGGACCCCCGCATGACCATCGCCGAGGCGCACCGGGTGATGGACGAGCTGGAAGCGCGGATCGAAGCGGAATTTCCCGGCGTCGAAGTCCTGATACATCCCGATCCGGAGGGGCTGGTCAACGAGGAAGGCCCGGCAGCCGAAGAACTGCTCCCGGCCGAAGCGCAAGGATACACCCGATGAAGCTGCCCTACTGGCATGTCGATGCCTTCGCTGCCCAGCCTTTCGCCGGTAACCAGGCCGCGGTGATGCCGCTGGATGCCTGGCTGCCGGATGAGACGCTGCAGGCGATCGGGGAGGAGAACAACTTCGCTGAAACGGCCTTCGTCGTGCCCGACGAGACGGGGGAAGCGGACTGGGAATTGCGTTGGTTCACTCCTGTAACCGAGATCCGCCTGTGCGGCCACGCCACGCTTGCCAGCGGACATGTCCTGCTGACGCGCGACGGCGGCGACCGGATGACTTTCCGCACGCGCAATGCCGGCATTCTCGAGGTGCGTCGAAGCGATGCCGGATACGAACTGGCTCTCCCGGCCATCCCCACGACGCGCGGCGAGTTCGCCGAGGCAGTTGCCCTGCTCGGGACACAGCCGCAGGAAGTGTGGCTCAGCCCGGACCGCTACGGCATTTACCTGTTCGCAAACGAGGACGAAGTCCGGGCGTTGGAACCCGACCTGAGAGGGCTGGGCGCGCTTGGCGATCACCAGTACATCTGCACCGCGCCCGGCCGCGATTTCGATGTCGTCAGCCGGGTGTTCGTGCCCGGCGGCGGAGTGGATGAGGATTCGGTCACCGGCTCCGCCCATGCGGCGCTGACACCATTCTGGGCGTCACGATTCGGGCGGGAAAGCTTCACCGCGCACCAGGCTTCCAGGCGCGGCGGGGATCTCGCCTGCCGGCTCGAAGGAAATCGCGCATGGCTTGGCGGCCCATGCGCGACGGTGGTGGAAGGAAGCTTCTACCTGCCCGGGTAGAGAGCGACGATATCGGCGAGTTCCTGCGCCATCGGCGGGCGCTCGGTCTCATCGGAATGGCCGAGCCGCGCGACGACGAGTTTCCTGTCGGGCGCGACGAGCACGTACTGGCCCATGTGACCGATCATCGCGAACAGGCTCCTTGGGCCGCGCGTTGCGAAGAGGGGATCGTCGTCTGCGGGCGGATCCCGGTTGAGCCAGGTCTGCGCGCCGTAGTTTCCACGCCGCGGGCTGGGGGTGACCATGAACTCGATCCACCGGCGGGGGACTAGCTGGGTCCCCTTGTACGAGCCCTTGTTGCGCAGGAAATCGCCGAAGCGTGCCCAGTCGCGCGCCGTGCCGTGAATCAGGCTGCCGCCGATCAACGTGCCCGCGCGGTCGAACTCGGGGACCATCGAATTCATCCCCAGCGGGCGGAACAGCCGGTTGTGGAGGTAATCGGAGACCGCCCGGCGGCGCACATCGGGATCCCGGCTGCGGGTGAGCACGCGCGCCGCGATGTCGGCGAGGATGACGGTCGTATTGCTCGAATACTCGAACTTGGAACCGGGTTCGGCCTCGAGCGGCTGGCTCTCGGCGAATTCCGCCATGTCGTCCCGCCCGTCGAGGAACAGCATCCGCACTTCGCCCGATTCGTATGGCGGGTCGATCGCTTCGGAATGACGCAGCCCGCTGCGCATCTGCAGGAGCTGGCGCAATGTGATCTCGCCGCGCGGGTCGCCCGGGCGCTGCCAGCGCGGCACCGGCGGCGTCTCATCGAGACGGAGCCGGCCGTCGGCTATCAGCATGCCGATGAGGACCGCCGTCACCGTCTTGGCCATCGACCAGCTGACGAAGCGCGTGTCCGGGCCATAGCCCGGAGCGTAGCGTTCGGCAGCTATGGTGCCGCCGTGCATCACGACGAGCGCACGGGTCTCGCCGAGGTCCTCCTTGGAGAACAGATCGTCCACCTCGCGTGCCAGCTGCCTGATGGGCGCGCCTGGTTCCTGCGCGATTGCCGCAAGCGCCTCTTTCGTCAGCGGCGGCCGCGAATCGCCTTCCGAAGAACAGCTTGCGAGGGCTGGCAGCACGGCGAGCGTGGCGATAAGGCGAGAGGGCAAGCGCATCGACAAGGCTGGTGCGCATTCGCATGGAGGATTCCCGCTTGGCAACGGCAAAGGCGTCTAGCCGACGGAACAATGGCAATCGCTTGCTGTGGCTCGGCGGCGTCACGGTCGCGCTGCTGGCATTATGGGCCGCCTTTGGCTCGGCAGCGCTCGGTTATGCCCGTGCCGGTTCTGCGTATGGAGCGCGGGTGGCCTGTTCCTGCCGTTTCGTCGCGGGCCGCAGCCTTGACGATTGCGCGAAGGACAAGGTTCCGGGAATGGAGCTGGTCAGCCTGTCGGAAGACGCCGAGGCGAAAAGCGTAACCGCGCGGATGCTGATCCTCGCCAGCGATACCGCTACCTATCGTGAAGGCTACGGCTGCGTGCTGGATCGCTGGGACGATTGATCACCGGCACCCTGGGTCGATTCGATCCAGCCGCCGCCGACCACCCGGTCTCCGGCATAAAGCACCGCCGCCTGACCCGGTGCCACGCCATATTCGGGTGAGGCGAAGCGGATCGTCACGTCCTTACCCTCGCCAAGCGTGCCTTCGAGGAAAACTCGAACCGGCTTTGCGAGGCTGCGCACTTTGGCGGTCAGCGGCTCGCCGGGCAGCGGTCCGATTCGATTTGTCTCGACCAGCCGTGCGGACGCCACCGCCAGCATCGCCCTGGGCCCGACCCGCACCTCGGCCGCGGCGGCATCGATATCCACGACATAGAGCGGCTCGGGCTGCCCGCCGATTTCCAGGCCGCGGCGCTGACCAACGGTGAAATGGATCACGCCCTTGTGGCTGCCGAGCGTCTCGCCGGTCGCAGCGTGGACGATAGCGCCGCCGCGGGCACCCTGCGGACGCAGCTTCTCGACAATCCCGGCGTAGTTTCCGTCAGGGACGAAGCAGATGTCCTGGCTATCGGGCTTGGCTGCATTGCGCAGCCCCGAAGCGGCAGCGAGCCGGCGCACGAGCGGCTTCTCGAGGCCACCCAGCGGAAAGCGCAGAAATTCGAGCTGCGCATTGGTGGTGCCGAATAGAAAGTAGGACTGGTCCCGTGCGGGATCGATCGCGCGGTGCAGTTCCGGCCCTGCGAGAGTGGCGACCCTGCGCACATAATGGCCCGTGGCCAGGCAGTCGGCACCTAGCTCGCGCGCCATCGCCAGGAGGTCGGTGAACTTGGGCCCCATGTTGCAGCGGATGCAGGGGACCGGCGTCCGGCCAGCGAGATAATCGTCGGCAAAGCGCTCGACAACTTCCTCGCGAAAGGCGCTTTCGTGGTCGAACACATAGTGTGCGATGCCGAGATTGTCGGCCACGTTGCGCGCATCGCGAATATCGTCGCCGGCGCAGCAGGCGCCCTTGCGCCCTGTGGCGGCGCCGTAGTCGTATAGCTGCAGCGTGATACCGATGGTCTCTGCCCCGCTGGCGGCAGCGAGGGCGGCCACGACGGAGGAGTCCACTCCGCCCGACATCGCCACCACGATCCGGCAAGCCGATGCCGGGCGCGGCAGGTCGAACAGCGTCGCCGCGGAAAGCGGATCGAGCATTTCGGCCGGGGGCGGGGCGAGGCTGGACAGGGCGTTCACGGCGGCGCCCATACACCCGGCGCCCCGTGCAGGCCAGAGCAGCAGGCAGTTAGTCCTAACCGGACGTAAATGGGCGCTTTACCGGTTCTTGACCGATGGGGCCCTAAACCCACGCTCATGTTCGAAGCCGTCTCCCTTCCCGACGCGGATTTCCGCTCTCAGGGCGCCCTGCGCACGCTCGACTGGAGCGAGATCGTCGCGCGGCTTTCCGCCACTCGCGATCTGCGCGCCGTGCTGGCCCGTCCTGTCGGCGCGGGCGGCGGGTTCGTGCCCGAAGCGGCGGCAGGCATTGCCGGCGCGGTGGAGGGCGAACGCGGTGTTAACCTTCCTGCTTTAGCGGCTGGCAAAGGCGCAGGTGTCACAATTGCCGCCGCTGCCCCGTGGGTGGGCTGTGGCGACCGGGACAAGTAATGATCGAGAACCAGAAAATCCGTCCGGCGCAGGTGATTGGCCCTCTCGGCGAGCCGCTCGGGATCGAGGACTTGCCGCCGCCGAACACCCAGCGCTGGGTCGTTCGCCGCAAGGCGGAAGTGGTCGCGGCCGTCAATGGCGGCCTGCTGACGATCGACGAGGTGCTCGAGCGCTATAACCTCACCCTCGAAGAGTTCGCGTCGTGGCAGCGTGCTGTCGACCGCTCGGGAATGCAGGGTCTGCGGGTGACGCGGATCCAGCATTACCGCGATCTCTACGAGCGCCAGCTCAAGTACTGACCCGCTCGCGCGAGGACCCACCGGCGGCTGCCGCAGCGGCGGGCGATTAGGTAATCCGGCCCGATTGCGATATTCTCCTGAATACCGGCCCAACGAGGCTGGGGAACGCTCTGCCTCAAGCGCCGTTTATTGCGGCGTACGATGCGCACCAGGGGCGCAATAACAGGAGGAATGCCGTTATGGGTTGGATTATCGCTATCATCGTCGGGGGTGTGGCTGGCTGGCTGGCAAGCATGGTCATGGCGCGCGACGCGTCGATGGGCATCATCATGAACATCATCGTCGGCATCATCGGTGCCCTGCTCGGCAACTGGATCGCCAACGCCTTCCTCGGCATGGACACCACCATCCAGACGTTCAACCTCCCGGGGTTCCTCGTCGCGATCGTCGGCGCCATCGTCCTGCTGGCGATCGTCAACCTCGTTCAGCGCGGCCGCGTCCGCTAACGACGAGTTCCAAGTTCAGGAAACGGCGGCGGGGGCTCGTGCCCTCGCCGCTATTTTTTTGCGCAGATGCCGCCTTTGACGGTCACGCGGCGCGAAAGACCATCGCGGCGCCGTTCATGCAATAGCGCTTGCCAGTCGGCTTGGGGCCGTCATTGAAAACGTGTCCCAGGTGTCCACCGCAGTCTGCGCACAGCACTTCGGTCCGAGGCACGCCGATCTTGTAATCGGTGTCGGTGACGATCGCACCGCGAAGCGGTTGCCAGAAGCTGGGCCAACCGGTGCCGCTTTCGAACTTGGTCGCGGAGGAATAGAGCGCGTTCCCGCAGCCCGCGCAGGCGAACGTGCCCTTCCGGTGTTCCTTGTTGAGCGGGGACGAGTACGGCCGCTCGGTGCCGGCCTGCCGCAGCACCCAGTACTGGGTCTTGCTTAGCTTCGCCTTCCACTGCGCATCGCTGAGGCCTTTGGGCCACGCGCGAGCCTGCGCCGGAGAACCGCCGCAGGCGGCAAGCACGGGCACGCTGGCCGCAGCGCCCAGCCACGAGATGAAGGAGCGGCGGTTCTTCGAAGCCAGCATAAGGATTCTCCCTACCTGCAACTCGCTCAACCGCCGCTGAACATGCGTCCTCAGAATTCGGTGATCTCGACTTCCATCTTGCGGAAACCGTGCACGAAGTTCGCCCGGACCCGCTCCACGTCGCCCGCCACATGGACGCGCATGCGCCGCTTGTGCATCTCTTCCAGCAGGACGCGCAGCTGCAGCTCGGCCAGGCGAGCACCGACGCAGCGATGGATGCCGTAGCCGAAAGACAGATGCCGCCGCGCGTTCTCGCGCCGGATGTCGAGCACGTCGGGATTCTCGAATACGGTTTCGTCGCGGTTGGCCGAGATGTACCACAGGACCAGCCGCTCCCCCTTTTTCACGGTCTGTCCGAACAGTTCGCTGTCCTCGGTCGCCAACCGGCGCATGTGCGCCAGCGGCGTCTGGTAACGCAGGATTTCCTGGATTGCGTTGGGGATCAGCGAGGGATCGTTTTCAAACAGCTTGCGCTGGTCGGGGAACTTGTCGAACGCATGAATGATCCCGCTCATGGTATTGCGGGTAGTGTCGTTCCCGCCGACAATCAGAAGCACCAGGTTGCCCATGAATTCTTCCGGGCTCATCTGGTTCATCGCAGGCGAGTGGATCATCATGGAAATGAGATCGGGCTGGGGCGGTTTGTTGGCGCGTTCCTGCCACAGCTGCATGAAGTAGGCGCCCATTTCGCGCAGGATGCCCTGGCGCTGGATGTCCAGTTCGCGGATCAGCGCGATTTCAGTGTCGCCTGCCCAATCGGACCAGAACGTCAGCAGGCGCCGGTCAGGCCACGGGAAATCAAACAGGATCGCCAGCATCCCGGTGGTCAACTCGATCGACACGGTATCGACCCAGTCGAACACTTTGTTGCGCGGCAGAGTGTCGAGCAGCTCGCCGGTGCGCTGACGGATTTCCGCTTCCATTTCCGCAATCGACGAAGGCGTGAACTTCGGTGCCACGGTGCGCCGTTGGCCGGTGTGCTTGGGCCGGTCCATCGCGATGAACATCGGTAGCTCGAACCGCTCGCGGCCCAGCTCGGCGAGCTTCTCGTCGCTCAAGGCCTCGAGGATGGTGATCCCGTCGGCAGAAGAATAAAGTTCCGGCAGCGCCTCGATGTGCTGGATCGCCCGGTGAGTGACGACGTTCCAGTGCGGGCCGAACGGGCTTTCGTTGACCTTGTGCAGATCGCCCGCCGCGCGCATCTCCTTGAAGATCGGTTGCCAGCGGTCCTCGACATAGATGTCGGACCGGCTGACGTCCCACTTTTCGGTATGATGCGGCAGCGCCTGCGGGTTCTCGCGCAGCGCCTGATCCAGCGCGTCAACCGCGCGTGGTGCGGTGGTCCACTGGGCCGGGGCCTCAAGCGGCTGGGTCGCCATCGATCTCTCTCCTTGGGGGCGACTCCTTTTCGGCCGCCTCTTCACGGTGCATCCTGCGCTTGCTTACCGCGCTGTCAATAGTGCGTTGCGAAATGCGACCGACCGGCAGCGCGATTCAGCGCGCGCGCAACCACCGCCATCGGCCGCCGGACCTTGACCCCTGCGGACCCGACTTCATCACCAGCCGGCGAAACAGCTGTGCGCCGAAACGCACGAAAAGCGACACCCACAGCGCCTGCCAGGCGAGCGCAACGAGGTGCGGCCAGAGGTCGGGCTGCTGTGCCGCGCGCGAGACCATGGCGTAGGGACTGCTCAACGGGAAGGCGGTGGCGGCCAGTTCGACCGGCGAGCCCAGGTCGCTCGTCGAGTAGGTGGCAAGGAAGAAAATGCCCAATTGCAGCATCGTCGCGGGCATGGACAGCGTCTGCACGTCGCGCACGGTCGGCGCCATTGCGCCGATCGTGAGGAACACGGATCCGATCAGAAGGTAGGCCATCGCGAAATAGACCAGGAACAACACGGCGAATAACGGCCACCCCACCGCGGGTGCGGGAAGCATGCCGATGCCGGCCCCGCCCGCGAGCGCCACTGCCGACGCAAGCCCGCCCCACACCGCTATACCGACGAAGCTGACGCCGAGCATGGCCACGAGCTTGCCGAGGAATACCGCGTCCATCGGAATCGCCGCGGCGAGAATCTCGATGATCTTGTTGGCTTTTTCCTCGACCAGGTTTGACATCACCATGCCCGCCAGCAGCATCGTCAGCAGGAAAAGCAGCGTCAGCGCGCCGGTCGCGGTGCCGACCCTGCCGCTCTTCTGGCTCGCGCCGCTGGTGGCTGTCGGTTGCAAGGCCACTTCGGGATAGCTCGTTCCGCTACCGCTCGCGGCGGCTGCGGCCAGCGCGACCTCCCCGCGCCACCGCTCGATCCGCTCGGGCGTGCCGATCAGGCGCGGTGCTTCGAGAGTGCCAGCGAGCACCGCACCGAAGTTGCGCTTCGTATCCGCCAGCACCTTGCCGGGATCCGCTTCGTTCGAGGCGACGCGTTCCATCCGCGGCAGGTCGATCAGCTGATCGAGCCGGTCACGCGCGGCAACCAGGGCGTCGGTATCGGCTTGCGACATCGTCACCGCCAGGATCGGCGGATCGCGGTTTTCGGCCGCCTTCTGGGTGATCGAAGCCGCGCCGATGCTGATCCCGCCGAAGAAGATCGGCCCGAGCAGAAAGAACAGGAACGCCTTTGAAAAAAGGATCGCCCGGAAATCGCGCCGCGCCACCACATAAGCGGCCTGCGCGAGCGACAGGCGTGACGTGCCGTCGTTCATCGGCCTTGCTCCGTGACGCTGTTTTCCTGGAGCGCGCGCGCGGCTGCCTCACCCGCGATCTCGACAAAGGCATCGTGCAGCCCGGCGCGCTCGATCGACAGGGAGAGGATGCCCGCGTTTCCTTCGATGAGGGCGCGCAGGAGCGGCTCTATCCCGCTCTCGGGCAACGAGAACAGCCAGTAGCGCCCTTCGCTGCGCGCATCCGCGGGCAGGGCGGCGCGCCATGCCCCGTCGGGCGAGGCAGTCTCCAGCCGCACCTGCGCCGGGATCCGGTCCCGCGCGGCGTCGACGCTGCCGGCGTAGGGTACCTTCCCGCCCGCGATGATCGCCACCCCTTCGCAGAGCCGCTCGGCATGGGCGATGACGTGGGTGGAAAAGATGACCGTGGTGCCTTCCGCGGCGAGGCGACGGATCATCGCCTCGAGCTTGCCCTGGTTGATCGCGTCGAGTCCGCTGAACGGCTCGTCGAGGACGACGAGGCGGGGGCGATGAACCAGCGTTCCCAGGAGCTGGACGGTCTGCGCCATGCCTTTGGAAAGCTGACGGATGGTCTTGTCGGCGGCGTGACCCAGGCCGTGCTCCTCGAGGAGTTCCCGGCCCCGGCGGCGTCCCTCCGCGAGCGGCACTCCGCGCAGCGCCCCGAGGAAGGCAATTGCCTCGTCCGCCTTCATCGATGGGTAGAGCCCGCGCTCCTCGGGCAGGTAGCCGATCAGCCGCGCGATGTCGTGCGGGCGCTCGTGCCCGAACACGCGCCGCACCCCTTCGTCCGGGTCGATGATGCCCAGGAGCATGCGCAGCGTCGTGGTCTTGCCCGCGCCATTGGGGCCGAGCACGCCATAAATTGCGCCCTGCGGCACCGCGAGGTCCACTCCATCGACCGCGAGCGTGCCTTCGAAGCGTTTGACGAGGCCGATGGCCTCGATCGCCAGCGGACCCGAAGGCGCTTCGGCCAAGTTGCCGGGAGGAAGCGAAGCGCTTAGCGGAGCGTTCATGCGTCCGGCGTTAACCGTGCGGCGTGAACGGGAGCAACCCCAAGTTTGGTTAACGAGCAAGGCCTCGGTGAATTGCGCGAGCGGTTGATGGCGCAGGCCCACGTCGAGGGGTTCGCGGCAGTGGGCTTCGCCTCGGCCGCGCCCGACGCTGCGCGCGCGGCACGGCTGCAGCAATACGTCGACCAGGGGCGCCACGGGTCCATGGAGTGGATGGCGAGCCGCATGGCGGAGCGTGCGTCGCCCCAGGGGTTATGGAGCGAGGCAAGGAGCGTGATCGCGCTCGGCATGAGCTACGCGCCCGCCGCCGATCCGCTGGCTCTTGCCGGAGCGCCGGACCGGGCGCGCATCTCGGTCTATGCCCAGGGACGCGATTATCACGATACCGTAAAGAAGGCGCTCAAGCGGCTTGCGCGCTGGCTGGTTGCCGAAGCGCCCAGCCAGCAGGTCAAGGTGTTTGTCGATACCGCGCCGGTGATGGAAAAGCCGCTCGGCGCGGCGGCCGGCCTCGGCTGGCAAGGCAAGCACACCAACCTGGTCAGCGGCCAGCACGGCTCGTGGCTTTTCCTGGGGGCGATCTACACCACGATCGATTTCTTCCCGGATGAGCCGCACCCGGATCGCTGCGGATCGTGCACCGCGTGCCAGGACGCCTGCCCCACCGCCGCCTTTCCCGCGCCCTTCCAGCTCGATGCGCGGCGCTGCATCTCGTATCTCACCATCGAGCATGCCGGTCCGATTCCGCACGAGTTCCGCAAGGCGATGGGCAACCGGATCTACGGCTGCGACGATTGCCTGGTGGTTTGTCCCTGGAACAAGTTCGCCAGCGTGGCGGCTACGAACAAGGCATTCCTGCCGCGCGCGGAGCTGGCCGCGCCCCGGCTCGCCGAGTTGCTGGCGCTCGACGACGCGGGATTCCGCGCGCTGTTCTCGGGCAGCCCTGTCAAGCGGATCGGGCGAAACCGCTTCGTGCGCAACTGCCTGGTCGCGGCCGGAAATTCGCGGGACGCCTCGCTTGTCGAGCCCGTCGGGGCACTGGCGGCCGACCCTGATCCCGTCGTCGCGGAGGCAGCCCGCTGGGCACTGGGCGAGCTTACAGCAGCTCCTTGAGCGGCACTGCCGGATCGGCCAACAGGCCCCGGTCCGGCGCCGCGCGCGCTTCGACCAGCTTGCGGCCCTGGACGTAGTCCTTGGTCGCATTCACGCAATCGAGCGCGATGACGCGGCCTTCCTTCAGGTACACCAGCGAGAACTTCGCGTCTGCGGGATCTCCGCGCAGAACCGCCTCGTCGTAACCGAGCGAGAGTCCGGCGGTCTGCAGCTTGAGATCGTACTGGTTCGACCAGAACCAGGGGAAAGCGCCATAGGGCTCTTCCAAGCCTGCTATATGCTTGGCCACCGTGGTCGCCATGTCGTGCGCGTTCTGCACCGATTCGAGGCGGATGACCGCGCCAGCCGCCCATCGGCTCGCGTGCGCGGCGCAATCGCCGATGGCGTAGATGTCGGGCAGGGAAGTCCGGCAGAATTCATCGACGTCGACTCCGTTGGCGCCCGCCGCACCCGCAGCGATCAGCGGCCCTGCGGCGGGGACGATGCCGATACCGACCACGACCATGTCGCAGGCGATTGCCTCCCCGTCCTCCAAAACGACCCGCCTGACCCAGCCGTTTTCGCCCTCGATCCGATCGACGGTCGCGCCCAGCCGCAGGTCCACGCCGTGGGCACGGTGCTGGTCCTCGTAAAACGCACTGAGCGGCTCGCCCGCCACCCTCGCCAGTACGCGGGGCAGCGCCTCGAGCAGGGTCACCGTGCAGCCGAGCTTGGTCAGCACTGCGGCAGCCTCGAGACCGATATAGCCACCGCCCACGACAACCACCCGTTTCGCACCGTTATCGAGCTCAGCCATGATGCGGTCGGCATCGGCCTTGTCGCGCACGGCGTGGACGCCGGACAGGTCCGCGCCGGCGCAAGACAGCCGCCGCGGATCGCCCCCGGCGGCCCAGACCAGCTTGCCGTATCCAACCTCACCGCCACCAGCGAGCTTGATGGTATGGGCCGACGGATCGACTGCGGTCGCCACGGTGCCGGGGCGCAGGGTCACCTCCCGCTCGTCCCAGAAGGCGGGCGGACGAATGAGGATGCGCTCGAACGGCTTTTCGCGGGCGAGATATTCCTTCGACAGAGGCGGACGTTCGTAAGGGGGCGAGCGATCGCGCCCGATCATCATGATCGAGCCTTCGAAACCTTGCTGGCGGAGCGCGATCGCCGCCTGTGCGCCGCCGTGGCCGCTGCCGACGATGACGATGTCCGCGCGCTGGGGCTCACTGTCCATGCGCGCGGACTTGCCGCAAACAGCGGCGCCGTCAAGCGAACGCGCTAGCGCCCGAGCAGGTTGCGCGCCTGGCTGGCGATCTGCGCGAGCATGGCGGGAGCCACCGGGCTCTGCCCTTGCGCGCGGCCAATCATCGAGCGGAACTGGCGAATCTCGTCGCGATGCTCATCGGTCCAGGCATCGACTGTCGCTGCCGGATCGGTCTTGCCATCCTTTCTGCGCGACAGGCGGCGCAGGAAGTCGAGCCGCATCTGCTGGAAATCGCGCGCCAGGCCGGCGACCAGCAGGCGTTCCCACACGTCAGACGGGTTCATCAACTTGGCGGTGCCCTGCGCCCAGTCGAGACCGAGCCGTTCACCCAGCCGGGTGAATGCGCCCGTGAGCGCCATGGGCGCGATCCCCGCATGGCCGGCAAGACCTGCCAGCCCGACGACGCCGTCGATATCGAACAGGTGCGCCACTTGCGCCGCGAGCGGCTCCGGCGCGCCTGCTTCGACGAACATCGCCTTCAGCCGCGCCGACTGCTGGCGCGATTCGGGAGCGAGCAGGCGGTCGGCCGCCGCCGACAGCTCCTCGACGCCGCCGGCCAGTTCGTCCACCAGTCGCGAAGGTTCGCACGCACTTCCTCCCGCTCGCAAGAGGTCTGCCATCTGCCCGCGCATGGCTGCCGCCATCCGTTCGAACAACATCAAGCGCGCCGTTTCGGGCATCGCCGCGGTTTCGAGCGCGGACCACAGGGCGGGCGCACCGAACAGCCGCTCGGCGGCCACGAAGGCGCCGGCGACCGAGGCGAGCCCGGCGCCTTCCTCTTCGGCCAGCTCGAACGGGTGCACCAGTCCCAGGCGGTTGACCATGCGATTGGCGAGCTTGGTCGCCACGATTTCGGTCCGCAGCCGGTGGCCCAGGATCTGCTTGCGATAAGGCCCCCGCATCGGCTCGGGGAAGGCGGCGAGCAGCGTGTCTTCCAGCAGCGGGTCCTCCGCCAGCGGACTGGCCTCGATCGAGGACTGCAGCACCAGCTTGACCGACGACAGCAGCACCGCAAGTTCCGGCCGGGTAAGCCCGATGCCATCGGAAGCCCGGCGGGCCAGCGCGTCGCCCTCGGCAAGGCCTTCCGTCTTGCGATCGAGCGCCCCGCGATCCTCCAGCGCCTCAATCAGCCGCGTGTGGGAACCGACCGCCGTGGCGCCCCCGCGCGAGGCTATCGACAGGGCCAGCGCCTGCAGCCGGTTGTCCTCCAGCACGAGCTGCGCGACCTCGTCGGTCATCGCTTCGAGCAGCTTGATCCGCTTGGGCTCGGTCAGCTCCCCCTCGCGCTTGGCGGCCGCGAGCGCGATCTTGATGTTCACCTCGTTGTCCGAGCAATCGACACCGGCGGAGTTGTCGATGAAGTCGGTGTTTATGCGTCCTCCCCCCAGCGCGAACTCGATCCGGGCTGCCTGCGTGACACCGAGGTTGGCGCCTTCACCGATCACCTTCGCGCGGACGTCGGCGGCATCGACCCGCAGCGGGTCGTTCGCCGGGTCGCCGACCTGCGCGTTGTTCTCGGTAGACGCCTTGAGATACGTCCCGATGCCGCCGAACCAGAGGAGATCGACGGGGCTTTTGAGGATCGCCGCGATCAGCGCCTCGGGCTCCATCTCGGCCGCGTCGACGCCCAGCGCCTCGCGCACCTGCTTCGATAGTGGGACGGTCTTCAGGCTGCGGGCGAACACGCCGCCGCCCTTGCTGATCAGCTTGGGATCGTAGTCCTCCCAGCTCGAGCGCGGCAGGCCGAACATCCGCTTGCGTTCCTTCCAGCTCGCCGCCGGATCGGGATCGGGATCGAGGAAGATGTGCCGGTGGTCGAACGCAGCGACCAGCTTGATCGCCTTCGACAGGAGCATGCCGTTGCCGAACACGTCGCCCGACATGTCTCCGCAACCGGCAACGCGGACCGGCTCCTTCTGCACGTCGACGCCCATTTCAAGGAAATGGCGCTGCACGGAAACCCAGGCCCCGCGCGCGGTGATGCCCATCGCCTTGTGGTCGTAGCCGTTGGAACCGCCGCTGGCGAACGCGTCATCCAGCCAGAAGTCCCGGCTTTCCGCGATGGCATTGGCGACGTCGGAGAACGTCGCGGTACCCTTGTCGGCGGCGACCACGAAGTAGGGATCGTCGCCATCGCGGATGACGACGCTATCGGGATGCACCACCTTGTCGCCGACGATGTTGTCGGTGACCGACAGCAGCGTGCGGATGAACACCTCGTAGCTGGCGCGCCCTTCCGCCGCCCAGGCCTCGCGGTCGCGGGCCATGTCGGGCAGCTGCTTGGGGTAGAACCCGCCCTTGGCACCGGTCGGCACGATGACGGCGTTCTTCACCCGCTGCGCCTTCATCAGGCCGAGTACTTCGGTGCGGAAGTCGTCCCGCCGGTCGGACCAGCGCAGGCCGCCGCGGGCTACAGGCCCGGCGCGCAGGTGAATCCCTTCGACGCGGCGCGAGTAGACGAAGATCTCGCGCCAGGGCAGCGGCTTGGGCAGACCCGGAACGAGCGCGCTGTCGAGCTTGAACGCGAGCGCTTCGCGCGCGGCAGGGGCGAAGGCATTGGTGCGCAGCACGGCGTCGATGGTCGCGTGATAGAGGCGCAGCAGACGGTCGTCGTTGATCGCGGCGACTTGCGACAGGCCTCGGCGAATAGCCTGGTTTTGCTCTTCGGCAGCCAAGTCGCGGTCGCCGGAAAAAGCCGGGTCGTGGCGCGCGGCGAACAGGGCCACCAGCGACCGGGTGACTTGCGGCGCGCGGCCGAGCGCATCGACCACCGTCTGGATGGTGAAGCCGATGCCGGCTTGGCGCAGGTAACGGTAGAAGGCACGCAGCCAGTCCGCCTCGCGCACGGAAAGCGAGGTTCCGACGACAAGCCGGTTGAAGGCGTCGTCCTCGGCCTCTCCGTTGAGGACCGCGGCGATCGCCTGCTCGAGCGCTTCGGCCCGTTCGAGGAGCTGCGGAATGGACTCGCCGTTGCCGTGTGCGAGGATGAAGTCGTGGATCGTGCCCACGCGGCCCTCGTCGAGGGGGGTGGCTCGCTCCTCGATCACCTCGAAGCCGAAGTTCTCCAGCGCCGGGACCGCATCCGACAGAGTCAGCAGGCCCTGATGCTGGTACACCTTCAGGCGCAGGCGCCCCTCCTCGTCGCTTTCGCTCCGATAGAGACGCACGCCGCGCAGCGCCCGGCTGCCGTCGCTCTCGCTTTCGGCGATTGACAGTCGGCGCAGGCGCCGGATGTCGCTCGCAGCCTCGGCGGCCCCGTATGTCGTGCGGTACGGGGTGGGGAAGCTGTCTGCGTAGCGGGTCGCCAGCGCCGCTGCCCGGCCAGCGTCTCCGTCGGTTGCGAGTTCGCTTTCGACCGCCTCGCCCCAGCCGCGCAGAAGCGCCTCGATCGCCGCCTCGAGCGGCTCGCTGTCGACTGTTCCGGCGTTGTCGCGATAGTCGAGGACGTAACGCAGCATGGCCAGCGTGCTGCCTTCGACCTGCAGGCTCCAGTCGAGCGCCTTGGCCTGGGCACCTTCCTCAAGCAGGCTCGCGATGCGCAGGCGAACCTGTGTCGACAGCATGTCGCGCGGGAGCCAGACGAAGGCGAACAGGTGGCGCGAGAGCGGCGCCTCGACCAGAACCAGGCGCGGCCGGGGCCGGTCGACCAGGCTCATCATCGCGGTGGCGACCCGCTCGATGTCGTTGTCCGAGAAGCCGATGATGAGGTCGTGCGGCAGCGCCGTCAGCGCGTGGACCAGCGCCTTGCCCGTGTGGCTTGCCGGATCGAACCCGAATTTCTCGTTGAGCGCGGCCAGTTGCGCGCGAAGCAGCGGCACTTGCGCGGGGGGAGTTGCGAGCGACGCGCTCGTCCACACTCCGGCGTGCACCGACAGCGCGGCAAGCTTGCCGTTTTCGTGGAGCGGGACGATGAACAGGTCCAGCGGGACGTGCCGGTGGACGTTGGACAGCCGGTTGGCCTTGACGATCAGCGGCGCGCGACCGCCGTCTTCGAACCAGGCGAATGCGCGCTCGAACGACTGGTCGGCGAGGATCGCCTTGGCGCTCTTTCGGCAGATGCCGAGCAGGTTCGTCTGCGCTCCGTCCCGCTTGCGGGTGAGGTGGCCGAGCTGCGTCAGCATTCCGCCTTCGAGCCAGCGCAGCAGTTCCGCGCCCTCGCTGTCGCCGAGCGCGTCCGCATCGTTTCGCATGGCCGCCCGCATCTTCGGCCAATCGGCGACAGCGGCGCGCACGTCGGCCAGCGTCACCGCGAGGTCGTTATCCAGCGAACGCCGTTCGCGCGCGTCGAGCCTCGGCGTCTCGAGATAGATCATCGATTCGCGCGGGTCGCCATTGGGAGGCCCGGCTGGCAGATCGGTCAGGACGCCGTTCGCGTCGCGCCGTACCGGGATGACGGGGTGGACCAGCCGGTCGATGGCGACCCCGTGGGCTGCGACAGTCGCCGCGACCGAATCGACGAGAAAAGGCATGTCGTCGTTGACCAGCGCGATGCGCATGAAGCGCCGCCCTTCGGCCGCGGATTCCACGGTTACGACCGGCTCGCCGCTGGTGCGCCTGGCGGCCGCTTCGAGAAGAAAATCGGCGGCCTGGCGAAGCTGCTCCGGAGCGAAAGCGGTGTCGCCTGGCAGGAGCGACGCGGCCATCCGCTCGGCCAGCGCGCCGGCGAGCCGATCTCCGCCTCCCTGCTTGCGAGGGGAGATCGGGTTCGAATCGTCGGCTTTGGCGGCCATCCTGCGTGCTCCTGAGCCCGCCCGTTGCAGCCAGTGGAGGCACGCGGGCCCGTGTTACAATGTTGCTGCACCGTGCAGCAATGTGGCGCGTTAGGCCTTTGCCGGATGAACCGCAAGCCGCGTTCCCGCCGCTACGGCAAACGATGCTTTTATCCCCGCAACGCGTCTATCGTGAGCTCCAGGGAACGCTCGCGCGCTGCCGGATCGAACGCAGCGCCCGAAACGATGATCTCGTCCGCCTGCGTTCGTTCGACGAAGCGCCCGACCGCCTCGCGCACGGTGGCGGGCGCGCCGATCGCGCTGGCCTGTCCGATATGGGCGAGCAGGCTCTGCGCCTGCATCGGCAGCGTGTCACGGTATCCGGCGACCGGAGGCGGGAGCTTGCCGGGGTTGCCGGTGCGAAGGCGTACGAAGCTCTGCTGCTGCGAACTGGCGATAAGCTCGGCCTCGGCGTCGGTTTCGGCGGCGAACACCGTCATCGCGGCCATCGCGTGAGGCTTGTCGAGCCATCGCGAGGGCTGGAAGCGCTCGCGGTACAATGCCAGCGCGGCGTCGAGATGGTCGGGCGCGAAGTGCGAGGCGAACGCGTAAGGCAGGCCAAGCTGCGCGGCGAGATTGGCGCCGAACAGGCTCGATCCGAGCATCCACATCTCGATGTTCGCGCCATAGCCCGGCGTCGCACGGATCGGCAGCTCGGGCTCGCCGGTCAAAAGCGCGCGCAGCTCGACCACGTCTTGCGGGAAGAATTCGGCAGCCTGGTGAAGGTTCTTGCGCAGCGCGCGCTGAAGTTCCGGCCCGGCGCCGGGCGCGCGGCCGAGGCCGAGGTCGATCCGGCCCGGAAACAGCGCGTCGAGGGTGCCGAACTGCTCGGCGATCACGAACGGGTTGTGATTGGGCAGCATGATCCCGCCCGAGCCGATGCGGATGGTCGAGGTCGCATTGCCGACGTGAGCCAGCACCACCGAAGTCGCGCCGCCGGCGATACCGTCCATCGCGTGGTGTTCAGCCACCCAGAACCGCTTGTAGCCGAGCCGCTCCGCAGCCTGCGCGAGACTGACGGTGGCGGCGTAGGATTCGGCAAGCGTGCCGCCTTCGCGCACCGGCACCAGGTCAAGGACCGTAAGGGGGATCATCGCTCACCCAACTGCGCGAGGTATTGCTTCGCTGCCGCGCCCTGCGCGCTGTCGGGCGAAGCGGCAACGACGGATTCGAACGACTTGCGCGCCGCGTCGTCACGACCCGCGAGTGCGGCGATCACGCCGGCTTCAAGACCGATCGCAGGATCGCGCGGTTCGAGGGTAGCGGCCTGCTCGATCTGCGTCTGGGCGAGCGCCAGATCGCCGGTGCGGCGCGACAGGGTGGCGGAGAGGAGCCAGGCATGGGCATCCGAAGGCACCAGAGCGCGCGCATCGGCAAGCGCCGTTGCTGCTTCGTCGATCCGATCCAGCGCGACGAGCGCGGTCGCCCGGTCGAGCGCCGTCGTGCCGGCGAGCGCGGTATCGCCCGCTGCCTCGTTCTTCGCGGCATCGAGAGCGGCGAGCGCCTCTTCAGCCTTGCCTTGCGCAAGCAGCGCGCTGGCGGCAAGCTCGCCCATCCGGGCCCTGAACGGTCCATCGGCACCCTCGTCTCGCGCGGCGAGGAAGGCGGCTGCGGCTGCGTCCCAGTCGCCTTCGTTGGCCGACGCCACGCCCAGACAATGTTGACCCGCGGCGCGCTGCAAACCGGTCGTGCGGGAAACCCACTCCTCGGCCAGCGCCCGCGCCTTTTCAGGGTCGGTCCGCGCGCTGTCGAGGCACACCTCGATCGCCGCCTGGCTGGCCGGACGATCGGGCGTCCCGCCGTTGCGGGTGGGGCGGTCGCGCAGCTCGGGCGGGACGGCGCTGACCGGCGCGGTAGTCGGCGCGATGCCGACCTGCATGATCAGGGGGACGAGAACGGACAGCATGGGCAAGCGGCCTTCAGATGGGGGCGATGGTCCGCAGCAGCAAGGCGATATCCTGCTCGCGGCTCAACCGGTGATCCCCGTCCTTCACGAAGATGAGCTGAATATCGCGCGAACGCAGCGCGTGGCATAGCCGCTGGGAAACTTCCCACGGTACGTCCTCGTCCTCCATCCCGTGGATAAGGCGTACCGGGCAGTCGAGTGCGATCTCGCCGTCAAGGCGGCCGCTGGCCTGCGCATCGGCCCAGAAGCCGGGATGCATCGGGGTCGGCTCGCGGCCGTAAGGATTGGGGTCGAACACGGTTTCACCCGCGGAGAGCTTTTCCTTGTCCTCGTCCGACCGGCCCCAGTCGGTGAAATCGGGCGCGGCCGCGATGCCGACGAGGGCGTGGAGCCGGTTACCCAACCGTTCCGCCACCAGCAGCATCAGCCAGCCGCCCATCGACGAGCCGATAAGGACGACCGGGCCCCGGACCTGCGCCTCGATCAGCGCGAGCACTTCGTCCCGCCAGCGCGTGAGGGTGCCGTCCGCGAAGTCACCTTCCGATCGGCCGCAGCCGGAATAATCGAGCAGCAGGCATTCCCGCCCACGCTCCTGCGCCCAGGCCATGACGGCGGTCGCCTTGCCGCCGTCCATGTCGCTCATGTAGCCGGGAAGAAATACCAGAGCCGGGCCGGCTCCCGGATTGTGACGGAAGGCGATCCGGCGTCCGTCTGGCAGCGAGTGGAACGCGATCTCGCCCACGCCCGTCAGATCACCCAGTCGACGGTTTGAAGCTCCATCACCGCGCGCCCCTTTGCGCGGCGCTGCTCGACCATGATGCGGTTAAGGCGCTGGATGGTGTCGCTGCCCGTCGTGACGCACCAGCCGGGCACCAGGGCATGGATCAGCGCGCAGATGCCGCCGCGAATCATCGTCAAGCCGAACTTCGATGCGACCGCGAAATGCTCGACGTAGTTTTCATCCACGGAGCGCGGGTGATCGACGAACAGACGGTTGAACATTGGGCTTCGCTCCAGATTCCGGGACCCGGTCCTAACAATCCGGCGCGCGCTGTCCAACCGGGCATTTGCCGCTTGTCTGCGAAGTCAAGCCTGCGAAAAGCATTTGCGAACACTCGGGGAGACGCCGCGCTATGTCATCGCAACCGCCAGGACCGCCCGGAATCGCCATCGATCGCCGCGGTCTGCTTGCGGGGGGCATCGTCGGCCTCGGCATGGCGGCGGCTCCCTTGCGTGCCCAGACGGCGCAAGGGTTCACCCACGGTGTCGCGAGCGGCGAACCTTCGGCGAGGTCGGTCCTGCTGTGGACCCGCTATGCGACCGGACAGGACGCGAAGCTGCGCTGGGAAGTATCCGAAAGCGCCGATTTCGCGCGCATCGCCAGCGGCGGCAGCGCAGTCGCCTCACCGCGGCGCGACTGGTGCGCCAAGGCAAACGCAAAGGGGCTGAAGCCCGGCACCTGGTACCACTACCGCTTCATCGCGCCGGACGGCTCGATCTCCGCTACCGGCCGCACGCGCACTTTGCCGGAAGGCGCGACCGAGAAATTCCGGATGGCCGTATTCAGCTGCGCCAACCTCGGCTTCGGCTATTTCAATTCCTATGCCCACGCGGCCGAGGACGACGCCTTCGAGCTGGCGGTGCACGTTGGCGACTACCTTTACGAATACGATCACGATACCTACCCGACCGAAAAGCAGCGTGTAGCCGGACGCACCCCGCAGCCGCTGAGCGAGGCGGTGCACCTGGCCGATTACCGCATGCGCTATGCCAGCTACCGCAGCGATCCCGATCTCCTGCGGTTGCACCAGCTCTATGCGATGATCGCGGTGTTCGACGATCACGAGACGGCAAACGACACCTGGAAGGGTGGGGCCGAGAATCACACGCCGGCAACCGAGGGGACGTGGACTGCGCGCAAGAAGGCCGCGATGCAGGCGCGCTCCGAGTGGCTGCCGATCAGCGACGAGAGCTACGCGCAGTATGACATCGGCGATCTCGCGACGCTGTTCCGGCTCGAAACACGGCTCATCGCGCGCGACAGGCAATTCGATTTGTCGGGAGTGGTACGTGGCATGGCGCCCGACCAGGCGCAGGCGGCGCTCAAGGCGTTTCATGATGGTGCTTACATGGACCCGAAGCGGACCATGATGGGGCCGGCGCAAGAGCGCTGGCTGGCGGGCGCCATGAAATCCTCGGTCAGGTCCGGACGCAAGTGGCAGGTGCTGGTCCAGCAGGTGGTCATGGGCTCGCTGCTCCTGCCGCCGACCGTCTCGCTCGATCTCTCGCCCGAGGTCGCCAAGCTGGCGCAAGAGCAGATGGCGGGCCTGCTGGCGGCGACCGCGGCCGGCATCCCGTTCAACATGGATTCGTGGGACGGTTATCCGGCAGCCCGCAAGCGCCTGCTCGACTCGGCGCGCGATGCGGACGCCAATCTCGTGGTGCTTTCGGGCGACAGTCATAACGCCTGGGCGTTCGAACTGGGCGGGGCGGGAGTCGAGTTCGGTGGCACGTCGGTCAGTTCGCCTGGCGCGGAAAGCTACCTGCCGTTCGTCAAGCCGACCGCGCTCGCCCGGGCGCTGGTGGGAGCGAACGCGCCGCTCAAGTGGTGCGACACCTCGCGCAGGGGCTACATGGCGGTCGAATTGACGCAGGAGAAAGCAGCTTGCGAGTGGCGCTTCGCCGACACGGTCCGGCGCCGCGACAGCAAGCACAGCGACACGCGGCGGCTCGCCTCCAATCACGGCGCGCGCGTGTTCACCGAGGGTTGAGCCGTTAACCTCCCGGGCATATATCCGTCCGCGATGCAGCGCACTTGCGGCCTTACCTTGACTACCACCACCCCGGCGCGCCGGGGGCGGATGGTGACGGCCTAGACCCGCGCACCGCCGCCGCCCGGTTTCGGGTGGAGCGGCGTCATGCTCCCGAAACCGGTTCTCGTTTTCCTGACGCCTTTGCCGCGCACGGGCTTTCTGCCATGGGCGCGCCAGACGAAGAAACGAGTGTGACGATGACCGAGCTTCTCAAGATCAGCCTGCCCGACGGATCCGTTCGCGAGATGCCGCAGGGGAGCACCCCCGCCGATGTGGCCGCGGCGATCGGACCGGGTCTCGCCAAGGCGGCCTTGGCCGCGCGCGTCGATCATGGTTCGGGGGCGGAGTTGCGCGATCTCAACCGCCCCTTCGAGGGCGATGCGCAAGTGGCGCTGGTGACCGGCCGCGACGAGGCCGAGGCGCTCGAACTGGCGCGCCACGACTACGCGCACGTGCTCGCCGAGGCGATCCAGGCGCTGTGGCCCGGCACGCAGATCACCTTCGGTCCCGCGACCGACGACGGGTTCTATTACGACGTCATGGCGCCTGCCAGCCGCGAGCCGTTCTCGGTCGATGACCTGCCGGCGATCGAGGAAAAAATGCGGGAGATCATCCGCGCCGACAAGCCGCTCGTGCGCGAGGTCTGGAGCCGGCAGCAACTGATCGACAAATGGCGCGCCGACGGCGAGACGTTCAAGGCCGAATGGGCGGCCGAACTGCCCGAGAACGAGGAACTGACGGTCTATCACTCGGGCCAGCCCGGCAGCGAGGGCGCGTGGCTCGACATGTGCCGCGGGCCCCACCTGCCCTCGACCGGCAAGCTCGATCCGCAGGCGTTCAAGCTGATGCGCGTCGCCGGCGCGTACTGGCGCGGCGACCAGAACAACGCGCAGCTCACGCGCATCTACGGCACCGGCTGGCTCAACAAGAAGCAGCTCGACGCGCACCTCCACCGGCTGGAAGAAGCCGCCAAGCGCGACCACCGCAAACTGGGCCGCGAGATGGATCTGTTCCACCTGCAGGAAGAAGCGCACGGCAGCGTGTTCTGGCATCCGCAGGGCTACCAAATCTGGCGCGAACTCGAAGCCTACATGCGCCGCAAGATCGACGCCGGCGGCTACCGCGAGGTGAAGACCCCGCAGGTGATGGACGCCCGCCAGTGGGAGCAGTCAGGCCACTGGGGCAAGTACCGCGAGAACATGTTCGTCATCCCCGATGAGGTGCCCAACACCGAGGACGAGGGACCGCTGGTGTCGGAAGAGGCGCAGTGGATGGCGCTGAAGCCGATGAACTGCCCGGCGCATGTCTTGATCTTCCGCCAGGGCCTGAAGTCCTATCGCGACCTGCCGCTGCGCATTTACGAGAACGGCTGCTGCCACCGCAACGAGCCGCACGGCGCGTTGCACGGTCTGATGCGGGTGCGCCAGTTCACGCAGGACGACGCGCACATCTTCTGCCGCGAGGACCAGATCGTCGAGGAAGTGCGCAAGTTCTGTGAGCTGGCCGACGGCATCTATCGCGACTTCGGCTTCACTTATTCGGTCAAGCTCGCCCTGCGGCCCGAGCAGCGCTACGGCTCCGACGCAGATTGGGACAAGGCTGAGGCCGAGCTGCGCCAGGCGGTGGTCGATGCGGGTCTCGCTACCGAGGAATACGGCTGGGAAGAGCTGCCGGGGGAAGGCGCTTTCTATGCGCCGAAGCTGGAATGGCACCTGACCGATGCGATCGGCCGCACCTGGCAGGTCGGCACGATCCAGTCCGACCGAGTGCTGCCGGAGCGTCTCGATGCGTCATACGTTGCACAAGACGGTGAGAAACACCGTCCGGTCATGCTGCACCGGGCGATTTTCGGCTCATACGAGCGCTTCATTGGCATCCTGATCGAGCATTTCGCCGGCAAGCTGCCGGTCTGGCTCGCCCCGACCCAGGCGGTGGTGGCGACGATCGTCTCCGACGCCGATGACTATGCGCAGCGGGTTGTCACCCAACTCGAGGCGGCCGGAATTCGCGTCGAATCGGACCTGCGCAACGAGAAGATCAACTACAAGGTGCGCGAACACAGCCTCGCAAAAGTCCCGCATCTCCTGGTGGTCGGCAAACGCGAGGCCGAGGAGGGCACCGTCGCGCTCCGTACCCTGGGGGCCGAGCACCAGAAGGTAATTTCGCTCGACGAGGCCATCGCATTGCTGAAGCGCGAGGCGACCCCGCCGGATCTCGCTGCCGCTCGATGATTGGGGCAGTGATTCTGCGCCGATGATCCTTGGCCTGACCGCGGCAGCGATAGCCACCGGTATCGCCGCCGCGCTCGTTGCAGGTTTCGTGCGCGGGCTGGCGGGCTTCGGCATGGCCATTTTACTGGTCCCGATACTCGGACTGGCAATCCCGCCGGTGGAGGCCGTCGTCTCGGCCAACTGGCTCGGGTTCGCCATCAGTCTCGTGAGCCTGCGGAAACAGGTATCCGAAAGCGAGCGCTCGGCCTGGGTCATCGCCGCAGCGGCGCTTGTGGCAATACCGCTCGGCGTGCTGGGCCTGTCGGCCATATCCCCCCCGGTCGCGCGGCTGCTGATAGCCTTGATCGCGCTTGGCGCGTTTGTCGCCGTCCTCCTGCCGCCACGTCCGCATGCGAAGCCCGCGCGCGGCGAGACGGTGGCGACGGGTCTTGCCGCGGGGGTCCTCACTGGCTTTGCCGGCATGCCCGGCCCGCCGGTGGTGCCCTACTACGTCCGGCGGCCGATACCCCCGGCCATCGCAAGGGCT
This sequence comes from Tsuneonella deserti, assembly GCF_014644315.1. NCBI lineage: Bacteria > Pseudomonadati > Pseudomonadota > Alphaproteobacteria > Sphingomonadales > Erythrobacteraceae > Tsuneonella > Tsuneonella deserti. The sequence goes on along the minus strand of NZ_BMKL01000001.1, from coordinate 2,349,369 downwards.
TCGATGATGTCGGTGTTCATGGTTACGCAGGCAGCGGGCGCTCTCACGGCGATCGTGCTCGGCGTGGCGACGTGGCGGGAGGCGGCCATCGCGCTTGGTCTCTACCCGGCGGTGTTTATCGGCAACTGGGCGGGCGCGCGGGCGTTTGGGCGCATCGACCCGACAGCCTGGCGCTGGATTGCGGGCGGCATGCTCGGCCTGGCCGCGGGCGGAGCCGTGCTGAAGCTGGCAACTGCCTAGAAGGGCAGCGCGCGCCCGGCGAAAATGAGTGCGAGCGGACAGGCCGTCGCGAGCAGAAACCGGATGATCTCGCACATCGGCGATTCGGTCGTCAGGACGCGGGCGACAGCTCTTGCCATGAACGCAGCTTGCGACCGGAAAGACTAAGGCGGGGTTAAAGTCCGCTGCTGAGTCGCGGCATCTGCTGACTGGCACAGTGGAAACCGCCTCCGCCTGCGAGAACGGCGTCTGCCGGCAGGCCAACGGTCGCGCGATCGGGGAACAGCGCGGCAATCGCGGCAACCCCGTCCTCGTCGTGCACCGAGTCGAAAGTCGGCACGACCACCAGGTTCGTTGTGACCGCGAAGTTGGCGTAACTGGCCGGCTCGATGAAATCGGCGCGGGTCACAAGGCCCGGCGAGGGAATCTCGGCCACCTCAACGCCAAACGCCTCCGCGCGGCTTCTGGCATCGGCATAGATCCGAGCATTCGGATCGTCCGGCCCGGTGGCGCACGGCAGGGCTATCCGGTTCGGCCCGACGAATCTGCCCAGGTTATCGACGTGCCCATCGGTGTGGTCGTTGAGCAGCCCGTCCCCCAGCCACAGCACCCGGTCGAAGCCGAGGTCACGCCGAAGCCGCGCTTCGATCTCGCCGCGCGAAAGTTCGGGATTGCGGTTGGGGTTGAGAAGGCACTGCTCGGTAGTGACGACGAGCCCGGTCCCATCGGTGTCGATCGCGCCGCCTTCGAGAATCCAGTCCGATTCGGTCACCGGCAGTCCTGCATCGCGCGCCAGTTCGGCGCCGATGGCCTGGTCGCCTTCCATCAGGTATTTGCCGCCCCAGCCATTGAACCGGCAGCGCAGAGCCGTGCCGTCCGAGCGCACCAAGGGGCCGGTATCACGCAGCCACACGTCCCCGAAGCAGCGCCGTTCCAGCGTCACCGCGCCGGACACCAGACTGCGCGCACGGGCCTCGTTGGCTGGGTCGCGGACCAGCAGCCTCACCTGCTGGCCGCTTTCGGCAACGGCATTGGCGAAAGCAGCGATCTGCTCCTGCGCGCGGCCAAGTACCTCCGGCCATTCCTCGGCGTCGTGCGGGAAGCCGATCCACAGCCAGTCCTGCGGTGCCCATTCGGGCGGCAATGTCGCGGTCATAAGCGGCAGTTCAGCAGCCCGCCGGGCTGGCGGCGCAGTCCTTGTCGCGTATCGCGCGGAATTCATCGGTGGCACGCCAGTTCGGCCAAGTCGTGCCCGTCGCGAGCAGGCGGCCCAGCCGGTAGTAGAGCGCCAGGTCGGCCGTCATGCCCGTCCAGTCCCAGGTATCCGACCACTCGTCGCTCGGCTGATGGTAACGGTTGACGGTGTAGTCGTCGGCGGCCGCCCTGCCTGCTTCGACCCCGCCGTTCACCAAGTCGCTGCCGCGGCCGAGGTCGAACATCGGCACGCCGCGCTTGGCCATGCTGAAGTGGTCGGAGCGGTAATAGCTTCCCTTCTCCGGGGATTCTTCGGCCGCTTCCACATAGCCCTGCTCGGCCAGTACCTGCCGGAACAGGTCGTTGAACTCCGACTTGTCGCCTCCGGTCATCGAGTAATCGCGCGTCTTGCCGCCGGGCTGAAGCGCGTCGACGTTCACCCCGCCTACCGTCTGCGACAGCGGATAGACCGGATTCTGAGCGTAGAATTCGGAGCCGAGCAGCCCCGATTCCTCGAGCGTGAGCGCGATGAATACCTGGCTGCGCGGGGTCGGACCGGCGCGATGATTGGCATCTGCGAGCGCGGTAATCGCTCCTACGCCGGTCGCATTGTCGACCGCGCCGTTGCAGATATCGTCGCCCGTGCTGTCGGGCGTGCAGCGGCCAAGATGGTCCCAGTGCGCCGAGTAGAGCACGTATTCGTCCTTGCGCGTCGTGCCGGGGAGGATGCCGATCACATTGTGCGAGGTCGCCTTGCGTACTGCGTTGTCGAACCCGAAGCTGACATTGAGGCCGAGCGGCACGGCCTTGAAGCCCTTCTGTTGGGCGGCGGCGGTGAGGGCGGCGAGGTTCTTGCCCGCAGCACCCAGGATCGCCTCGGCCACGGGCTTCTGCACCCAGCCGTTTGCCATCGTCTGGTCCATCCCGTCGTTGGGCGTCTGGACGTAGTACTGCGCGCCGGTCCAGCTCGAGTTGACGACATTCCAGCCGTATGCGGCGGGGAAGGTGTCATGGACGATGATCGCGGCCGCGGCACCCTGGCGGGCGGCTTCCTCGAACTTGTAGGTCCAGCGCCCGTAATAGGTCATCCGGCGCCCCTTGAAGAGGCCGTCCTGCGTTTCCATCGCGTAATCCGGATCGTTGACCAGGATGACCGCGGTCTTCCCCTTCATGTCGACGCCGGCATAATCGTTCCAGCCGAGCTCGGGCGCATTGATGCCGTAGCCCACGAAGACAAGTGGGCTTTCCTGGATCTTCGTCACCGGAGTCACGCGGTAGCTGGTTGCGACGTACTGGTCACCAAAAGCGAAGCTCAGGGGCTTCGCGCCCCCGGAAACGGTCAGCGGGGTGTAGTTGCTGCCGGTGATCTCGACGGTGGGGACTTCCTGCAGCCACTCGCCGTGGTTACCCGGCTGGAGGCCGGCCTTCTTGAATTCGGCCACGATATAATCGAGCACTTTGGGCTCGATGGCGGTGCTCGGCGCCCGGCCTTCGAAATCGTCCGCCGACAGCCGCTTGGTCACTTCCTGCATCAGCGGGATGGATGGCGCGACGGCCGCGCGCGCATCGGGTATGGAGGCGGGCGCAGGGGGCGCGGTGGTCGTGCATCCGGCCAGGGCCAGCGAAAAGAAGACGATGGCGGCGAGCGGGCGATAGAGCAAGGCGGCGACCTTTCCGGCTTTTGCGGGAGCTCCGCGGGTCCTGCCACGCTGACCCGCGCCGCACAACCCGCTCGGGTTCGGCACATCGCGCCGCTTGCGCCAGACGAGCCTATCGGCTTGAGTCCGCCGCATGGCGCAGGACTGGCAGGAAGCGATCGAACGCGCGCGGGCCCATGCGCCGTTCCTTGGGCACGCCCTCGATCGATTGCCCGACTTGGCGGATCTCCTTTCAGCGGGTCAGGGGGAAGCGGCGTTGCACTGGGCGCGAGAGGCTGGCGAAGGCATTGACGATGTCGGGCGTGCCCTGCGGCGTGAACGGCTGGCCTTCTCCGCCGCGCTCGCAATCGGCGATCTTGCCGGCGCATTCCCGCTGGCGCGGGTGACGGAAGAACTTTCCGCCCTGGCCGATCGATCGCTCGACAGGGCGATCCGGGCAGCCATTCGCCAGCGGGTTCCTGGCGCGGATCCGGCCGGAATGATCGCGCTTGCGCTTGGCAAGCACGGGGCGTGCGAGCTCAACTACAGTTCCGACATCGACCCCATCCTTCTTTACGATCCGATTAGGCTGCCCAAGCGCGAGCGCGACGAGGCGGGAGAGGCGGCGCAGCGCTATGCGCGCGAGATAGTGCGGCTGCTGAGCGAGGTGACAGCCGATGGCTTCGTCTTCCGCGTGGACCTGCGCCTCAGGCCCGCATCGGAGGTCAGCCCGCTGGCCATCCCGCTCCAGGGCGCCCTGTCGCATTATGAGAGCTCGGCCCTGGCGTGGGAGCGTGCCGCTTTCATTCGCGCGCGCGCGGCTGCTGGCGACATCGACGCGGGCGAGGCGTTCCTCGCGGCGATCCGGCCGTTCGTCTGGCGCCGAAGCCTCGACTTCGGGGCGATCGGCGAGGTTCGCCGGCTTACGGCGCGTATTCGCGCCAGTCATTCCGGCCCTCGGTCTCCCGGTCCTGGCTTTAACCTCAAGCTTGGACGCGGCGGGATCCGCGAGGTGGAATTCTTCGCTCAGACGCACCAGCTGATTCACGGGGGGCGCGATCCCTCGCTGCGCGCTCGCGGTACCCGGCCGGCGCTGGATGCGCTCGCCGCAGCGGGAATCGTCGAGCGCGAGGATGCTCGTGCACTGGGCGAGGCGTACGATCGGCTGCGCACGATCGAGCACCGCTTGCAGATGGTCGGGGACCAGCAGACCCACGTCCTGCCCGCGGGCGAGGACCTTGAGAACGTCGCGAATCTGGAAGGGATGAGCGCAAGTGCGCTCCTGGAAGAGCTCGCCGCGATTACCGAAGCGGTCGCTGCTCGCTACGATTCCCTGATCGATGAAGATGATTCCGGTACAAGCATTCCCGCACGCGGGGATGCTCTGGCCGCGCGGCTGGGGGATTTCGGCTTCGCCGAGCCGGACAGGGTAGCCGAGCGCATCGCTGGCTGGAGCGATGGCCGAATCCGCGCGCTGCGTTCCGAACCCGCACGTGCCGCCTTCGAAACTCTCCTTCCCGCCCTGCTCGAGCGACTCGCCGCAGCCCCTGAACCCGACCAGGCTTTGAACCGGTGGGAGCGGGTGCTTGCAGCTGCCCCCAGTGCGATCAACCTGTTCAACCTGCTGGTCCAGCGGCCGGCGCTTCTCGACCAGTTGGTTCGCATCCTGGTGCTGGCGCCGACGCTGGCCGATGAACTCGGCCGCCGGCCGGAACTGCTCGATACCTTGATCGACCGGCGGGCGCTCGATCTGCCCGGACCGGTGGAACAAGTCGCCCGGCGCATGCGCATCGGCAACGACCGCAACGATTACGAGCATCGGCTCGACCAGGTGAGGAGAGTGACCGGCGAGATGCGCTTCGCGCTCGGCCTGCAGACGGTGGCGGCGGTGCACGATCCGCTCGCAATCGGCCAAGCGCTGTCGCGCACTGCCGAAGCGGCGCTGGAGACGGTGCAGTCGGCTGCCGTCGCGGAGTTCGAGGCGGTGCACGGGCGTGTCCCGGGCGGCGAGTTGGTGGTGCTGGGGCTGGGCAGGCTGGGCGGCGGAACGCTCACCCATGCCTCGGACCTCGACCTGATCTACCTCTTCACCGGAACTTTCGCCGGGGAATCGGACGGTCGGCGCCCGTTGGGCGTAACGCACTATTTCAACCGGCTCGCGCAGCGCGTTACCGCGGGACTGAGCGTCCCGACCGCCGAAGGCGCGCTGTACGAGGTCGATACCCGGCTCCGGCCCCAAGGGACGCAGGGACCGCTGGCGGTGAGTTTCGACAGTTTTGCGCGCTACCAGCGCGAAGAAGCGTGGACGTGGGAGCACATGGCGCTCGCCCGGGCACGCCCCCTTACCGGAAGCGCTAAAGCTCGCCTTGAGCTGCAGGCGATCATCGATGGCGTGCTGAGACAGCCGCGCGACCCGGCGACCTTGCGCGAAGACGTGTTGCGCATGCGCGCGGAGATGGCCGCGCACAAGCCGGCGCAGGGAGTGCTGGACGCCAAGCTTGCGCGCGGCGGCCTCGTCGATCTCGAATTCCTGGTTCACTTCCTGCAACTGCGCGAGCGAACAGCTTTCGATCCCGATCTGGGCAATGCAGTGGACGCACTTCGGGCGAAGGGCCTCGTTCCCGAAGGTCTGCGCGAATCGTTGGCGCTGATGACCAGGATGCTCGTCGCAGGCCGCCTGCTCGCGCCGGACCTCGCCGAACCGCCGCCCGCACCCGCCGCGGCGCTTGCCGAGGCATGCGGTCACGCGGATTTGCCCTCGCTCTTGCACGCATTCGGCGCCGCGCGGCAGGACGTGGCCGCTGCATGGGCCGATTCGTTCGGCGAACCGCTGGAGAACATATAGACATGAGCAGACCATCCGTGGGCGATCTCATGCCCGACATCGCCCTCGAGACACCTGACGGCGCGACCATCCGCCCCTCGGATTTCAAGGGTCGGCCGGCGGTCATCTGGTTTTACCCGAAGGACAACACCCCGGGCTGCACCACCGAGGCCAAGGACTTCACCGCTCTCGCGGATGACTTCGCCAAAGCGGGCGTTGCACTGCTTGGAGTTTCCAAGGACCCGCCAGCGAAACACCAGGCGTTCATCGCCAAGCAGTCTCTTGCCGTGCCGCTCGCCACCGATGCTGCCGAGGGCGGCCTGTCCGATGCGCTCGGCATCTGGACCGAGAAGCAGCTCTACGGAAAGAAGTTCATCGGCATGGTCCGCACGACCTACCTGCTCGACGCAGAAGGCCGCATCGCGCGCATCTGGGACAAGGTAAAGGTCAAGGGCCACGCCAACGAAGTGCTCGACGCGGCGCGCAGCTTGTGAGGACCAGGCAGAGCGTCGGCGGAGCCATCCGCACCGCGCTCCTAATCGCCGAACCGCATGCCAAGATCATGGCTGCGCGCCGCGTCGCTCGAGACTGGCGGCTTGGGCGGCTCGAGTTTGTTTTCGACGAGCCGATGCCGGAGCGGCCAACCCGTCCGGCGCGGCCCGAGCTGCTGCCGCCGAACCGGATGCCCAAGCGAGGCAAGGGCGGCTCGGAGCGGACGCGACGCGCGCTTTGGCACTCGCTGGCGCATATCGAATTCGTAGCAATCGACCTTGCGCTCGACATGGCGGGCCGGTTCGGCAGGGAGATGGGCGAAGAGTTCATGTCGGACTTCCTGGCCATTGCTGGCGAAGAAGCCATGCATTTCGCGCTTATCGACCGGCATCTGGCTAAAATGGGCAGCGGATACGGGGAACTGCCGGCTCACGATGGGCTCTGGCAGGCCGCCGAAGAAACGGCGCACGATGTGGCGGCGCGCCTCGCCATCGTGCCAATGGTGCTTGAAGCACGAGGGCTGGACGTGACTCCCGCAACGCTCGCGCGGGTTCGCGCCCAGGGTGATGAAGCGGGGGTGCGAATCCTCGAGCGAATCCTTGACGACGAAATTCGTCACGTCGCGGCGGGTGCAAGACATTTCGCCGAATGCGCCCGGAAACGGGACGTCCATCCGGAAAGCTACTGGATTTCGCTAGTCCGCAGGCACTTCCGCGGCGGGCTGAAGCCTCCGTTCAACGACTCAGCGCGTTCGGCAGCCGGTTTATCGCTGACAGCGTGCGCCGCGCTTGCTTCGTAAACTTTCTCGCGGTTAGTCCATAATCCACGAGACGGCGGGGGGTTCCGATCAGTCTCAAAAAAATGTTGCAAGGCCGCTTTTGCGCGCTTTCGCAATGGGTTCGCTGCGGCGCCCGGGGGGGTGTCGCATGAAAAAAGGACGGGTATTTTGGTCGCAAGCCTTTTCCAGCGTCGGATCGTCGCCGCAGCCGCAGCGCTTGGCGCATTTTTCACGATCGGCGCTTCGCCGGCCTTTGCGAACGCCAGCGCTGCCGCGGCCGATATCGCCGCTCCAGTGCGCGAGGCCAAGGCCGCAGGCGTTTCGGGCACCGACGAGCAGTTCAAGCAGCTTTTCTCGACCTGGCGCTCGCTCGATCAGGGTGGCCCGACTTCGATCTCCACTCCGACCGCGCCCACCAAGGGCGTGTCGATTCCCTCGCGCGCTCCGCTGGCCGTCGGCTCGACCAGCAGCGGCTATGGCATGCGCACTCACCCCGTTCTGGGCGGCATGCGTGCTCACAAGGGTATCGATCTGGCCGCGCCTGTCGGAACCCCCGTTTACGCCACCGCTGACGGCAAGGTGGAGCGGGCCGACTGGTTTTCGAGCTACGGCCTCTATGTCGCGATCGAACACGGCAGCGACCTTGAAACCCGCTACGCTCACATGAGCCGCCTGGCGGTTGCCGCCGGCCAGCACGTCAACAAGGGCGACATTATCGGTTACGTCGGCACCACTGGCCGTTCGACCGGTCCGCACCTGCACTATGAGGTCCGGGTATCGGGCGAGGCGGTCAATCCGATTCCCTACATGGCGGAAACCGGCCGTGCTGGCGGCACGGCGCTCGCCGCTCGCTGAGCGCACGCTATTATCGCCTGACTGAAAACGGCAGGCGCGGCCCTTCGGGAGAGGGCGAAAAAAGGGGCGGCGAGCTTGATCTCGCCGCCCCTTTTCGCTTGCTCGGTTGCGACATGAAACTAGTCTCCCCGATGGGAGAACAAGATGCATCCGACGACTCACGCACTTTCCAGGCCGGACCATCCGGCAATCATCATGGCCTCCAGCGGCAAGGTGGTGACCTTCGGCGAGATGGAGGCGGCTGCCAACCGCGTTGCGCAGCTTTTTCGCAGCCGGGGCATCGGTCCGGGCGACACGGTGGGGCTCTGGCTCGAGAACCGTTCCGAATACCTTGAGATTGCCTGGGGCAACCAGCGTGCGGGCACGATCCTGGTACCGATCTCGACGCATCTGACGGCCGATGAGGTGGCCTACATCCTCGAGGACAGTGGTGCGAAACTGCTAATAAGCTCGGCGCAGTTCACCGAGCGGCTCGCCGAACTCCGGAGCCTCGCACCGCAAGTCGAACAACTGGTGTTCGACACCGACGCGGATGCCGCCGCCGTTCTCGCCGGTATGCCGGCCGAGCCGATCGCCGACGAATCGCTCGGGCTGGCCATGCTCTACAGCTCCGGCACCACCGGGCGCCCGAAAGGCATCAAGCCGGTCAGCCCCCCCGATCCCGATCACATGGCGGTTTCGCCGCTGCTGATGCTGGCCGCCCATGCCTTCGGTTGGCCGACGGATGGGAGCGTCGTCTACTTGTCACCTGGTCCGCTCTACCACGCTGCTCCGTTCCGCTGGACGATGACGGCGCACAGCCTGGGCGGCACCGTCGTGGTGATGGAGAAGTTCGACGCGGAGGCGGCGCTTGCCGCCATCGAGAAGTACAAAGTGACCGACAGCCAGTGGGTGCCGACCCACTTCGTGCGCATGCTCAAGCTGCCGCCGGATGTGCGTAGCAAGTATGATCTGTCGAGCCACAAGCGGGCCATCCACGCCGCCGCACCTTGCCCGGTCGATGTCAAGCAGGCGATGATCCAGTGGTGGGGGCCGATCATCCTCGAATACTATGCTGGCAGTGAGGGGAACGGGATGACCTTCCTCACCTCGCAACAGTGGCTCGATCATCCCGGATCGGTCGGCAAGCCTATCATGGGGGTGCCGCACATCTGCGATGCCGAGGGCAACGAAGTGCCTGTAGGCCACGAAGGCGTCGTGTTTTTCGAAAACGAGAACCAGTTCGCCTATCATAACGACCCGGAAAAGACGGCCGAAGCCACCCACGAGAAAGGCTGGACCACGCTGGGCGACATCGGCAAGCTCGACGAGGACGGTTTCCTTTATCTGACAGACCGTCGCAGCAACATGATCATCTCGGGCGGGGTCAACATCTACCCGCAGGAGATCGAAAACCTGCTGATTACGCACCCCAAGGTAACCGACGCCGCGGTGATCGGCGCGCCAGACCCCGACATGGGAGAGCGGGTGGTGGCAGTCGTCCAGCCAGCGGACATGGGAAGCGCCGGTGAAGGCCTCAAAGCGGAACTGCTCGACTACCTTGGCACCAAGCTTGCCCGGCTCAAGTTGCCGCGCGAGATAGATTTCCGCGCCGAACTCCCGCGCGAGGCCAATGGCAAGCTCTACAAGCGAAAGCTCAAGGACGAATATCGGGCGCGCGCCACTCAGGAGGCATGACTATGGCTACCGCTGTCTCGAACATCGCTCCACCCGAAGTTGCCCGGGAGGTAATCGATCCCAGGGCCTATGCCGAATGGGATCATCTGCTCGGCACTTTCGACTGGTTGCGCGAGCATTTGCCGGTGGCGCGGATCGAGGCTGCCGAACCTGGCCTGCACCCGCCGTTCTGGCTGCTCACCCGCTACGAGGACATGATGCGCGTCTCGAAGGAGAACGCCCTTTTTCTCAACAATCCGCATACGGTGGTGTTCAGCACCACCGACGGAATCGAATTCGCCAAGAAGTTCTCCGGCGGCAGCGAGCATATGGTGGCCAGCCTCGTCACCTTCGATGCGCCCACGCACATGAAGTACCGCAAGCTGACGCAGGACTGGTTCATGCCCAAGAACCTGCGCGGGCTGGAGGACGAAATCCGCACCATCGCACGCGCGGCGGTCGATCGGCTGCTTACGGGCGGGGAGGAGGTCGACTTCTGCAAGACGGTCGCCGCACCCTATCCGCTGCACGTGGTCATGCAGATCCTGGGCGTGCCCGAGGAAGACGAGCCGCGGATGCTCATGCTCACCCAGCAGATGTTCGGCGGTCAGGACGAAGACCTTAACCAGTCGGGCATGAAGGACCTCCCGCCCGAGGTCATCACCCAGATTGTCGCGGGGGCGGTCAAGGATTTCGAGGCTTATTTCGCCAAGCTGACGGCAGAAAAGCGCGCCAACCCGACCGGCGACGTGGCGAGTACGATCGCGAACGCGACCGTCGATGGCGAGGCGCTCAACGACCGCGACATGATGGGGTACTACATCATCGTCGCTGCGGCTGGCCACGACACCACCAGCGCCAGCACGGCGGGCGCGATGCTCGCGCTGGCGCAGGACCCCGAGCAATGGGCCAAGGTAAAGGCTGACCGCTCGCTTCTCGCGGGAATCGTCGAGGAATCGATCCGCTGGACCACCCCCGTGCAGCATTTCATGCGCACTGCGGCCGAGGATACCGAAATCGGCGGGCAGAAGATCGCCAAGGGCGACTGGATCATGATCAACTACGTCGCGGCCAATCACGACCCGTCGCAGTTCGACGACCCACGCCGCTTTGACGCCTCGCGCGAGAACAACCGCCACCTCGCTTTTGGAGCGGGCGCGCACAAGTGCCTCGGCCTGCACCTTGCCAGGCTGGAGATGCGCATCCTGTTCGAGGAACTGCTCGACCGAATCGACACCGTCGAGCTGGCGGGCGAGGCGAAGCGATCGAACTCGACTTTCGTCGGCGGGCTGAAATCGCTGCCCTTGCGGATCAAGGCCGCCAGTTAGAAGGGAAAGAATATTGGGATCGTAACGCAGGCGGCCGCCCAGGTGATCAGGTCGAGCGGCAGGCCGACGCGCACGAAATCCATGTAGCGGTACTTGCCGAGCTGATAGACGAGCGCGTTGGTCTGATACCCGAACGGGGTGGCGAACGCGGCGCTCGCGGCAATCATCACGGCAGCCACGAAGGGCTTGGGGCTGACCGCCAGGCCCTCGGCCAGGCTGACTGCCACGGGAGTGAGCAACACTGCCACGGTTGCGTTGGACAGAATCTCGGTGAGCAGAAGCGCGGCTCCATAGAACAGGATCAGCGCGAACAGCGGGCCCAGCGGGCCGATGCCACCCACCAGCCGGTCGGTCGCCGCCCCGGCCAGTCCTGTCTCCTCGATCGCTACCCCGATCACCACCATGCCGGCGATCAGCATGAGGATTTCCGGGCGTAGGCCGCGGTATGCTTCGTCGGCGTCGATCACCTTGATGAGGATCAGCAAAACCGCGCCGGCGAAGGCAGTCGCGGCGATCGGCGCAACGCCCATCGATGCCGCGGCGACCGCGCCGATGAAGACCGTCAGCGAAGCAAGCGCGCGCCAGGGGCGGAACCGGTGTTGCGGGGCGAACACCTCGGCGTTGCCGATCGAGGCCGACTGGTCGCCGTGTCGCGGCAGCAACGCTGCAGGTGTCGATGGAGGTTCTGCCGGGCTGTCGAACTGGATCAGCCGCGCGGAAAAGAAGAACAGAAACGCCCCGCCCGCCAGCGCCACCGAAATGCCAACTGGCGCAATCTCGAACATGGAGAAAGTCGCGCTGCCGCTCGCCCGTGCCATGTCGTTGACAAGCAGGTTCGTCGAAGTTCCGATCAAGGTGCAACAGCCGCCGAGGACCGTGAGATAGGACAGCGGCATGAGATAGCGGCGAGGGTCGAGGCCGACGCTGGTCGAAACATCGCGGATGACGGGGGCGGCGAGCACGACGATGGGCGTGTTGTTAAGGAATGCCGACACCGCGCCGCAGATGGTCATGACGACCCAGATCCCGCTCGCGCCAGCCTTGCGGGCCAGCCAGACGCCCCCGCGAATTGCCAGGTCGAGTAGGCCCGACCTTTCCATCGCGTAGGCGATCACGAACAGCGACGCGAGTGCGATGATCGCCGGGCTGGCGAAGGCGACTTCGACCTGCGAGGGCTTGACTGCGCCGGTCATCAGCAGGACCGCCGCTCCGGTGAGCGCGACGACGTCGGCGCGGAACCGGTCCAGTATCAGGGCCCCGACGACCGCCACAAGAACGGCCAAAGTCACCGCTTGCTGGCCGGTGAGCCCGATCGCCTCGATGAATGGGGGTGTCGGGATCACGACCCGTCCAGCAGACGCTCCGCCATCGTGCGCACTTCCTCGCCCATGTCCTCACGCTCGAGCGCGATTGCCAGCGTCGCCTCGACGAAACCGGTCTTGCTGCCGCAATCGAACCGGCGGCCGTCGAAAGTGAGCGCATGGAATGGTTGGCTGCCGATCATGCGCGCCATCGCGTCAGTCAGCTGGATTTCCCCTCCCGCACCCTTTTCCTGTGCTGCGAGCATGTGCATTACTTCCGGCTGCAGGATGTAGCGGCCCGAAATGATCTTGTTTGACGGAGCCTCGTCGACGGGCGGCTTCTCCACCAGCCCGGTCACTTCCGTGAGTTTGCCGGAAACCTCGCCCGGCGCGATGACGCCGTAGCTCGACACTTCGCTTGGCGGTACCTCGAGCACGCTGATGAGGTTGCCGCCGACTTCCCCGTAGGCTTCAACCATTTGCGTCATGCACCCCGGACTGCCGTGCATCAACTCGTCCGGCAGGAAGATCGCAAATGGCTCGTCGCCCACGATGTCGCGGGCGCACCAGATCGCGTGACCGAGGCCGAGCGGCTCCTGCTGCCGGACATACACGCAGTCGCCGGGCATGAGCCGGGTAGGCTCGAGAACCGACAGATCCTTTCCCCGCCCCGCCATTGTCGCTTCCAGTTCGAACGCGATGTCGAAGTGGTCCTCGATCGCGCTTTTGCCGCGGCCGGTGACGAAGATCATCTGCTCGATCCCTGCCTCGCGGGCCTCATCCACTGCATACTGGATCAGCGGCCGGTCGACGACGGGCAGCATTTCTTTCGGAATCGCCTTGGTAGCCGGGAGGAAACGTGTTCCCAGGCCGGCGACCGGAAAGACCGCTTTGCGGATCGGTTTATGCTTGCTCATCAACCTCGGGGATAGCAGCGCTCCCGCCCCGCGCAACCGGCCGCTTGCGGCGCTTTCGAATCGCGCTAGAGCGTCGCCGATGGACAAGATCATCGTCGAGGGCGGAAAGCGCCTGTCGGGCACCATCCCCATTTCGGGTGCGAAGAACGCCGCGCTCACGCTGATTCCGTGCGCGCTGCTGACGGATGAGCCCGTGACATTGCGCAACCTGCCGCGCCTGGCCGACATCGATGGATTCCAGCACCTGATGAACCAGTTCGGGGTGACCACGGTGATCCAGGGCAATCGGCCGGAGGACTTCGGCCGGGTCATGACGCTGGAGGCGACGCGGATCACCGGCACGGTCGCGCCCTACGATCTGGTGCGCAAGATGCGCGCTTCGATCCTGGTGCTCGGCCCGATGCTTGCCCGGATGGGTGAGGCGACCGTATCGCTCCCGGGAGGCTGCGCGATCGGCAACCGGCCGATCGACCTGCACTTGAAAGCTCTCGAAGCATTCGGCGCCGAGATCGAGCTGGCCCAAGGCTACGTGCGGGCACGCGCCCCCGATGGTGGCCTGCCCGGCGGGGAGTACGACTTTCCGGTCGTGTCCGTCGGCGCGACCGAGAACGCGCTGATGGCCGCGGCGCTCGCCAGCGGCACGTGCCGCCTGTACAACGCCGCGCGCGAACCCGAGATCGTCGACCTGTGCAACCTGCTCGTGGCAATGGGAGCCGAGATCGAGGGAATTGGCACCTCGGACATCACGATCCACGGGGTCAGGCGCCTGCACGGCGCGACCTACCGCGTAATGGCCGACCGCATCGAGGCGGGTTCGTACGCCTGCGCCGCGGCAATCACGGGGGGCGATGTACTGCTGGAGGGAGCAGAGGTGCACGATATGTCGGCGACGCTGCACGCGTTGCGCAATATCGGGGTACGTGCAGAAGCCGAAAAGAAGGGCGTGCGGGTCACTGCGGAAGGGCCGCTGCGCGCAGTCAACCTGTCGACCGCGCCCTATCCGGGCTTGGCGACCGACATGCAGGCGCAGCTCATGGCGCTGCTGACGGTCGCCGAGGGCACCAGCGTGCTTCACGAGACCATCTTCGAAAACCGCTACATGCATGTACCCGAGCTCAACCGAATGGGTGCGCACATCGAAACGTCGGGCCGAACCGCCATCGTGCACGGCGTCGGCAAGCTGACCGGGGCCGAAGTGATGGCCACCGACCTGCGCGCCTCGATGAGCCTGGTGATCGCCGGGCTCGCCGCCGAAGGGCAGACCGAGGTGCGGCGTCTCTACCACCTCGACCGCGGATACGAGCGGCTGGAAGAGAAGCTCGCCCTCGTCGGCGCCCAAGTGGAGCGGGTTGGCGACGAATAGAGTCGCATTTGCGGGAAACGACTGCCTCCGTCGGCGTTGATCAGCCAAGAAGGAGACCTCGCAATGGCCTTGCTGAAACTCGCGGCGCTCGGCGCCCTCGGCTACGTCGGATATCAATACTACCAGAAGAACGCCGGTCATGAGGGGCGCGCCGCATTTGCCGGTGGCCAGCCCTCAAGTGGACCCTCTCCAGTACGAAATGCCGGCCCGGAATCAATGCGCGACGATACCGCTCGCGATTGGGACAAGGCCGACCAGGCGAGCGACGAAAGCTTCCCCGCCAGCGATCCCCCGGCGACCTATTGAAGGAGCAACGGGCTGGATCGCTCCTGACGGGGCGAGAAGCGGGCGGGCCATAGCGGCTCCGCCCGTTTTTCATGGGAGATTGGTGACCAGCCAAAGGCGGATTGCTCCCGCAAGTCCGCACGGCGTCGGCGAAGCGATCCGCTCCTCGTCGATCTTCGCGACCAGAGCGTTGATCCCCATGCCGCGCTGCGCCGCTGCTTCCCTCAAGCTGTCCCAGAACCAGGGCTCCAGGCTGATCGATGTCTTGTGGCCTGCGATCTCGACCGATCGCTTGACGGGCGGATGGTAGGGGGTTCCCTCCACCGGCAGCTCTACTGACCAGGCGAGCTGGCATGCTCGGTCAGCAGCGCCTGCTCGTTTTCCTGCAAATAACCACGTGCAATGGGAAGCGCATGCCGGTTCCTCACGTACTGGATCTGATAATTGCCCATTCCCCCGCTCTCGAAAATTGTCGCCGCCCCGGCGAGATAGAACGTCCACATGCGGAAGAACCGTTCGTCATAGAGCGCAACGATCTTGTGCCGATGCTCCATGCAGCGCCGGTACCATTCATGGATTGTGTAAGCGTAGTGCAGGCGCAGGGTCTCGACGTCGGTGGCGATGAGGCGCACCTTTTCACTCGCGGCGACGGTTTCGCTCAACGCCGGGATGTAGCCGCCGGGAAAAACGTATTTCTCCGTGAACGCATCGGTCCTGCCAGGTGTCCCGAAACGGCCGATGGTGTGCAGCAGCATGACGCCGTCGTCGGCCAACATCGTGGCGCATGCACGAAAGAAGGTTTCGAACTGAGGCTGTCCCACATGCTCGAACATCCCCACTGAAACGATCCGATCGAAGCGCTCGCCCCTCGCAGCGAGATCGCGATAATCGACCAGTTCAAACCGGACCTTGTCGGCCACGCCGGCCTGAGCCGCCCGCTCCCTGGCGAGATCCAGCTGTTCGGCGCTCAACGTAATACCGAGAACTTCCACCCCCGCACGTTTCGCCAGGAAGATCGCCATGCCGCCCCAGCCGCATCCGATATCGAGTACCTTGTTGCCGGGCTTGAGATGGAGCTTCGCCGCGATATGGGCCAGCTTGGCCTCCTGCGCTTCGCCGAGAGTCATCCCGTCGCGGGGCCAGTAGGCGCAGCTGTACTGCATATGCTCCACATCGAGCATCAAGCGGTAGAGATCGTTGCCGATGTCGTAATGGTGCGCGACGTTTCTACGCGAGCGGCGCGGATCGTTGAACGAACGCGTGAGCGAGACAATGCGATTACCGATGCGCCGCCCCATCGAAGGTGGCGCAAGGCTGCGGCCCTCCTCCCAGCGGCTGTTGGCGCGCATGAGCGAGACGAGCTGCATGACATCGCCGCGCTCGATCGCGATCCGTCCGTCCATGTAGGCCTCGCCAAAGCCCAGGCGGAGATCGGTCAGCACGTCGCGCGCGACACGCTTGTCGCACAGGCGGATCGCCACTTCGGGATAGCCGGCAACAGGGGTGCCGAAGCTGCGGCTGGTGCCATCGGAGCGCGTCACCACCAATACCCCCTTGCGGACGGCACGGACGAGCACTTTTTCGAGAAGGTTTTCGCTGAGTGTCACTCGGATACCTCTTCGCACCCCGCGGTTTGCAGGGACTTCGGGCCCCTCAATACATGTGCTGCCCGCCATTGATACTCATTGTCGAACCGGTGACGAACCCGGCGTCCTCGCTTGTCAGAAAGACGACGCCGCGCGCGATTTCCTCAGCATGGCCCAGCCGGCCGACGGGAATCTTGGCAACGATCTTTTCCAGCACTGGCGGGGGGACGGCGGCGACCATGTCCGTGTCGATGTAGCCTGGCGCGATGGCATTGACGGTCACGCCCTTCTTCGCGCCTTCCTGTGCCAGCGCCTTGGTGAACCCGTGGATGCCGCTCTTGGCGGCAGCATAGTTGACCTGGCCGTACTGCCCCGCTTGGCCGTTGATGCTTCCGATATTGACGATCCGGCCCCAGCCGCGCTCAACCATGCCGGGAAAGCACGCCTTGGCCATGTTGAAGCAACCACCCAGGTTCACTCGCATGACATCGTTCCAGTCGTCGAAGTTCATTCGCGCCAGCGTCCCGTCGCGCGTGATCCCGGCATTGTTGACCACGATATCAACCGGCCCCACTTCCTGCGTCACCTGCGCGCAGCCGTCGAGACATGCCTGATGATCGCCGACATCCCACTTGTAGGCCCTGATCCCGTGAGCGTCGGAGAATTCGCGGGCTTTCGCTTCGTTGCCGGCGTAATTGGCGACGACGGTTCGGCCTTGCTTCATCAACGCCAGGCTGATTGCAGCGCCGATCCCGCGGGTCCCTCCGGTGACAATTGCAACGCGCGCCATGACGGCTCCTCATCCTGTTCTATTGTCAGGGAAGACTAGGCGAACGGGTTGCTCGCGCAACAAAAACCCCGCCGCGGATGCCGGGCGGGGCGATGGTGTCAGGGCTGGCGCCGCTAGAATCGGAACTGGGTGCCCACGTAAACCGCCTGATCGTCGCGCACCGCGTCGGTCAGGGGCGCGAGGCGGTCGCGATCCTGAGTCAGGCGCACGCCGGCGGTCAGGTTGAGGTTGCGTGACAGGCGATAACCCGCGCCAAGATCAACCGCCTGCTCGCCGGCACCTTCGAGGGTGCCACGGCTGCGTCCGGTGCGGCTTTCCGACTCCAGAGCGATACGCGGCTGGAGACGTCCCGGGGTGTCCTTCACTCCTTCCCGCGGGCGGAAGCTGGCGAGATCGGGCAAGTCGACCTTCTTCAGATCCAGCGCGGGGGCGCTGGGCTTGGCGAAGCTCTGATAGCCGCGCGAGATGCCGAGATTCACCCGCGCAGGTGAGAGCGCGGCGAGCGAGGGCGCCAGGCCAGCCTCGCCCTGGGCCGCCTTGATGGCACTGCGCACGGAGATAGCCCGGGCCACATCGCGGTCCACACGGATTGCCACGGTAACGACGCGGTCACGCTCCAACGAAGTGCCCGCCGGAGTAAACCGCATCTCCTGTCCACGAGCCGCGATGCTGGCTGCGACCCGGCGCGCAATTGCGGGATCGACATTGGCGGGAGTAAACGGAAGAATCGACTTCGAAGCCACGACCGGTGCCGTGCTGACCGCAGTGACTGCGAGACCCGCAGTCGGGACCGCACCCAGCGCGAGCGAGACAGCGATCAGGGCAGGAGCGAGCCGCTCCCGGACCACCTTCCTGCTTTTCGCACTGCCTGCGCCTGCCACCTGTTGTCCCTCACACAAAAACTCTGCCCGCGCGCGAACAAAGACCTTGTTGCCTTAACGTCCGCTGAGTCACCCGGCTTTTGCCGGACACGACTCAATGGAGATGCTTCCCATCAAGATAATAGGTAAAGTCAGGACAAGCACTTGGCTAGCCATTCCAAAAGCAGGACAAATTTACGGACCGAACTGTTGCATGCAGCCAACACCCGCATGCGGCGACGCGATTCACACCGCGTTCACTGCCGGTGGGCAGGGATGGGAGGCGATGCTTGCCCGCGCCGCCCGGCCCGACTAGAGGCGATGCAAGACACCATTGAGGACGTTGCCACGAGCATGACCGCCATTTCGCGCCCCATCCGTTTGACCCGCGCCGTCGCGGTGACTGCCGTCCTTGCCGCGCTCGCCGCCTGCGGTGCCCAGAACGAGCGGCCCAAGGCCGATCTCGCTGCAAGCCAGGTGACGACCATCGGCGTCAATGCCTACCTGTGGCGGGCAGCGGTTGAGACGGTGAGCTTCGCACCGCTCCTCCAGTCGGACAGCGCCGGCGGCGTCATCGTGACCGATTGGTACACCAATCCGCGCGATCCCAATGAACGGGTGAAGATGACGGTTTCGATCCTCGATCGGGACTTGCGCGCCGACGCGGTGCGCGTCGCTGCGAGCCGCCAGGTTTCGCAAGGCGGCCAATGGGTCGATGCTCCGGTGCAGGCAGCCACCGTGCAGAAGCTGGAAGACATCATCCTGACCAAGGCGCGTCAGTTGCGCCGTCAGGCCATCGCCGGCTGACACGGCGACCTGCCGCCGATCGTGAGCGACAGGTAAAGGACTATTATCAAGCGCTCGCGGTGTCAGTCGCCCTTCGACAAGCCGAGGGCGAGGGCTAAGGCAGCAGCATGACTTCGGAACGCTTCAACCCCGCCACCGCCGATACGAAGTGGCAGCGCGCCTGGGATGAGGCGGAAAGCTTCCGCGCCGACAGCGCGAGCAGCAAGCCCAAGAGCTACGTGCTCGAAATGTTCCCATATCCGTCGGGGCGAATCCACGTCGGCCATGTGCGCAATTACACGATGGGCGACGTGCTGGCGCGCTACAAGCGGATGACGGGGCATGAAGTGCTCCACCCAATGGGGTGGGACGCGTTTGGGATGCCGGCGGAAAACGCCGCGATGGAAAAGGGCGTTCATCCCGGCGGATGGACCCGGGCCAACATCGCGCACATGAAATCGCAGCTGAAGCGCTTGGGCTTTGCGCTCGACTGGAGCCGGGAATTCGCCACCTGCGATCCCGAATATTACGGGCACGAGCAGGCGCTGTTCCTGAAGCTCTACGAAGCCGGGCTCGTCTATCGCAAGGAGAGCGAGGTAAACTGGGACCCGGTCGACATGACCGTGCTCGCCAATGAACAGGTGATCGACGGCAAGGGCTGGCGCTCGGGCGCGGCGATCGAGCGGCGCAAACTGTCGCAGTGGTTCCTCAAGATCACGCAGTTCGCCGAGGAGCTGCTCGAGGGGTTGGGCGCGCTTGACCAGTGGCCCGACAAGGTTCTGCTGATGCAGGAGAACTGGATCGGCAAGAGCAAGGGCCTGCAGTTCTCGTTCGACCTGTCGAACGGCGACAGTCTGCCCGTCTACACAACGCGGCCCGACACGATCTTCGGCGCGACGTTCGTTGCGGTCGCGCCCGACCATCCGGTGGCCCAGGGCGTGGCGGCGATGAACTGCGACGCGGCCAGGTTCATCGAGCAGGTCAAGCGCGGCGGGACCACCGCGGCGGAGTTGGAGACAGCCGAGAAGCTAGGCTTCGATACCGGCATCGGGGCGAAGCACCCGTTCACTGGCGCATACCTGCCGGTGTTCATCGCCAATTTCGTGCTGATGGATTACGGGACCGGCGCGATCATGGCGGTGCCAGGCCACGACCAGCGCGACTTCGAATTCGCAACGAAATACGGGTTGCCGATCCCGCGCGTCGTCGCCGCGCGCGCGGACGAGGCCGGCGAGCCGTTTGCGGGCGAAGCCGAATCGGGCGAAGGCATCCTCGTCAATTCGGAGTTCCTCGACGGGATGTCCGTGGAGGACGCGAAGCAGGAAGTGATTCGGCGGCTCGAAGCCCAAGGACGCGGCGAGGGCCGAACTGTATGGCGCCTGCGCGACTGGGGCGTCTCGCGCCAGCGCTATTGGGGCACGCCGATCCCGTTCATTCATTGCGCAGTGTGCGGGATCGTCCCGGTGCCCGAGGACCAGCTCCCGGTCGTGCTGCCCGAGGATGTCGACTTTAAGACCCCGGGTAACCCGCTCGAGCGTCATCCGACGTGGAAGTACACGACTTGCCCCTCGTGCGGCGGCGCGGCGACCCGCGAGACCGACACGCTCGACACCTTCGTCGATTCGAGCTGGTATTTCCTGCGCTTTGCCAGCCAACCTGCCGACAAGCCGTTCGACAAGGAGGAAGTCGCCCGGTGGCTGCCGGTCGAACAATACATCGGCGGCATCGAGCATGCGATCCTGCACCTGCTGTATGCGCGCTTCTGGACGCGTGCGCTCAATCATATTGGAATGATCGACTTCGCCGAGCCGTTTGCTTCGCTCTTTACTCAAGGGATGGTCACGCACGAAACTTACTCGCGCCGGGCCGATGGGCGGGAAGTCTGGTTTGGACCGGAAGAAGTGGAGCGCTCGGGCAACGGCGCCACCCTGAAGGCGGATGGCGCGGCGGTGACGATCGGCAAGGTCGTCAAGATGTCGAAGTCGAAGAAGAACGTCGTCGACCCCGACGCGATGGTCGACCGCTACGGCGCCGATGCCGTGCGCTGGTTCATGCTTTCGGATTCCCCGCCGGAGCGCGACTTGCCGTGGTCCGAAGCGGGCATCGAAGGATGCGGCCGGTTCGTGCAGCGCCTGTGGCGTCTGGCAAGCGCTACTCCCTCGATGGAGGGCGAAGGGGACAAGTCGCTGGCTCGCCTCACTCACCGGACGATCGCCGGGGTCGCCGCCGACGTGGAGGCCCTGGCGTTCAACAAGGCGGTAGCGAAGATCTATGAATTCGTTGGCGCGATCGACCGGGCTGCCCCCGGTCCCGACCGGGCCGAGGCGCTCCGTCTGCTGCCTCGCCTCATTTCGCCGATGATGCCGCACCTTGCCGAATCTCTGCACGCGGCGATGGGCGGCGCCGGGCTGGTCGCGGAAAGCGCGTGGCCCGATGTCGACCCTGCAATGCTGGTGGAAGACGAAGTCACCATCGCGGTCCAGGTGAAGGGAAAGCTGCGCGATACGCTGACAGTGGCCAAGGGCCTGCCGGGGCCCGAGCTCGAAGCGCTTGCGCTGGCGTCGGACAAGGTCCAGCGTTCGCTCGATGGAGCTCAGGTGCGCAAGGTGATCGTGGTGCCCGACCGGCTGGTGAACATCGTCGCATGATTCGCCTTCTTGCGCCTCTTGCCCTCGGTCTGGGGCTCGCGGGATGCGGGCTGCAGCCGATGTACGGCGGCGGGGGCAACGGTGCCGTGGCGCGGGGGCTTGGCTCGGTCGAGGTGCCCGCGATCGAGGGGCAATCGGGCTGGCTGGTGCGCAACGCCCTGATCGATCTCCTCGGTGCAGCCGATGGCGGGGCAGCCCGGTACAGGCTGGATGTCCGGCTCGACGACCGGCTCGAGGGCTTGGGCGTTCTCTCCGACGATACGATCGGCCGTGAGCGGCGCACGCTGCGCGCCCGCTACCAATTGGTCGATCTTGCCGATGGCGAAATCCTCGTCGATGCCACCGCGGGATCCGATGCCGGCATCGACGTCGTTTCCAGCGAATATGCGACCATCGCTGCCGAACAGACGGCGCTGGAGAATCTGGCGCGAGAAGTGGCGTCGCAGATAACCACGCGGCTTGCGCTGACGCTGCGCGCGGCCAAGTAACGGATGAAAGCGACCCAGAAGGATTTCCAGGCGGTCGCCCCGCGCGCGGTTCGCCAGGCGTGCGTGTTCTTCTTTTGCGGGTCGGACGAAGCCGGGGCAGCCGCTGCCGCCCAGCGAACCGTCGCCATGCTGGACGATCCGGGCGAACGGATCGATCTCGTAGGCGCTGATCTCCGACGTGATCCAGTGCTTCTCGCCGACGAGGCGCGCTCGATTTCTCTCTTTGCGGGCGCGCGCCACATCTTCGTGCGTGCAAGCGGGGACGAGGCATTCGATGCGCTCGCCAACCATCTTGCCTTGATTGACGCCGGCGAAGGCGCCGCCTGCCCGGTCGTGGTCGTCGCCACGTCCGCCACCGATAAATCGCGCACTGCCAAACTGCTGGAAAAGCGCTCCGACGCGCTGGTAGGCATATTCTGGCCGCCCGACCTTGCGCAAGTGCGCGACGCAGTCCGCACCATGGGCGACGAGTTGGGTCTCAAGCTGTCCGGCGACATGGCGGAGCGCATCGCGAGGGCCGCCGGCCTCGACAGCAGGCTCGCCCAGTCCGAGGTGCTCAAGCTGGCTACGTACCTTGATGCTAGCCCGTCAGCTCCCGTCGCGGGGGATGCCGAAGCGTTCGCCGCTGTCGGGGCGAGGACCGAGGATGACGGGTTCATGCCGGTCGTCAACGCGGTGCTCGGCGGCAAGAGCGCGCGACTTTCGGACGAGCTTCGCCGGATGCGCGAATTGTCGCTGAACCCCGTGGGCCTGTTGCTGGCCTTTGAGCGGCGGGTAGCCCAGCTTGCCCAGCTCAACGCGCGGTTGGGACCACGCGAAAACCCTGCGACTCTTGTCAGCAACGAAGCCCGCGCCCGGCGTATCTTCTGGAAGGACGAAAAGGATCTCGCCGCGCAGCTGGCTCTGTGGCGCGGTGCGCGGATGGAGAGGCTTGTCGCGCGCTTGATAGACCTCCACCGCGAGCTGCTCGGCAACAGCAGCGCGGGCGAGACATTGATTGCCCAGGCGCTGACCCGCCTGACCCGTGCGGCCAGCCGCTGACCCGGCCATATCCCTGATTGTTTAATCGATTTCCTTTTGGAAACGAGTCGGTTATCATTGCCGGGTAACCACGGAGCCCTCGCATGAATGCGCCTCTAGCTCCTGGGCTGCGCAGAGCCCTCACCATTACGCCGCTGGCTCCCTCGCTCGAGCGGACACGATTGCGCGCCTACTTGGCATTCCTGCTACTCGATGTGGCCCTGATCCTGGCGGCGTTCAGCCTAGCTGGTTGGCTCTATCTCAACTTCAAGCCGGTGAAGTACGGACTGTTGCAGGCACAGCTTCTGATGCCGCTTTATCTCACCTTGGCATTGTATCAGCGGGCCTATTCCATTCAGTCGCTGCAGGACTGGCGATTTGCGGCCAAGAGCGCGCTTGGGGCGCTCGCGCTGGCAGGCGGCCTGCTCATCTTCGTCACGTTTTATACCAAGAGCACCGCCGACTTTTCGCGTGTGGTCTTCACCGGCGGGTTTTTCGCGAGTGGCCTGCTTATCGCCGCAAGCCGGGCGGTCGTCATCCGCAAGTTCGCCCGCTCGTGGGGTCCGGCGGTCAACAACTTGCTGCACATCGACGCCGGAGGCCCGCAAGTTGCCATCGGTCACGCCATTCGGCTCGACGCCGCCGAGCATGGGCTGGCGCCCGACGTAGACGACCCCGAGGCCCTTGATCGGGTCGGGCGATATCTCGTCAACATGGACCGCGTGATCGTGAGCTGCGAGGAGGAAGCCCGCGGAGCATGGGCCTATATCCTGCGCGCGTCGGGCGTCCGCGGCGAGCTGGTGACTGATCAGCTGAAACACCTTTCGCCCATTGGGCTGTCGGTTCAGGACGGCTGGAGCGCGCTGATCGTTTCTACCGGGCCTTTGGGCTTGCGCCAGCGGGTCCTGAAGCGCGGTTTCGACGTGGCGCTGTCGCTGGCGGGACTTGTCGCCCTGGCGCCCCTCATGCTGCTCGTGGCGCTGCTCATCAAGCTGGAGGACGGAGGACCCGTGTTCTTCGTCCAGCGCCGCCTCGGCCGGGGGAACCGCTTTTTCGGAATGTACAAGTTCCGCTCGATGAGAGTTCACGACACCGACGCGGACGGAAAGCGGTCCGCTTCACGAGATGACGACCGGGTCACGCGCATCGGCCGCTTCATCCGCCGGACCAGCATCGACGAGCTGCCCCAGTTGGCGAACGTGCTGCGCGGTGAGATGAGCATGGTTGGCCCCCGTCCCCACGCGATCGGCTCCTACGCCGGCGACAAGCTGTTCTGGCAGGTCAACGACGACTACTGGCACCGTCATTCCCTGAAACCGGGCGTCACCGGACTGGCGCAGATCCGCGGCTACCGCGGTGCGACCGCGCAGGAGGAGGATCTCGAAAACCGGCTTCGGGCCGATCTTGAATACATTCGCACCTGGAGCCCGTGGCGCGACGCGCTGATCGTGCTCAAGACCCTCGGCGTGATGGTCCACCGGCAGGCGTTCTAGGAAACCCGCCTAGTTCTGGGGCACGGAGAACGATCCGCTGACCCGTCCGCTGCCGGTGTTGCGCACCGCTCCCGTGACCGAAGACGAACCGTTGGCGCTGCCATCCACGCTTGAGACCCCGCTCTTCAGGTCGATCACCAGACGCCCTCCGTTGAGCGTATCGCTCCCACGGCGCAGGCGTACGTTGCCCGCCATGGTGATCACGCGGCGATTGAAATCGTAAACCGCCACTTCGCCCGCGGCACGTTCGTCACCGCGCGAAACGGTAACGCCGCCCGTCGCCAGAATGCGCTGGATCTTCAGGCTGCCGGCGTCGGTATAATTGACCTGCGTGCGCGCGGCCTGGATGCGCAAGCCCGCCTGGCTGATATCGACGTTCCCGGAAAGCACGACGCGGTTCTGCCTGTCCTGCAGTTCTATGCGATCTGCCGCGTAATTTACCGGGGCATTGGAATTGTGGCCGGCAATCGCCTGCGCGCCCGCCTGGATGCCGGCCATCGCGGCGGCAGTGACCGTAAAGCCGGCAAGGCCCCACCGCAGCGCGGTGGCGAGGTGGCGAGAGGTCGTCAAACGGGTCATCAGGGCATCCTCAGCTTGCCGGGGATCATATGCAGGCGCGCGTTGCCGGCCAGGGCCACCGTGCGCGCCTGGAGGTCGGCGCTCAGGCGGTTGGCGGAAAAGGTGCCCGCAGGGATCGCCCCGGACACCCCGCCGCTTCCTTCGAGCCGCTTGTTGAGCAAGTCGACGCTGACCCCGTTGGCAACCATGCGATACCCATCGGCTGCGGTGACCACGACGCCATCGGGCACGCTGACCACTTCGCTGCGGATATCGTACTGCCCGGCGCTCGCCTGGACGCTGGCCGGTCCGTCCCGCAGCAGGATGCGGGCGACCACGTCGGTCAGGCGAACGATGCCCTCCCGGCCGGACCTCTGCACCGCTTCGCCTGCGGTAAGGGAAAACGGCCGCCCTTGGGCGTCGGCGCCGCGGTACATCGCGTTGTCCACCCGCAGGCGCTCGTCGATCACCGCGACTTTCGTCCGGTCGAGCAGGAAGCTGATCTCTCCGCGCGGACTGAGCGGCGTCACCACCATCAGCGCGGCGATCACTCCGATGGCCATCGGCAAGGCCTTGGCGAGGAAGGAGATGACGCGGTCATGCCGCCCCCCGGGCGCGGCGAAGTGACGGCGCGCATTGCGCAGCTCCTTGGCCTCCTGGGTCTCGATGCGGCGCTGGATTACCATGGCAGCCTTCTAACGCCCGTCCGCCTCAATCGTGGCTGAATATGTCGCGATCGGCCCACCCGGCAAGGTCGAGCCGGGCGCGGGTGGGCAGGAAATCGAAGCAGGCCTGGGCGATGTCCATCCGCTGCTCGCGTTCCAGCCGCCCTGTCAGGACTTCCCGAAGCCGGTGCAGATAGCGCACGTCCGAAGCGGCATATTCGCGCTGCGCCTCGTTGAGTTCCGGTCCGCCCCAGTCGCTGAGCTGCTGCTGCTTCGACAGGTCGGCGGCGAGCAATTCGGACACGAGGTTCTTGAGCCCGTGGCGGTCGGTGTAGGTGCGGGTCAGCTTGCTGGCGATCTTGGTACAGAACACTGGCGCGGCCATCACGCCGAGATAGAAGTACATCGCGGCGAGATCGAAGCGGGCGTAGTGGTAGAGCTTGAGGCGATCGGGATCGCCCACCAGCGCTTTCAGGTTCGGTGCGTCGTACGCGCTGCCCGGGTTGAAGCGGACGAGGTGCTCGTCGCCGTGACCATCGGAAAGCTGCACGACGCACAGGCGGTCGCGGTGGGTGACGAGGCCCATCGTCTCGGTGTCGATGGCGATCGGCCCGTCGGCGAACGTCACGCCGGCCGGCAGGTCTTCTTCGTGGAAATGAACGGTCATGCGCGCAGGGCCTTAGGCCTATTGGGGATAGAGGGAAAGGGGCGCTGGCGGCGGCGTCACGGGACGCCTAGCCCGTCCCGGATGGACAGCGAGGCGATCCCCCAGAGCTGGCGCGCGGTGCTTGAGCCGGTGCTCTCCGCGCCCGAGGCGCGGCGGCTCGCCGGCTGGCTTTCGGCCGAGGAAGCCGCGGGCAAGCCGGTCTATCCAGCGCGCGAAGACTGGCTGAAGGCCATCGAACTGACTCCGCTCGAAGCCGTGCGGGTCGTCATCCTCGGGCAGGATCCCTACCATGGACCGGGCCAGGCGATGGGCCTGTGTTTCGCGGTGCCCGAAGGGGTCGCCGTGCCGCCCAGCCTGGCGAACATCTACAAGGAGCTGGCAAGCGATCTGGGGATCGTGCCGCCGGCACACGGCGACCTGTCGCACTGGGCACGGCAGGGCGTGTTGCTGCTCAACACGAGCCTGACTGTCGAAGGCGGCCGCGCGGGCAGTCACTCGGGCCAAGGGTGGGAGGCGATCACCGACGCCTGTGTCGCAGCGGTGGCGGAGCGCGCGGAGCCGAGCGTGTTCATCCTGTGGGGCGCCCATGCGCAAGCCAAGGCGAAGCGCATTCCCGCGCTGCAAGGCAATACCCGGCACCTCGTGATCCGCAGTCCCCATCCGAGCCCGCTGTCGGCCTATCGCGGTTTCTTCGGATCCCGGCCCTTCAGCCGGGCGAACGCGTTTCTCGAAAGCCACGGACGGGGCACGATCGACTGGCGCGTGGACCACTGAACCGGGGTCGAGTAAAAACTCGGCCTTGCGTTTTTCTGACGTGATATCAGCAAGTTGCGCCGAAATCTGCCCTTCGGAGTGTAACCTTCCGCGCGGGGCCTCCACGGGCCGGGTGCCGATGCGTGCGTCATGCCCATCCATCCCGCCGGTCAAGCACGGGCAAGCGGCTGTAGGAAAATGCTTTTAGGGCAGGCGCGTGCGCGATAGCACGGCAGCCGTCCACCGCAGGAGTCCTCCCGCCCATGAACCGCATCTTCGCATGCTCGCTCGTACTGCTAGTGGCCGGCTGCACGGCCGCCGCCCCCGAGAGCGCCGGCGCGCCGGTCGCCGTGGCCACGCCCTCTGCGCGGGCAGCATTCGACATGGGGCCCGCGTACTTCCCCGGCCCTTTGCCAGCCGGCGAGACGCTGGTCGGCGCGCCGCCGGCTGCCGGCAGCGAGGCGATGAAGCGCGACGAGGCGCTGAGCGCGGCGGGCCTGGCGCTCCACGGGACGGAGCGTTTCCGGCTCTCGGCCGCCGACGCCAACCTCGGCCCTGGCGGGGTCAACGGCGCGTTCTCGTGCACCGCGGGGGTGGCGATATCGGATGCCGCGACACCTGCGATCATGCACCTGCTCCGCCGGGCGACGGCCGATTTCGGCACCTCCACCAGCGGCGTGAAGGCGCGTTACAACCGCGCGCGGCCGTTCACGGTCAACGACAAGCCGACCTGCGACCCGGCTTCGGAAGAAGCGCTGCGGCACAATGGCTCCTACCCTTCGGGTCACAGCGCGATCGGCTACGGCGCGGGGCTGCTGCTCGCCGCGGTGTTCCCCGACAAGGCGGCGGCGCTGACCCGTCGCGGCATCGAGTTCGGCGAGAGCCGCCGGGTGTGCAACGTCCACTGGGAAAGCGATGTCGAAGCGGGCAGGGTGTTCGCCGCCGCGACGTTCGCCCGGCTCCAGTCCGACCCCGCGTTCCGCGAGGATCTCGCCAGGGCCCAGGCGGAAGCGAAAGGCTCGTTGCCCGCGCCGACTTCGTGCGCGGCCGAAGCCGCTGCGCTCGCGCAGGGCTGAGCCTTCAGTAGATCGTGTAGCCGCCGTCGATGATGACCGAATCGCCGGTGTGGAAGCGGCTGGCGTCGGAGGCGAAATAGACCGCGATGCCGGCGAAATCCTCGCCTTCGCCCCAGCGGCGCATGGGCACTCGGCCGATCGCCTTGTCGTTGAAGGCATCCCACGATTGCAGGCGCTCGGTCATTTCGGTCGCGATCCAGCCGGGCAGGATTGCATTGGCGCGGATGCCGTAGCGGGCGAACTCGACGGCGGTTCCGCGCACCATCGCCAGCACCCCTGCCTTGCTGGAAGCATAAGCCTGGTTGCGTGGCGCCCCGTCGATGGCGGAAACCGAGCTCGTCACCAGCAGCGAACCGCCGGCATTGCCCTTTTCGGAGCGTTCGACCATGTGCCGGATCGCTTCGCGAAACGTCCAGAAGACCGCGTCGAGATTAACCGTGGTCACCCGTCGCCACTCTTCGGTCGTCTGCTCGGTCAACGGCGCCCCGCCGCCGACCCCCGCGTTGGCGATGCAGGTGTCGATGCGGCCCAGCCGGGCGAGGGTTTCGGCCATCGCGTCCACCACCGCCTGCTCGTCCGCCACATCGACTTCCAGCGCCTCGACCGCGCCTCCTTCCGCGAGCAGCGTCTCGCGCGCGGCGGCGTTCTTGGCGGCGTTGCGGCCCCAGATCGCGACCGACGCGCCCGCCGCGGCGAGGCCCTGGGCCATGCCGAGGCCGATGCCCGAGTTGCCGCCGGTGACGAGCGCGACCTTGCCGGTCAGGTCGAAGGGTTTGAAGGGCATCGATGGTTCTCCTCTGACCGCATTGAGCCGCGTTGCGGGGGCGATTGCAAGCACCGCGTGATGCGGTAGCGTGGCGGTCATGACCGACCTCGTTCTCCTGGAAATCGCAGACGGAATCGCCACCGTCACCCTCAACCGGCCAGAGGCGATGAACGCGCTCTCAAAGGCGCTTCGTCACCGCTTGTTCGAGGTAATGCGCACCGTCGATGCCGATCCGGCGGTGCGGGCGGTGATCCTGACCGGGGCCGGCACCCGCGCCTTTACCGCCGGGCTCGACCTCAAGGAGCTGGGATCGACCGAGGGTGCGCTCGGCGCGGCCAACGCGGAAGGGGCCGACGAGAACCCGGTCAAGGCGATCGAAAGCTGCCGCAAGCCCGTGATCGGGGCGATCAACGGGGTGGCGATTACCGGGGGTTTCGAAGTGGCGCTCGCCTGCGACGTGCTGCTCGCGAGCGAGGATGCGCGCTTTGCCGATACCCACGCGCGGGTCGGGGTCGTGCCGGGCTGGGGCTTGTCGCAGAAGCTTAGCCGGATGATCGGCATCAGCCGCGCCAAGGAACTGAGCTTCACCGGCAATTTCATCGACGCGGTCACCGCCGAGCGCTGGGGGCTCGTCAACCGGGTTGTCCCGCGCGGGCAACTCCTGCCCGAGGCGCGGCGGCTGGCGTCCGACATGGCGGGCATCGATCCCGCATTCCTCGCCGGGTACAAGGCGCTGATCGACGACGGCTACGCGGCGAGCTTCGGAGATGGGCTGGCGCTTGAGCACGCACGATCGAGCGCGGCGAACCGGGGCGTCCGGCCCGAGGAAGTCGAGGCGCGAAGATCGGCGATCCAGGCGCGCGGGCGCGACCAGGCCTGACCTGGCCCGGCGCAATCATTACCTAGCGCGGCAGCTCGCTCGATCCCATCAGGGCCTCGTCTACCGCCCGCGCGGTCTGGCGGCCCTCTCGGATTGCCCATACCACAAGGCTCTGGCCGCGGCGCATGTCGCCGCAGGCGAACACCTTGTCTTCGCTGGTGGCGTAGCCGGTCGTGTCGGCCGCGACATTGCCGCGCGGATCGAGCGCGACCCGCGCCTGTTCGAGAAGGCCGCCCTTGCGCGGGCCGACGAATCCCATCGCCAGCAGGATCAGGTCCGCAGGGATGGTGAACCCGCTGCCCCTGACTTCCTCCATCCGTCCTTCGCGCCATTCGACGCGGACGCACTCGAGGCCGGTGACCGTGTCGCCTTCTCCCACCACGCGCTTGGTCAGCACCGCCCAATCGCGCTCGACGCCTTCCTCGTGGCTCGACGATGTGCGCATCTTCATCGGCCAGTGCGGCCAGGTGAGCGCCTTGTCCTCCTTCTCCGGCGGGCGGGGCATGATCTCGAGCTGGACGACGCTCGCGGCGCCCTGCCGGTTGGAGGTGCCCACGCAGTCCGATCCGGTGTCGCCGCCGCCGATCACCACCACCCGTTTGCCGGTCGCGACGAGACTGCCGCGCGGCGCGGCGCGCACTTCGTCGTCGCCCGCGTTGCGCTTGTTCTGCTGGGTGAGGAACTCCATCGCCAGGCGCACGCCGGGTAGCTCGGCCCCGGGAATGAGCAGCTGGCGCGGATCTTCCGCGCCCCCCGCCAGGACCACCGCGTCGAAATTCTCCTTGAGCGAGGCGAAGGAGATGTCGACGCCGACCTCGGTAGAGGTGCGGAAGGTCACCCCTTCGGCTTCCATCTGCACCGCCCGCCGGTTGACGAGGTGCTTCTCCATCTTGAAGTCGGGAATGCCGTAGCGGAGCAGGCCGCCGACGCGGTCGCTCTTCTCGAACACCGTTACCGAGTGGCCGGCACGGGCAAGTTGCTGTGCGCAGGCAAGGCCCGCGGGGCCGCTGCCGACGATCGCCACCCGCTTGCCGGTCTTGTGCTCGGGAGGCTGGGGAACGATCCAGCCTTCGCGCCAGCCGCGGTCGGCGATGGCGCATTCGATCGACTTGATGGTGACCGGCTGGTCGATGATGTTCAGCGTGCACGCCGCCTCGCACGGGGCGGGGCAGATGCGGCCGGTGAACTCCGGGAAGTTGTTGGTCGAATGGAGGCTGTCGAGCGCATCCTTCCAATCGGCCTCGTAGACGAGGTGGTTCCAGTCCGGGATCAGGTTGTTGACCGGGCAGCCGGTGTGGCAAAACGGGATCCCGCAATCCATGCACCGGGCCGCCTGCAGGCGCAGGTCGGGCTCGGGATGGGGGACGATGAACTCCTTGTAATGGCGCACGCGTTCGCGCGGATCGGCATAACCGCGATCCTTGCGCTCGTGTTCGAGGAAGCCGGTGATCTTGCCCATATCGCCTATTCCGCCGCCACGCTGGCGGCCTCCTCGCGTTCGGCCTCGAGCTGGCGCAGCGCCCGCGCGTAATCGGTCGGCATCACCTTAACGAAGCGCCGGACCGCGTTGTCCCAGTCGTCCAGAATGGCACCGGCTTTCGCGCTGCCCGTATGCAGCTTGTGCCGTTCGATAAGCACGCGCAACCGCTCGGCATCGTGGCGCAGCATGTCGCCAAGCCCGGCGTCGTCCACCCCCCGCGCGCGCTGGAGCGGACGGCCGGTTCCGTCCTCGGCATCGCGTTCGGGATCGACCGGCGAAAGCTCCACCTGGGCCAGGTTGCACAGATTCTCGAAGCTGCCGTGTTCGTCGTAGACGTAGGCGATGCCGCCGCTCATTCCCGCCGCGAAGTTCCGTCCGGTGGGCCCGAGGATCACCACCGCGCCGCCGGTCATGTACTCGCAGCCGTGGTCGCCGCAACCTTCGACCACCGCCACGGCGCCCGAGTTGCGCACCGCGAACCGCTCGCCCGCGACGCCGTTGAAATAGGCTTCGCCCGCGATGGCTCCGTAGAGGACGGTGTTGCCGACAATGATGTTGCGGCCCGGATCGCGCGCCACCCCGTCAGGCTGGCGGACGACGATGCGCCCTCCCGACAGGCCCTTGCCGACGTAGTCGTTGGCATCACCCGTCAGGCTCAAGGTCACCCCATGCGCCAGCCACGCGCCGAAGCTCTGGCCCGCCACGCCGGTGAAATCGATCCTAATCGTGTCCGGCTTGAGCCCGCGATGGCCGTGCGCCTTCGCGATCTCGCCCGACAGCATAGCCCCGGTCGCGCGGTTGGCGTTGCGGATCGGCAAACTGAGATGAACCCGCTCGCCCCCATCGATCGCCGGGCGGCAGGAGGCGATGAGCTCGTTGTCCAGCGCGCCGCCGAGCGCATGGTCCTGCTCATCAGAATGGAACGTGGTCTGTCCTTCCCACGGCGCGACGGTGTGGAGAACGCGGGTTAGATCCACCTGCTGCGCCTTCCAGTGGTGCAGGGCGCGCCTGGTGTCGATCCGGTCGACCCGGCCAACCATGTCCTGCACTGTGCGGAAGCCCATCCCGGCCATGATCACGCGCAATTCTTCGGCGACGAAGAAGAAGTAGTTGATCACGTGCTCGGGCGTGCCGGCGAACCGCTTGCGCAGCACCGGGTCCTGCGTCGCAACACCGACCGGGCAGGTGTTCAGATGGCATTTCCGCATCATGATGCAGCCGGCCGCGATCAGCGGTGCGGTGGCGAAGCCGAACTCGTCGGCGCCGAGAAGCGCGCCCACCGCGACGTCGCGGCCCGTGCGCAGGCCGCCATCGACCTGCACCGCGATCCGGCTGCGAAGACCGTTGAGAAGCAACGTCTGCTGGGTTTCGGCCAGGCCGATTTCCCACGGGCTGCCCGCGTGGGTCAGCGAAGTCAGCGGACTCGCCCCCGTGCCGCCTTCATAGCCCGAGATGGTGACGTGGTCCGCCTTGCACTTGGCGACGCCCGCGGCGACCGTGCCGACGCCCACTTCGCTCACCAGCTTGACCGAGATGCGCGCGACCGGGTTCACGTTCTTGAGGTCGTGGATGAGCTGCGCGAGGTCTTCGATGGAGTAGATGTCGTGGTGCGGCGGCGGACTGATGAGGCCCACTCCGGGCGTCGAATGGCGCACCCGGCCGATGACCTTGTCGACCTTGTGGCCGGGAAGCTGGCCGCCCTCGCCGGGCTTGGCGCCCTGGGCCATCTTGATCTGGATGTCGTCCGAGTTGACGAGGTACTCGGTGGTCACCCCGAACCGTCCGCTGGCAACCTGCTTGATCTTCGAGCGCATGGTGTCGCCGTTGGGAAGCGGCTTGAACCGGTCGGCCTCCTCGCCACCTTCGCCGGTGTTCGAGCGGCCGCCGATGCGGTTCATTGCGATCGCCAGGGTCGTGTGCGCCTCCCTGGAGATCGAACCGAAGCTCATGGCGCCCGTGCTGAAGCGCTTGACGATCTCGGCTGCCGGCTCGACTTCATCGAGCGGTACGGGCGTCTCGGCAGGCTTCAACTCCATCAGCCCGCGGATAGTCAGCAGGCGCTCGGACTGCGCGTTGATGCCTGCGGCGAACTCGTCGTAGCGTTCCTTGCTGTTGCCGCGGACCGCGTGCTGCAGGTCGGCGACCGTGGAAGGCGTCCACGCATGGTCTTCGCCCCGGATGCGGAACTGGTAGACGCCGCCGACATCGAGCATGTGCTCAAGCACCGGATTGTCGCCGTAAGCAGCGGCGTGACGGCGCACCGCCTCCTCGGCCACTTCGGTGAGGCCGATGCCCTCGATCGTGGTGGCGGTGCCGGTGAAGTACTTGTCGACGAACGCGCTCGACAGGCCGACCGCGTCGAAGATCTGTGCCCCGCAATACGACTGGTAGGTCGAGATGCCCATCTTGGACATCACCTTCAAAATGCCCTTGCCGATCGCCTTGACGTAATTCTTCTCGACTTCCGCGCCGGTCAGGTGGGGCAGGCGCGTCTGGCGGATTTCCTCGAGCGTCTCGAAAGCGACGTAGGGGTTGATCGCCTCCGCCCCGTATCCGGCGAGTACGCAGAAGTGGTGCACCTCGCGCGCTTCGCCCGTCTCGACGACGAGGCCGGTCTGCATGCGCAAGCCCTGCCGGACGAGGTGATGGTGCACCGCGGCGGTCGCCAACAGCGCGGGGATGGGAATGCGATCCTCGCTCTGGGCGCGATCGGACAGGACGAGGATGTTGTGGTCCTGCAGCACCGCTTCGGTGGCGGCCCAGCACATCTCCTTGATCGCGAGCTCGAGCCCTTCGGCGCCTGCGCTGGCGTCCCAGCAGATGTCGATCGTCTCGCAGCGGAATGCGCCGTCGAGCGCCGCTTCCACGGAGCGGATCTTGGCGAGATCCTGATTGGTGAGGATCGGTTGGGACACCTCCAGCCGCTTGTGCGTGCCGGCGTCCCGCCCGAGCAGGTTGGGGCGCGGGCCGACCATGCTGGTCAGGCTCATCACCAGTTCCTCGCGGATCGGATCGATCGGCGGATTGGTGACCTGCGCGAAGTTCTGCTTGAAGTAGTCGAACAGCAGCCGCGGCCGATTGGACAGCACCGCGATGGGCGTATCGGTGCCCATCGAACCGATCGGATCGTCGCCCGCCTGCGCCATCGGCTCGAGGAACTTCGATACGTCTTCCTGCGTGTAGCCGAACGCCTGCTGGCGCTCGAGCAGGTCGGTCGTCGGAGCGGGAACGGCGGAAAGCTCCGGCTCGATGTGATCGAGGTCTTCCAGCTTGTACTGCGCCGCCTTGAGCCACCTGGCGTAAGGGTGCGCGGCGGCGAGGCTGGCCTTGAGCTCCTCGTCCTCGATAATGCGGCCCTGCTCCAGGTCCACCAGCAGCATTCGCCCTGGCTGCAGGCGCCACTTGCGGACGATGTCCTCTTCCGCGAACGGCAGCACGCCGCTTTCCGACGCGAGACAGATGAGATCGTCCTTCGTCACGCAGTAGCGCGCGGGGCGCAGGCCGTTGCGGTCGAGCGTGGCTCCGATCTGGCGGCCGTCTGTGAAACACACCGCCGCCGGGCCGTCCCACGGCTCCATCAGCGCGGCGTGGTATTCGTAGAACGCGCGCCGGGCCGGATCCATCAGCGGGTTCTTCGCCCACGCTTCGGGCATGAGCATCATCATCGCGTGGGCCAGGTCGTATCCGCCGAGCAGCAGGAGTTCGAGCGCGTTGTCGAGGCAGGCGGTATCGCTCTGCCCGTGCGGGATGATCGGCCACAGCTTGTCGAGATCGGCGCCCAGCAGCGGGGATTCCATCGTGCGGCGGCGGGCGTTCATCCAGTTCACGTTGCCGCGCACCGTGTTGATCTCGCCGTTGTGCGCGACGAAGCGATAGGGGTGGGCGAGGCGCCAGCTGGGGAAGGTGTTGGTGGAGAAGCGCTGGTGGACGAGGCCGAGGGCCGAAACGCAATCGGGATCGCGCAGGTCGTCGTAGAAGCTGCCCACCTGGTTCGCCAGCAGCAGCCCCTTGTAGACGATCGTTCGGCTGGAAAAGCTCGGGATGTAGAGCTGGGTCAGCCCGGCGATGCCGAGCTTTTCCTCCTGCCTGCGCAAGGGGTTCTGCGTCTGCTTGCGAATGACGATCAGCTTGCGCTCGAAAGCATCCTGGTCGGCGCAATTGGGCCCGCGGGCGATGACGCACTGGCGCATGACCGGCATCCGCTCGACCACCGCGCGCCCCAGTCCGTCGAGGGTCGTCGGCACGTCGCGCCAGCCGACGAGGCGCTGGCCTTCCTTGTGAATGAAGCGCTCGAATTGCTGCGTGACATGCTGCCGGGCAGCGTCCGACTGCGGCATCATGCACTGGGCGACGGCGTATTCGCCCTGCGGCGGAAGCTCGTGGCCGTTGTCGCCGGCCCACTTGCGGAACAGCGGGTCGGGGATCTGGATCAGGATGCCCGCGCCGTCGCCCAGCAGCGGATCGGCGCCGACCGCGCCGCGGTGATCGAGGTTGGCCAGAATTTCGAGCGCGCGGGCGACGATCTCGTGGCTTTTCTCGCCCTTGATGTGCGCCAGCAGCCCGACGCCGCACGAATCGTGCTCGTTACGCTGGTCGTACAGCCCCTGGGGGCGCGGAAAATCCATCGAACCTGACCCATCCCGACTTGCCGCACGCGCGCCAAACCGGGCGCTTCGGCAACGAAGCGCGATTCACCCTGCCACCGGACGCAGCAAAACTATCGCGGACGGGTTTTCTGGCGAAACGGAGCAGCTTTATCAATCGCGCCGGGGATTGAGCCGGCTAAAGCGCGGCTTTCGGCCCGAGGGCGCGGTCAGGCAGCCCCGCTCAATTTCTGCAGCTTTTCCAGCGCCGCGCGAAGGGCCTGTTCATTGGGGTTGCCACTCCGTCCGGGCGTGGGCGCCGCATGGCTTCGGGCGGCATAGGCGCGTGCTGCCGCCTGCGCTCGAGCCAGGCGCGCATCGAGTGGGCGAGGCGCGGGTGCGCCAACCTCGTCGCTATCGGACGCGGGCGCCGTGCTCCGGTTGCCCTGGGCGGGAAACACCACGACCGGCTCGTCGACTGCATCGGCGTCATCGTCGGCGATGCGGACCGGTTGGCGCGACAGGCCCACGGGGCTCTTCATGGCGAGCAACGACGGATATTCGGCAGTGCTGTCGTCATCCTCCATGTCGTCGCCGAAATGTTCATCCGGCTCCTGCGTGAGCGGCTGGCGGGGCGCGTCCGGCACCGACAGGGATGAGGGAAGGTCCAGATCGGGCAGCGGATTCGCTTCGTCCCAATCATGGTCGAAGCCCTCCTCGAAGTTCCATTCACGCATGATCGCCGGGGCGGGGGCGGATGCTGTCATGACGTCGGCAGTCGCGGAGTCGGCTACCTCGCGGTGGCGCTGGAGAGCCATCGCGAACCGCTCGACCAGCTCGACCATTCCCAGCTCGCCCAGCGGCCTTCCTGCAAGTGCAGGGGCGTCGCGAACGATGTCCGTCCCGGCGTTCGGCATTTCCTGCTCCGGTTCGGCCATGGCAACGCTTTCGTCCGGAAGGGCCGCAACTTCCGGCTCACTGAAGGCCGACAGGTCGAGCGGCTCGTCGGCCACTTCCAGTCCCTCGGGCGCAGGCGATGCGGCTGGCGCGGGTTCGTCGACATCCTCGAGGCCGGCAGCCGCTCGGGCCCGCCTCCGGAGCAGGCCGGAGTCGTGCCAGACCTGCGGGAGCTCGTCCGCGTCCAGACCGCCGTCGAATAGTTCCTCATGCGCCGAAATGGGCCGCTTGGCCTGCAGGTCTGCGGCATAAGCTGGTGTCGGATCTGCCTCGTCGATCGAGCGGGGTGCGTTCGCAGCAGCAACCCTGCGTGCGAGGAAGATACCGAGAAGCGCGCCCAGGGACGCAGCGACCAGCGCGATGATTGCGCGTGCCGTCATTCCGAACGGTGGGCGAGCCGCTTCGAATGCGTCTGCCAGGCCGATAGCCGCGGCATAACGTTCGAACAGGCCGATCGGCAGGACGAGGCTGCCGATTCCCAGCAGCGCGGCGAACCACACTGCGATGATCACCGGGAACGCCGGATGCGCGCTTACCGGAGGCTGGCTGGCCTTCTTTCGATTGGGCTTGTCGCTCACACTGTAACCCCGTTGCCGCGAGAGCTTTCGAGGCCCGGCCGCGCTCAGGCGGCGGCGGACAGCTCCCGGTTCGTGCCCCGGCCTATCAGGTGGTGGTAAACGTCCTGATAACGACGAATATTCCTGGCCCAGTCGTGCCTGCCCTCGACGTGGCTGCGGGCCCGCTCGCGCATGGCGGGCCAGTCGGGACGGGCATCAACCAGATCGGCGAGCGCGGCGGCACAGGCTGCCGGGTCGTCAGGCGGGAAGAGCGCGCCAGTGGCGCCGTCCTCGATCAGTTCGCGGTGGCCGCCCACGTCGCTGGCCGCGACGATCCTTCCTTGCGCCATTGCTTCCAGAGGCTTCAGGGGGGTGACCAGTTCGGTCAGCCGGCTGGCCTTGCGCGGATATGCCAGGACGTCGATCAGCGAGTAGTACCGCTCGACCTCGCCATGCGGCACGCGGCCCGTGAAACGCACGGCCTCGCCTGCCGGAGAGGCGGCTGCCTGCGCGCGCAAGGCCGCTTCCACCGGTCCTCCGCCCACGAGCAGCAGCGATGCGCCGGGATGACGCGAGCGCAGCTCCGGCAAGGCGGCTATGAGATCGTCCAGCCCTTCATAATCGTAGAAACTGCCGATGAAGCCGATCACGGGACCGTTGCCGATGCCCAGGCTGTCCGCCAGCCCATCATCCCGCGGAGGTGGATCGCCGAACAGCGAGAGGTCCACGCCGTTGGGCGACAGGCCGATTTTTCCCGCGCAATGGCCGCGCCCGATCAGATCGTCGCGCAGGCCGTTGCAGATCGTGAACACGGCGTCGGCCTCGGACACGACCCGGTCCTCGAGTGCGCGGGTGAGACGGTACTTGACCGATCCGGCACGCCCCGTGCCGTTGCCCACCGCAGCGTCTTCCCAGAAGGCGCGAATTTCATAGACCACCGGGATGCCGAGCGCACGGCCGGCGCGGAGGGCGGCATGTCCGCACAAGGCCGGGGAGTGCGCGTGGAGCACGTCAGGTCGCCATTCGGCGGCGAGTTTCTCGATGCTTCCGGCCAGGCGGGCGATCTCCCGCCACTCGCGCAGCCCCGCCGGGCCGCTGGCGGCGCCTGGCGTGCGGTGGAACAACAGGCCGTCGACCGCTTCGGCCACCGGCCCGTCCGCCGCATGGCGCTGTCCGGTTATCCCCCGCACATCCAGCCCGGATGCCGCCTGGGCGGTCATGATCGCGCGGGTGCGGAAGGTATAGCCGCTATGGAGCGGCAGCGAATGGTCGAGGACGTGCAGCACGCGGGTCATGCCGTCAGCTTGTCTCACGATAGGCTTAACGGCGCGTCAACCGCGTGGGTGTAGCGCAGACGGGCGCATGATCGACCTGTTCTCCCTGGCCCTCACTCACGGACTGTTGCTGCTGATGGCGGTGCGGCTGATGAGCCGCGACGATCTCGACCGCGATCCGCCCGCCGGGCAGGAGCCGATGGAGCCGTGATCGACCTCGGCCTGTTCCTGTTCATCGCGGCGTTCCTCGCGCTGGGATTGCGCCGGCCGTTCCTGTGGGTGCTGACCTACATCTATATCGATACGCTCGCGCCGCAGGACATCGGCTGGCGCTTCGTCGCCGCGCTGCCTGTCTCGCTGATCGCCTTCTGCGCCGCATTCGGCGGCTGGCTGCTGGCCGATCCCAAGCACGGCGCGCGCTTCGGTTTTCGCCAGGTCCTGCTGACGATCCTGCTCGCCTGGTGCGCGGTGACGACCGCCAACGCCGATTTCCCCGCAGCGGCTGCGATGAAGTGGGAGTGGGTGTGGAAAGCACTGGTCTTTGCAATCTTCCTGCCGCTGACCCTGACGACCCGCCTGCGATTCGAGGCGGTGGTGCTGACGATGGTGCTCACCGCGGGCGCGATCGTGATCGACGGCGGGATCAAGACCGCGACCGGCGGCGGCGGCTACGGCGTGCTGTACCTCTTCGTGCAGAACAACACCGGCATGTACGAAAGCTCGACCATTGCTACGGTCGCCATCGCGATCATCCCCCTGA
The DNA here is from genome assembly GCF_014644315.1 of Tsuneonella deserti. Classification (NCBI taxonomy): domain Bacteria; kingdom Pseudomonadati; phylum Pseudomonadota; class Alphaproteobacteria; order Sphingomonadales; family Erythrobacteraceae; genus Tsuneonella; species Tsuneonella deserti. The sequence goes on along the minus strand of NZ_BMKL01000001.1, from coordinate 2,309,873 downwards.
TCCTGTGGGCAATGAAGCACGGCACCGTCTTTCCGCCCGACTGGCGGGTGAAGCTGTTCGGTTATGCGCTGATCTTTTCGTGCGTCCTCATTCCCATCGGGACCGAGGCGCGCACCGGCTTGCTATGCCTTGCCGTCCTCGGCGTGCTCATGCTGCGCGACGTCAAGCGCCGCTTCCTGTACATCGGCGGCGCGGCGATGCTCGGCCTGATGGCGCTGCCGTTCCTGCCCCAGAGCTACTACGAGCGGATGGGGACGCTCGAAACTCACGACGAGGACAGGTCCGCCTCCACCCGCGTCGCGGTGTGGGAATGGACCATCGATTACGCCAACAGCCACCCGATGGGCGGGGGCTTCGATGCCTACCGCGGCAATTCGTTCAGCTACAAGCTGCCGGTGCGCACCGCGGATGGCGGCAATACCAGCGCGGTCCGGTACGAGGACCACACCGACAAGGCGCGCGCCTACCATTCGGCAGTGTTCGAGATGCTCGGCGAGCAGGGCTGGCCCGGGCTCATGCTGTGGCTGTGGATCCACGGGTTGGGCCTATGGCAGATGGAGCGCATCCGGCGCCGTTGGAGAAAACGCGCGGGGGCAGATGAGCAATGGCAGGCGCCGCTCGCGGGCGCGCTGCAGTTCGGGCAGATCGTCTATCTGGTCGGATCGCTGTTCCAGGGCATCGCCTACCAGCCGTTCATCCTGACTTTGCTGGGCGTGCAATGCGCGCTCTGGACCTGGTGCAAGCTGGCCGATTCGCCGCGTGGCAAGCGGGTTCGCCCGCGCGTGGCTCCGCTTGCCGTAACGGCAGAGGCTGCGCCGTTGCGCTAGGCTTTTCCATGCGCCATGAAGCTGCGCCATACCGTGGTTTCAAACGCAGGAGAGGCGCATGACCCCGCAGGAAGTAAAGGCCAAGGTCGGCCAGCAGATCGGCACCAGCGAATGGGTCGAGATGAGCCAGGAGCGGATCAACATGTTCGCCGAGGCGACCGGCGATCACCAGTTCATCCATATCGATCCCGACAAGGCCAAGTTGACCCCGTTCGGCGGCACGATCGCCCACGGCTTCCTCACGCTGTCGATGATCCCGTACCTTTCCGCCAACTCGGACCTGCCCAAGGTCGACGGCGTGAAGATGGGCGTGAACTATGGCGGCAACAAAACCCGCTTTATTTCGCCCGTCCGCAGCGGCAAGCGCATCCGCGGCCACTGGAAGCTCCTGGAGCTCGAGGAAAAGCGCCCTGGCCAGTGGCAGCAGACTCACGAGATCACCATCGAGATCGAGGGCGAGGACAAGCCCGCGCTGATCACCGAGTGGATCATGCAGTTCTTCGTCTGATCCGATTTTCCATACCCAAGCAGGACATTTCCCATGCGTGACGCAGTCATCGTCTCCACCGCCCGCACCCCGCTCGCCAAGGCCGGGCGCGGCGCGTTCAATGCCACCCACGCGGTCGAGCTGGGCGCGTTCTCGGTCAAGGCCGCCGCCGAGCGTGCCGGACTCAAGGGCGCCGAGATCGACGACGTGATCATGGGCTGCGCCAGCCAACAGGGCATGCAGGGCATGAACGTCGGCCGCCAGATCGCTCTCATGGCGGGCTTCCCCGACAGCGTCCCGGGCATGACGATGGACCGTCAGTGCTCGAGCGGCCTGATGAGCATCGCCACCGCGGCCAAGCAGATCATCGTCGACCGGATGGACATCTGCGTTGCGGGCGGCCTGGAATCGATCAGCGGCATGGCCGCGGGCGGCGGCAAGCTGGTGCCGAGCGAGGCGCTGCTCAAGCTGCACCCGGACATCTACATGCCGATGATCGGCACCGCCGAAGTGGTCGCCAAGCGCTACAACATCAGCCGCGAGGCGCAGGACGAGTACAGTCTCGAATCGCAGAAGCGCACCGCTGCCGCGCAGGCCTCGGGCAAGCTCGACGACGAGATCATCCCCGTCACCGCGACGATGAACGTGACCGACAAAGCGACCGGCGAGACGAGCCAGAAGGAAGTCACCATCTCGATGGACGACTGCAACCGGCCCGACACCACGCTCGAAGGGCTCCAGAACCTGAAGCCGGTGATGGGCGAAGGCCACACGATCACCGCCGGCAACGCCAGCCAGCTCGCCGACGGCTCCGCCGCCTCGGTGCTGATGGAAGCCGAAGTCGCCAAGGCGCGCGGGCTCACCCCGATGGGCCGCTACGTCGGCATGGCGGTGGCGGGCACCAAGCCCGACGAGATGGGCATCGGCCCGGTCTTCGCGATCCCCAAGCTGCTGCAGCGGTTCGACCTCAAGATAGACGACATCGGCCTGTGGGAGCTGAACGAGGCGTTCGCGGTCCAGGTGATCTACTGCCGCGACAAGCTCGGCATCCCCAACGATCGCCTGAACGTCAACGGCGGCTCGGTGTCGATCGGCCATCCGTTCGGCATGACCGGTGCGCGCTGCGTCGGCCACGCGCTGATCGAAGGCAAGCGCCGCGGCGTGAAGTATGTCGTCGTGACGATGTGCATCGGCGGCGGCCAGGGCGCGGCTGGCCTGTTCGAAGTGCTTTGATCGTGGGCCTATCGCTCCGCTGCTTGAGGCCGTTGTAAAAATGCGGCTCCGCGCCCCGCGCATCGCCCCGCTGGACCCGGCAATGCTCGATAATGAGCAGGTCGAGGCGCTGGCGCCGGTGATGCGCGAGGGCGCCGAGCCGCTCAACATCTTCCTCACCCTGGCCCATGCCCCGGATGCGCTCGCCGCTTTCCTCGGCTGGGGCAATTACGTGCTCTCGCGCAGGAACGCGCTCACTCCGCGCCAGCGCGAGCTCGCGATCCTGCGGACCGGCTTCAACTGCGGTTCGGGCTATGAGTTCGCCCAGCACAGCGCCATTGGCCTCCGCTCCGGCATCTCGCGCGAGGAGATCGAGGCGCTCAAGGCCGGGCCGGGCGCCGGTCAGTGGAGCGCGCTGGAGCACGCGATCCTGACCGCCTGCGACCAGCTCCACCACGACCAGTTCGTCGCGGATTCGACCTGGGCCGCCCTCGCGGAGCTGGGCGACAAGGGCCGGATGGATCTGGTCTTCACGGTGGGCCAGTACACCCAGGTGTCCATGATGCTGAACAGCTTCGGTGTTCAGCTCGAAGGCGACCAACAGCCCGACCCTGAACTCGACCGGCGCTGAGCGTCGGCCCGCGGGGCCTAAACGGGCACCTGTGCGTTGAACCGCGCAAAGGAGAGGCGCGATGGGCATAGTCGAAGTTCTCGGGCTCGCCGGCAGTGTCAGTTTACTCGCCGGCTGGCGTTTGTACCTGGCGGTTTTCGCGACCGGTCTGGCGATGCGGCTCGGCGCGCTGCCGCTACCCGATCACCTGCACGCGCTGGACGCGCTGGCGAACCCGTGGGTCATGGGCATCGCGGCGCTGGCGGCGGTCGCGGAACTGTTCGCGGACAAGGTCGCCTGGCTCGATAGTGCCTGGGACGCGGTGCATACCTTCGTAAGGCCGATCGGCGGTGCGCTTCTCGCGCTGGCAATCGTCGATCCGAGCGATCCGGCAACGCAGGCCATTGCATTCCTGCTCGGCGGAGGGGCGGCGCTCGCGGCGCATGGCGGCAAGGCCGGCGCGCGGGCGGTGGTCAACACCAGCCCCGAGCCGTTCAGCAACGTGGCCGTCTCGACAGTGGAGGACATCGCCAGCGCCGGATTGCTGTGGCTCACCTACGCGCACCCATACGTGGCCGGGGGGATTGCCATTGGGTTGCTCGCCCTTACCGTGTGGCTGCTGCTGCTCGCGCGCAGGGTGCTGCGGCGGCTGTTCGGCCGCCGCAACTCTCCCGCAAAGCCTAGGCCGCCAGCTTAGCCTCGCTCATCCCCGGCTTGAGGACAATCTTGGTGTAGGTGTCCTGCTCGTCGTGGAACTTCTGGAAGCCTTCGGGCCCCGCTTCGAGCGGCATCCGGTGGCTGATGAGGAAGGTCATGTCGAGTTTGCCTTCCGCGATCGCGGTATAAAGCGGCTGGGTGTATTTCTGCACGTGAGTCTGGCCGGTCTTCACCGTCAGCCCCTTTTCCATCATCGCGCCGATCGGGAACTTGTCGATGAAGCCGCCATAGACGCCGGGGATCGACACGTGGCCGCCCTTGCGCGTGGCCATGATGATCTGCCGGATCACGTGTCCGCGGTCGGTGCCGAGGAAGGTCGAGACCTTGATCTGGTCGATGATGTTGTCAACGTACAGGCCGTGCGGCTCCAGGCCGACGCAATCGATCGAGGCATCGGGCCCGATGCCCCCCGTCATGTCCTGCAGCGCTTCGTAGACTTTCGTTTCCTCGAAGTTGAGCGTCTCGGCACCGAACTTTTTCGCCAGCTCCAGCCGGTGCGGGAAGTGATCGATGGCGATGACGCGGGCAGCGCCCATCAGGAAGGCCGATTGCACCGCGAACAGGCCAACGGGGCCGCAACCCCACACGGCGACGGTATCGCCGGGCTGGATGTCGCAGTTCTCCGCCGCCATCCACCCGGTGGGCAGGATGTCGGTCAGGAACAGGACCTTTTCGTCCTCGAGACTGTCATCGGGGATCACGAACGGGCCGACGTCGCTGTAGGGCACCCGCACGTATTCGGCCTGCCCGCCCGCGTAGCCGCCGGTGAGGTGGCTGTAGCCGAATATGCCCGCCATCGGCTGGCCGAGCTGCTCGCGCCCGAAGTCCATCTTGTCGGCGGGATTGCTGTTGTCGCAGCACGAATACTGCTGCTTGCTGCAGTGGAAGCACTGGCCGCAGGCGATCGGGAACGGCACGATCACGCGCTGCCCTTTCTTGAGCGTACTCTTGGCGCCGATCTCGACCACTTCGCCCATGAACTCATGGCCGAGGATGTCGCCGGGCATCATCTGCGGGACGTAGCCATCGTAGAGGTGGAGGTCCGAACCGCAAATCGCGGTCGAGGTGATGCGGATGATCGCATCGCGCGGATTGAGGATCTCGGGATCGTCGACGCTCTCGCAGCGGACGTCGTGCTTCCCGTGCCAGGTGATCGCCTTCATGCCGGGTTCTCCTCGAGTTCGCGGGTCGTGGTCTGATCTTCGTTGCGGTTCTCGCGCTGGGCGCGGGTGCGCGCGCTGGTGGTGATCTCGCCGGTTTCCATCAGCTGCTTGAAGCGGTGAAGATCGCGCCGGGTCTGGATGCGTGGTTCGCGCTGGAACAGTTTCGCAACGAGCTGGCCGACGATCCCGGCGGGCGGATCATAGGCGATGGTTGCGCGCACCACCGTGCCTCGCTCGCCCGCTTCCTCGAAGCGGACTCGGCCCGAATTGGCGATGTCGGCGCCTTCTGCGGACTGCCAGGTAAGCTCGCGGTCGGGAATGTCGTTGGTAATAACCGATTCCCAGCTAACCTCGCGGCCAGCCGGTGCCTTGACGGTCCAGCGCGAGCGTTTGTCGTCGAGCTTTTCGATGCTGACGACGTTCTCCATCACGCCTGCGAGGTTCTCCTGCTGGCGCCAGAAGGCATAGAGCTCGTTTGCCGGACGGCGGATCGTCACCGCCTCCTCAAGCAGCGCGCGGTCCGGATCGGCGGTCTTTGAATAGGCGACCGGCGCGTCGTCCGCCGGTGGGGAATTGTCGGTCACAGGAGTGGTCCTCGGTTGCCTCGCTACAACCGGCCAACCCCCCGTGACGAAGTTACGTTCCGATCTTAACGCCGGTTAAGCGGCGGCACGCAGCCTTCCCGCGCCGTGCCGTGCAATGAACTTCTCCACGACCGGGGCGACTTTCTCCCGCCAGCGGCTGCCGTTGAAAATCCCGTAGTGTCCCGCGCCCTCGGCGAGCAGGTAGGCTTTCTTTCCCTTTCCCAACCCTGTGGCGAGGTCCAGCGCCGCCTTTGTCTGGCCAATGCCCGAGATGTCATCGCGTTCGCCTTCGACCGCGAGAATCGCCGTGTCGTGGATCGCGCCGAGGTCGACCGGCTTGCCGCGATGGGTGAAGGTGCCGTTCGGCAGCGAATGTTTCTGGAACACCTCCTCGACTGTCTGGAGATAGAACTCGGCGGTCATGTCGCACACGCTGCGGTATTCCTCGTAAAACGCCTTCATTGCATCGGCGCTCGCTTCGTCACCCGCGGTGAGATGCTTGAACATCTCGTAATGGCTCATCAGGTGGTTGCCGAGGTTCATGCTCATGAACCCGGCGAGCTGGAGGAACCCGGGATAGACCCGGCGTCCGGCCCCGGGATACTGCGCCGGCACGGTTGCGATCACGTTGTGACGGAACCATGCGATCGGGCGCTCCATCGCGAGGTCGTTGACCGAAGTGGGCGAGCAGCGGGTGTCGATCGGGCCGCCCATCATCGTCAAAGTGGCAGGGCGCGCGGGATGCTTGTCGGCATTCATCACCGCCGTCGCAGCCAGCGCCGGCACCGAAGGCTGGCATACCGCCAGCACGTGCGTGTCCGGACCGATGAAGGCGAGAAATTCGATCAGATAGTCGATGTAATCGTCGAGATCGAACGTGCCCTCCGAAGTTGGCACGCTGCGGGCGTCGGCCCAATCGGTGATGAAGACTTCCGCGTTTTCCACCATCCGTTCGACCGTGCCGCGAAGCAGCGTCGCATAGTGGCCGCTCATCGGTGCGACGATCAGCACCCTGGGAGCGTCGGCGGGCAGGCCCTGACGCACGAACCGGCGCAGGTCGCCGAACGGCCTGGTGTAGGCCGCCGTCTCGGTAATCGGGCGCTCGCGGCCGCCGACGGTCACCGTCTCGATGCCGAAGGCGGGCTTGCCGCGGCTCTGCGCGGCATGGGCGAATACTTCGAGCGCGCTCGCGGCGGCAGGGCCGATGCCGAGATAACCTGCCGGATAGCGCGGATTGGACAGGAATTCCGCGGTGATCGAGGCCCACGCGCTTGCGCCGTTGAGCCATGTCCGGTGCATTTCGTATGCCTGGTAGAGCAATTCGGTTTCCTCGGCAGAGCGCCTTTCGGGCGCGCGGTATGGCATCGTGCCCATGTTCGGAATCTTGTGCAACGCACAAACAGCGCGCCGGGTCCGCGGGCGTGTGAAGGGCGTGGATTTAAGCCGCGCCGGTCCTTATGTGCGCGGCATGGACGAAATCGAGCCGGACGTTCCCGAAACTTCCTCCGATCGGCGTGGCCGCTTCCGTCGCAGGCAGCGCGATCCGAACGCGGCGCGCTCGGTGCGGCCCCTGATCATGATCTGGCGCCAGGCCGGGCGCTATCCGGGGCGCGTGGTGCTCGCCCTGATCGCGTTGACCATCACGGCCAGCGCGACGCTGGCGATCCCGGCCTATTTCAAGCTCATCATCGATGAAGGCTTCACCAGCGGCGGCGACATGGACCGCATCCGCCATGCCTTCGAGCTGATGGCGCTCGTCGTCGTGGTGCTGGCGCTCGGCACGGCGATGCGGTTCTACTTCGTCAGCTGGCTCGGCGAGCGGGTGGTGGCCGATATCCGGCAAAGGGTGCAGGACAATCTCCTGCGGCTGGCTCCCGGTTTCTACGAGGAGAACAGCCCCAAGGAAATCTCCAGCCGCATGACCAGCGACACCACGCTGATCGAGCAGGTGGTCGGCACGACCGTGTCGGTCGCGCTGAGGAATCTGCTGATGGCGATCGGCGGCACGGCGTACCTGTTCTGGCTGGTACCGCAGCTTACCATGTGGATGGTCCTGGTCATCCCGGCGATCGTCATTCCCATCAGCGTGTTCGGCCGGCGCCTGCGAACTGTCTCACGCACCAGCCAGGACCGGGTCGCCGACATCGGGGCGATGACCGCCGAAGTGCTGGGCGCGATGAAGATCGTCCAGGCGTTCAATCAGGAAGAGCGTGAGCGGCAGAGGTTTCGCGACGCGGTCGAGCGCAGCTTCGCCACCGCGCGCCGGCGCATCCTCATTCGCGCTGCGATGACTTCGTTGATCATTCTCGTCGTCTTCGGCGCGATCGTCATGCTCATGTACCGCGGCGCAGTCGGGGTCGCGAGCGGTGCGATCACCGGTGGCACGATCGCCGCGGTGGTGATCACCGCCGGTCTTGTCGCGGGATCGTTCGGCGCGCTTACCGAGGTCTACGGGGATCTCCTGCGCGGAGCGGGCGCGGCGAGCCGACTGGCCGAATTGCTGGAGGAAAAACCCGCCATCGCGCCTCCTGCCCGGCCCGAGGCGCTGCCAGAGCCGCCGCGCGGATCGCTCTCGTTCCGCAATGTCAGCTTTCGCTATCCCACCAGGCTGGAGACACCCGCCCTGCGCGATTTCACGCTCGAGGTGCAGCCGGGCGAGACGGTCGCCATTGTCGGCCCGTCGGGCGCGGGCAAGAGCACGATCTTCCAGCTGGTCGAGCGGTTCTACGACCCCCAGGCGGGTACCATCCGCATCGACGGGGTGCCGTTGACCAGCGCCGACCCGGCTGAAATCCGCAAGCGGATTGCCTTCGTGCCGCAGGAAGGGGTTCTGTTCAGCGCCAACGCGCGCGACAACCTGCGCTACGGAAACTGGGACGCGAGCGACGAGGATATCTGGGAAGCGGCCCGCGCGGCCAATGCGGAGGGCTTCCTGCGTGCGCTGCCGCAAGGGCTCGATACCTTCCTCGGCGAGAACGGGACCCAGCTTTCGGGCGGACAGCGTCAGCGCATCGCCATCGCGCGCGCAATCCTGCGATCGGCGCCCATCCTGCTACTGGACGAGGCGACCAGCGCATTGGACGCGGAAAGCGAGCGGCTGGTCCAGGACGCGCTCGACCGGTTAATGAAAGACCGCACAACGCTCGTTATCGCGCATCGCCTCGCGACCGTGCGCGCGGCCGACCGGATCGTGGTGATGGACGACGGGCGCATCGTCGAGCAGGGCAGCCACGGAGTGCTGGCCGAGGGCGGGGGGCTTTACGCCCGCCTCGCGGCGCTCCAGTTCGGCGCCACCGAGGCCGCCTGAGGCTCCGCGTTCATCCCGGCCTCAGGAGCGAGGTTCTACCAAGCGCCCACTACCATCGACGAACGGAATTGACCTGGTGCGCGCGTGCGTTTCAGGTCTGCCGTGGATCGGGGCATGTCGCGCCCCGAGGGGACAGCAAGGAATCACCATGACCATCAGGATTTTCGCCGCCGGCGCCAGCGCGCTCGCGCTCGCCATCACCGCGCCCGCAATGGCCGGGGACACACCGGCTGCTCCGACTGCCGCCACCCCCGCCGCTGCCACCACGGCTCCGGCGCCCGCTCCGCTGCCGACGATGACGTTCGGCAAGTGGGGCTTCGATCCCGCGGCGATCGACAAGTCGATCGACCCCGGTGACGACTTCTTCGCCTATGCCAACGACAAGTGGCTCAAGGCCAACCCGCTGCCGCCCGAGTTCAGCCGCTTCGGCGCGTTCAACCTCCTGGCGGAGAAATCGACCGCGGACGTCAAGAAGCTCGTGGACGAGCTGGTGGCCAAGGACCCGGCCGCGCTGAGCGCCGACGAAAGGCGCATCGTCGAAACCTACAAGGCCTTCAACGACACCGCCGCCATCGACGCCGCCGGCATGGCTCCGGCGCAGCCCTACCTCGAGAAGATCCGGTCGGCCGACACGCTTGCCAAGATGGCGACGCTGTGGGGCACGGTTGGCTATCCTTCGCCGATCGGCGGCGGCGTGACCGTCGATGCGAAGGAGCCGACGCGCTACTCGGTTGCTGTCGGCTCCGGCGCGCTCGGCCTGCCGGACCGCGATTACTACCTGGACGAGAGCGACAAGGGCAAGGCGATCCAGGCGAAGTATCGCGATTACCTGACCTTCCTCCTCGGCAAGGCCGGATATGACGATGCCGCCGGCATGGCTGCCAAGGTCTATGCCTTCGAGGACGCTACGGCGCGCAAGGTCTCGTGGGACCGCGCCACCCGGCGTAACCGCGACCTCACGTACAACGCGCTGACCCCGGCGGAGCTGGGGGCGCTGGACCCGGCATTTCCGATCGCCGCGCTGATGGAAGCTTCCGGCTTCGGCAAGACCGACCGCTTCATCGTCGGCGACCTTCCGCCGAGCCCCGAGCGTGCGGCCGAGCTCGGTCTCGACGAGGCGACGCTGGCCAAGATCGGCGGCGGCACCCCGGCCATGATGAAGCTGGTGGAAACCACCCCGCTGGAGGTGCTGCAGGCGTGGATGGTCAAGGGTTTCCTCAACTCCAACGCCGCCGTTCTGCCGAGCGACATCGACCAGGCCCAGTTCGATTTCTACGGCAAGACCCTGAACGGAACGCCCGAGCAGCGGGCCCGCTGGAAGCGCTCGATCGGCGAGGCCGAGGGCCTGCTTGGCGAACTCGTGGGCGCGGCTTACGTGCAGCACTACTTCCCGCCTGAGAACAAGGCGGCGATGGTCGATCTGGTCGCCAACCTGCGCAAGTCGCTTGGCGTCAGCATCCAGGAAAACAAGTGGATGAGCCCGGCGACCAAGAAGGAGGCGCTGGCCAAGCTCGCCGCGTTCGATCCCAAGATCGGCTACCGCGACGAGCTGGAAACCTATCCCGGCCTCGCGATCACCCTGGGCCAGCCTCTCGCCAACCGCATGGCGGCGGCCGAGTGGGAATACCGGGACATGCTGTCCAAGCTCGGCGGCCCGATCGATCGCACCGAATGGGGCATGCTGCCGCAGACGGTGAACGCCTATTACAATCCGACCAAGAACGAGATCGTGTTCCCGGCCGGCATCCTGCAGCAGCCGTTCTTCGGCCTGACGGCGGACCCTGCGGTGAACTACGGCGGCATCGGCGCGGTCATCGGCCATGAAATGGGCCACGGCTTCGACGACCAGGGTTCGAAGTCCGACGGCACCGGAATGCTGCGCAACTGGTGGACCGACGCCGACCGCGCCGCGTTCGACAAGCTCGGCAACGCGCTGGTCGAGCAGTACAACGCGCTGTGCCCGCTCGACGACGGCAAGACCTGCGTCAACGGACGTCTTACCCTGGGCGAGAACATCGGCGATCTTGGCGGGCTGTCGGTCGCCTACCGGGCCTACAAGATGTCGCTCGGCGGCAAGAAGGCGCCGGTGATCGACGGCTTGACCGGCGACCAGCGGTTCTTCCTTTCGTGGGCGCAGGTTTGGCGCTCGCAGCAGCGTGAGGACGCCGCCCGCCAGCGCCTGCGGACCGATCCGCACAGCCCCGAGCAGTACCGGGTGAACGGCGTCGTCCGCAACTTTGACGAATGGTACAAGGCATTCGGCGTCACTGCAGACGACGCGCTTTACCTGCCGCCGGAGAAGCGCATCCGCATCTGGTAATCGGCTTCGGTTGACCGCAAAGGGGCGGCGCGGGTCATTGACTTGCGCCGCCCTTGCTTCATGAGGCCGGGCGCATGGACCTGATCCTCACCGCAATTCTCCTCGGCATTGTCGAGGGTCTCACCGAATTCATTCCCGTCTCCTCGACCGGACACCTGATCCTGGCGAGCGAACTGTTCGGCTATGATGCCGCGCAGTGGGAAGTGTTCAACGTCGTCATCCAGCTGGGCGCGATCCTGGCAGTGGTGGTACAATACTGGCGGACGCTGTGGAGCTCCGGCATCGGCGTTTTGAAGCTGGAGCCTGCCGGCCTTCGTTTTGCCCGCAACCTGCTGCTGGGCTTCCTCCCTTCGGCGGTTCTTGGCTTCGCGCTCAGGGGTTACATCTACGACCTGCTCGAAAGCCCGACCGTGGTCGCCTGGGCGCTGATAGCCGGGGGAATCGCCATTCTCGCCGTCGAGCGTGCGGTGACGCCGAGCGACGAAACCGGCGTGGCCGACATGCCGTTTCGGCAGGCGTTGGGGGTAGGCCTCGCGCAGTGTCTTGCGCTCGTTCCGGGGGTGAGCCGCTCGGGCGCGACGATCATGGGCGCGCTTGCGCTCGGGGTGGGCCGCAAGACCGCGGCCGAATTCTCGTTCTTCCTGGCCATCCCGACGATGCTCGGTGCCTCGGCGCTCAGCCTGATCGATAAGCGCGAGGAACTGGCGAGCGGGGCTGGCGTGGGCTGGACCGAAGTGGCGGTCGGCTTCGGCGTCGCGTTCATCGTCGCACTTATCGTCATCAGGTTGTTCGTCGGCTACGTTTCCCGCCGCGGCTTCGCGCCGTTCGCATGGTACCGCATCGCGCTCGGCGCCGCGGCGATTGCATGGTTGGCGTTGCGCTAGAAGGATGGCGAAAGCGATGACTGGTGCGCGGAACCAACCGCTTCCGCAGCACTTCTCCTAACCTATGATGGATCAAGGCTAGAAGAACGGTGGGTTTCGTGGTGCTGATCGCATTGGGTAGCATTCTTGGCTGGCTTGCCTCGATCATCAGCCGGGGAGACGACGGGCAGTCGATTGCCCTCAACGTGGGGATCGGGGTACTGGGTGCGCTGGTCGTCGGCGCGTTTGCCAGTTCGGGTTCGCTGCTCGTGGGGCTTTCCGCCGAAGCGTTGCTGATCGCCCTGGCCGGCGCGACCGCGGTGCTCCTGGCGTTCAACCTGGCCTGGGCGCGGCGCGCCTCGTAGCCTCCCGCCCAAGTTTGGACATTTTTTGCTTACACCACCCGGCCTGCTTGGTTATGCAGGCCTCCCATCCAAGAAGGGGAAGACTGAAATGAAGAAACTCATTGCCCTGTCGTCGGCTCTCGCCCTCGGCCTTACCGTTGCTGCCTGCGACGGCCCGAAGGAAAACGCTGCCGAGGACGCTGGCGAGCAGCAGGCCGAAGTCGTGAACGAGCAGGCTGAAGCCGCCGAAGACGCTGGCGCGATGACCGACGAGCAGGCCGACGCCATGACCGACCAGGCCGAAGCCAAGGCCGACGCCATGGAGCAGGCCGGTGAAGCCGCCGACCAGACCGGCGCCGCCGGCCCGGCCGCGACCGCGACCCCGGCTGCCCAGTAAGTCTTACTTACAGCGCAAAAAAAGACCGGCTCGGGAGTGATCCCGGGCCGGTTTTTTGCGTACGCGATTGGCCGGGGCCGGACCTCAGACCGGCCGGGCGCCGCTACCGCGTCCCCCGCGAAGAAGGTATTCCTGGGTGCCGCGGTGCAACACGTTGTCGAGATCGATCACCGCGCTGTTGGCATAAGTGAAGCCGGGGCCAAGGCTGCGATACAGCCTGTCGAAATCGCGCTCCACCGTCTGGCGATAGAGATCCTCGAAGCTCTCGATCACGAAATAGGTCGGCTGCAGGTCGCTGATCACGTAATCGGTGCGCATCACCCGGTCGACGTTGAGCATGATGCGATTGGGGCTCTGCGCCTCGGTCGCGTAGACGATCTCGGCAGGGCCCGAGAGGATGCCCGCACCATAGGCCTTGATCCCCCCGGCTTCCTCGATCAGCCCGAACTCGACCGTGTACCAGTAGAGCGCGCCCAGCGCCTTGAGGCGGTTGTAACGCATCGCCTTCCATCCGGCGCGCCCGTATTCCTGCATGTAGTCGGCATAGACTGGATCGGTGAGCATCGGCACGTGGCCGAACACGTCATGGAAGACGTCGGGCTCCTCGATGTAGTCGAACGTCTCGCGCGTGCGGATGAAATTGCCCGCCGGGAAACGACGGTTGGCGAGGTGCCAGAAGAACACGTGATCGGGGATCAGCATCGGCACCGGCACGACCGACCAGCCGGTCAGGGCGGACAGGTCTTCGGACAGCTTGCCGAATTCGGGCACCCCTCCACGATTGAGGTTGAGCTTCTGCAGCCCTGCCATAAAGGCGCTGGCGGCCCGGCCGGGGAGGACATCCATCTGCCGCGCGAACAGGTCGTTCCAGATCGCGTCGTCTTCGCTCGAATAATCGGCCTGTTTGGGCTCGAGCCAGTCCTCACCGACGTGCGCGGGTTTCTTGAGCGGTGCGGCGAAGACGTCCGCCGGCATTTCCGGCAGGTCGGTAAAGTCGGGTTCGGGCGTTGTTGGAGTGGCCATGGTTTCAGGTGAAACGTCTAGCACCCGCGCCCGGTGCCCGCAAATCGCTAGCGCGATCCCTCCGCGCTGACGATCTGGCGGCCGTCTTCGGCAAACGCGCCGAGCGTGAGCGCGCCGCCGTCCTCGCGCACCACGAGGTGTAGCGGTTCCCCCGCGATCGCCGGGCTGACCGCGCGGAAGGAGAAGCGGCTGAGCGGTCCGGCAAGCTGGAGCAGGAGGCTCGCCATGAGCGGACCGTGCACCACGAGACCCCGATAACGCTCGATGCCCCGAGCGTAAGGGAGGTCGTAGTGGATACGATGGCTGTTGAATGTCAGCGCGGAGAAACGGAACAACAGCGGCTCGCCGGGTTCCAGAGCGCGATGCGATTGCCATTCGCCAGCGCCGAAGCGATGTTCTCCACGCGGCGGGGGCTGCAGGGGCGCATCCGTCGCCGCCGCTTCGCGATAGACGAGGGTTTGCGTCTCACGCACGGCCAGCGTGCCGTCAGCGCGGGTTTCGTGCGCAACCTCGACGAAGACCATCTCGCCGCTCTTGCCCGACTTCGGCGTGATGGAGGCGATGCGCGAGGTGCGCTCGATGCTCGCACCGATGGCGATCGGCGCGAGGAAATGGACGTCGCTTGCCGCCCACATCCGGCGCGGCAGCGGGACGGGCGGGAAGAAGCTGTCCGGCGTCTCGTCACGCGCGGGGTGACCGTCCGCGCCCAGCGCGGCGGTCGGCGCGTCTGGCGTGCAGAGGCAGAAGTGGATGCCCTGCGGCAGCGCGCCCTCGGTCGACGTGGGAAGGTCGAACGTCGCCAGCCAGCGCGCGGCGAGCGCGGGGGTGAGACGGTCGCTGCGCCGCTCCTCCCGGCTGATCCAGGCCGACCAGTCGTCGCGGGTTTCCGGCATCAGGCGGCGCGTTCGAACACCGCGGCGATTCCCTGCCCACCGCCGATGCACATCGTCTCGAGGCCGAAGCGTGCCTGGCGCCGATCCATCTCGTGCGCCATGTCGGCGAGGATGCGCCCTCCGGTCGCGCCGATCGGGTGGCCGAGGCTGATGCCGGAGCCGTTGACGTTGAGGATTTCGCGCCGGCTGTCGTCGTCCGACCAGCCCCAGCCCTTGAGCACCGCCAGCACTTGCGGGGCGAATGCCTCGTTGAGTTCGACGAGGTCGATCTGGTCCCAAGTCATGCCGGTGCGCTTGAACAGCCGCTCGACCGCCGGCACCGGACCGATGCCCATGCGGCTGGGATCGCACCCGGCCGCGGCATAGCCATTGAACCACAGCATCGGCTCGAGCCCGAGTTCCGCGAGCTTGTCCTCCGCCACCACGAGGCAGGCGGCGGCCGCATCGTTCTGCTGGCTGGCGTTGCCGGCGGTGACAACGCCGCCTTCGAGGGCGCGCAGCTTACCAAGCGCTTCCATACTGGCGTCGGCGCGGAAGCCTTCATCCTTCGCGAAGACCAGCGGATCGCCCTTGCGTTGCGGCACCTCGACGGGGACGAGCTGCGCGTCGAACTTGCCCGCGTCCCACGCGGCGGCGGCGTTCTGGTGTGATCGCACGGCGTAGGCATCGGCCTCTTCGCGGGTGATGCCGTAATCCTTTGCGAGGTTCTCGGCGGTCTCGATCATGCCGCTGATGACCCCGAAACGCTCGACCGGCTGGCTCAACAGGCGGCCACGGGTAAGCCGGTCCCACAGCTCCACGTTACCTGCCTTCACGCCGCCGCGCAGGGCCGTTGTATAGTGCTCGACGTTGGACATGGACTCGCATCCGCCAGCGACGACCACGTCGGCATGGCCGCTTTCGATCATCATGGCGGCATTGACGACGGCCTGCAGCCCTGACCCGCAGCGCCGGTCGAGCTGATAGCCGGGAACTTCGAGCGGGAGGCCCGCGGCGAGCCACGACCAGTGACCGATCGCGGGCGCCTCGGCGTTCCCGTAGCCCTGGCTGAACACGACGTCGTCGACCCGTTCCGGATCGATGCCCGAGCGCTCGATCAGCGCCTTGAGGATCACCGCTCCTAGCTGGCCCGCGCCGAGCGGCGCAAGCGTGCCGAGGAACTTGCCCACCGGCGTGCGCAGGGGGCTGACGATGGCGGCGCGGCGTTTTGTCATGCGTGCTTCCTGAAGTTCTCCTTGTCGCTCGGCGCGACCACGCCGCGATCGATAAGGCCTGCGATGGCCCCGGTCGACAAACCGAGCCTTGTGGCGAGCACTTCCTCGCTATGCTGGCCGAGGTAAGGCGCGGGGGCGGGGTTGCCGGGCTCTTGGCCGCCAAGATGCGCTAGGCTGCGCGGGGCGGGGTATGCGAAACCGCTCGGGTTGGCGGGCGAGGGCCCGAACAGCGGGTTGTCCGCCACCAGCACCGGGTCGTTCGCGGCTTCGAACATCGTGCGATAGCGCTCGAACGTGGCGCCCGCCTTGGTCAGGCGGTCCGCCAGCTCGGCGTAATCGAGCGCGCCCGCAGCGCGCTGGATGATTGCGAACAGTGCCTCGCGATGGACGAAGCGGTTGTGGTCGGAGCGGGCGAACGCGACGCCGGTGTCGGCTTCGAGCGCGGCGATCGACTCCGCGATGTCGAGCGCCGACACCATCGCGTTCCATTGGTTCGGCGTCAGCACCGCGACCATGAAGCGCTTGCCGTCGCGGCTCACGAAATCGCGCCCGAGGGCGCCCCAGATCGCGTTGCCGAGCCGTTCCCGGTCGCTTCCGCGATAGAGCATCTCGGCCATCGCGCCCGAATTGGCGACCGTGCCCATCGCCACGTCGCCCAACGGGACGCGCACTTCGCTTCCCTCGCCGGTGGCGGCGCGGTGGTGGAGCGCGGCCATCAGCGCGAACGCGCAATAGGCGCCGGTGATGAAGTCCCACGCTGGGAGCACCTGGTTGACCGGCGGCGCGGTGTCCTGGTCCCATTCGGCGGGACCGGTCATCAGCGGGTAGCCGCTTGCCGCGTTGACGGTGAAGTCCATCGCCTGGCGCCCGTCATGCCAGCCCATGATGCGGACCGAGACCATGTCCGGCCGGCCTTCGCTGACCGCCGCGTGGCTGAGGAAGCTCTTTTCGGGCAGGTTGGTAATGAGCTGCCCGGTCTTGCGCGCGAGCTCAACGCACAACTCGCGTCCCTCGCCGCTGCGCAAGTCGAGCGCGACCGACTTCTTGGCGCGGTTGAGGTTCTCCCATGCGAGGCTGCGGCCCTCGGCGGTCTGCATGTAGCGATCGTAGTCGAGCCCGCCGCCGATCTGGTCGATGCGGATCACCTCCGCCCCCATCTGCGCGCAGTACAGCCCGGCGGTGGGCGAGGCGACGAAGCTCGAAACCTCGACGATGCTCAGGTCTGATAGGAGCTGGTACATCAGGCCTGCGCTGCAAAATCGCGCAGCATATGCTTGGCGATCTGCAACTGGAGGATCTGCGTGGTCCCTTCGTAGATGCGGTAGATGCGCGCATCGCGGAAGAACCGCTCGGCGTCGTATTCGGCGAGGTAGCCGGCGCCGCCGTAGATCTGCACCACCCGATCGACCACCCGGCCGCACATCTCGGAGGCGAACACCTTGAAGGCGGCCGCCTTGCGCAGGATGTTCTCGCCGCGGTCGGCACGCGCGGTGACGTCGGTCATCATGCACTCGGCGGCGTAGATCTCGGTCTCGCTTTCGGCGAGCATCTGCTGGATCAGTTGGAAGTTCGCGATCGGCTCGCCAAACGCCTTGCGCTCGGTGGCGTAGCGCAGCGCGCTGTCGAGCGCCCGGCGGGCGTAGCCGGTGGCCGCCGCGCCGACCGAGATGCGCCCGTTGTCGAGGCTCTTCATCGCGAACACGAAGCCCTTGCCGGTCTCTCCGCCCAGCAGCGCCTCGCCCGGCACGTGGACGTCCTCAAGGATCACGTCGGCGATGTGGCTGCCCGACTGGCCCATCTTGTGGTCGGGGCTGCCGACGGTGACGCCGGGGGTGTCCATCGGCACGATAAAGGCGGACACGTGCGCGTTCTTGGGCAGCGCTTCCTTCTCGGTGCGGGCCATGATCAGGCCGACCGCCGCGTGCGGGGCGTTGGTGATGTAGCGCTTGGTCCCGTTGAGGATCCAGCCGTTGCCCGAAGGATCGGGCCGCGCGGTGGTCGCCATCGCCGCGCTGTCGGAGCCAGAGCCCGGCTCGGTCAGGCCGAAGCAGGCGATCTCGCCGGCGGCGATGCGCGGCCACCACTCGGTCTTCTGCGCTTCCGTCCCGCCGTTCTTGATCGCCGAGTTGAACATGCCGACGTTGATCGAGAAGATGGAGCGGTAGGCGGGCGCGGCATAGGCCATCGTCTTCACGACGCGCGCGTACTGCGAGGTATTGAGCCCCGCGCCGCCGTATTCCTCGGGCACGGTCAGGCCGAACAGGCCCATGTCGCGCATTTCCTGCACGATTTCGTCCGGGACGCGGTCGGCCTCGATTACTTCGCGCTCGGCCGGAATGAGCCGCTCGCGCACGTATCGTTCAAGCTGCTCGATGAACTGCTCGAACAGCTCGGGGTCCATACCGTTCATTCCGCTTTCCCTTTTTCGTTGTCCGATGACGCGGGCGACTGGCTTGCGTCGGGCAGCGCCTCGGGAGGAAGGCGACGGTGCTCGAGCATCTCGGCCGCCTCATCGAGAGCCTTCGCTTCGCCCACGGTCACGCCTCCCGGACCCGGATCGTTTTCCGATGGGCCACAGGCGGCCAGCAGGGCGAGGGGAGCCAAGGCGAGCATACGCATGGCCCTTGCCATACCGTGCCTGCGAAAAAGGGAAAGCGGGCGAATCGCCGATGCGATTCGCCCGCTTCGTGTTTTCTAGCGCCCGAAGGCGACATATTATTGCGGGGCGGCTTCCGTGGTCGCCTCGGCAGCGGCCGCAGCGGCTTGCGCGCGCGCCGCAACGTCCGCGGCGTTCTCGCCTGCCTCGACCGCGGTCGCGGGAGTGGCGGCCTCGGTCGGCTCGGCGGCGGCGTCGGCGGTTGCGTTGGCGCTCGGATCGGCGGCCGGCTCGGCGGTCACGCCAGCCATCGCCTCGTCCGCAGGCATTTCAACCGTGTCAGCTTCGGCCGCGGTCGACGCGTCATCGGTACCGCCACAGGCTGTCAGAGAGAAAGTGAGCGGGGCAAGGACGAGGGCGAGTTTCTTCATGGCGGGTTCTCCGTTGGGGTAATGGGTCGGCAAGGCCTTTACCCGCGTCGCGATTCCACCGCAATCCGCGCACTTTTAGGGGCGCCCGCATTTCCCTGCGGAGCCCGCTGTGCAATGGCCCGCGTCAATGGCGACGGTCGCAAGCGAAGCATACTCCCTGGACGCCGCGCGCGGGGCGTTGCGCGATGTGTTCGGTTTCGACGATTTCCGCGGCATCCAGGCCAATGTGGTCGGGCGCGTGCTCGCGGGGCGATCGACCCTTGCGGTCATGCCGACGGGCGCAGGCAAGTCGCTCACCTACCAGCTTCCTGCCACGATGATCGAGGGCACCACGGTGGTGGTGAGCCCGCTCATCGCGCTGATGCACGACCAGCTCCGCTCGGCACGTGCGAACGGGATCGCCGCGGCGACATTGACCAGCGCCGATGCCGACTGGCGCGAAACACTCGACGCGTTCCGCGCGGGCGCGCTGGACTTGCTCTACGTGGCTCCGGAGCGAGCCAGCCAGCCGGCTTTCCGGGAATTGCTGTCGTCGGCCCGCATCGCGCTGTTCGCCATCGACGAGGCGCATTGCGTGTCGGAATGGGGCCACGATTTCCGCCCGGACTATCGCCTGCTGCGCCCGCTGATGGATGCCTTTCCGCGGGTGCCGCGTCTTGCGCTCACCGCCACGGCAGACGCGCACACGCGGGACGATATCCTGGTCCAGCTGGGCATTCCCGCGGAAGGGCTGATGGTCGCGGGGTTCGATCGGCCCAACATCCGTTACCGCATCGCGCACCGCGACAGCATCGTTCACCAGCTCGTCGGCCTGATGCGCTCGGAGCCCGGCCCGGGCATCGTCTATGCGCCGACCCGCGCGAAAGTGGAGAAACTGGCGGGGCAGCTGGCAGCCGCAAGCGGCCGGCCCGTCCTTCCCTATCACGCCGGGCTCGAACCCGGTGAGCGCGCCGCCAACCAAGCTGGCTTCGTCGCGTCCGAGGACATGGTCATCGTTGCGACGATCGCCTTCGGGATGGGCATCGACAAGCCCGACGTCCGGTTCGTCGCGCATGCCGGCATCCCGAAGTCGATCGAGGCGTTCTACCAGGAGACCGGCCGCGCGGGGCGTGACGGCGACCCCGCGCAGACTCTGATGCTGTGGGGCGCGGGCGATTTCGCCCAGGCACGCCAGCGATTGAGCGAAGTGCCCGAAGACCGCCGCGGATCCGAACGCGCGCGGCTGGACGCACTTGCCGGTCTTGTCGAGACCGCGGGCTGCCGACGCGCGGTGCTGCTCCGACACTTCGGGGAGGATCCTCCCGAAGCATGCGGCAACTGCGACAACTGCCTCGAAGCGCCGGGCGTGACCGACGCGACCGAGATCGCTCGCAAGCTGCTCAGCGCGGCCTACCGGACCGGCCAGAGCTTCGGACTGGGCCACCTGCAGAAAGTACTCACCGGAGTGGGGGACGACCGGATCGTCCAGCGCGGTCATGACCGGCTGAGCGTGTTCGGCATCGTGGACGCGGAGGAAGCGCGGCTTATCCAGCCGGTTGCCCGCGCGCTCCAGGCGCGCGGGAGCCTGGTCGCGACCGAGCACGGCGGGCTCCAGCTGGGCGGCGATGCGAAGGCGATCCTGACGGGCGAGCGCAGCGTGGAGATCGTGGTGCCGCCGCAATCCTCCCGGCGGCGTGGCGGGGAGAGCAACCCTGTCGGCGACCCCCTGTTCGAGGCCTTGCGCGAAGTGCGCCGCGACCTGGCCCGCAGCGCCGGCCTGCCACCTTACGTGATCTTCCACGATGCTACCTTGCGCGAGATGGCGGCGCTCAAGCCGCAGACACTCCGGGAGCTGGCAGAGATCGGCGGCGTCGGCGCGCGCAAGCTCGAGGCCTACGGCCAGGCGTTCGTCGACGCGATCCGCGCCCACGAACGCTAAAATGGTACGCGCACACCGGTTGGCCCCTTCTGCGGAAACAGTTTGACCGCGCCATCTTTCGATATAAATATGATATCATAATTATATCGAGGAGCGATTCGTCATGTCGGTCGAGCAACAGGGAATGGTCAGGAGCAACGAACGGCCAGCAGCCGCGTTCAATGGATACCTCATGCTGCTGGTCTTGCTGGCGGCCGTCGCCTTCGCGGTGTGGCTGGTGGCGAGCGGGATCCCGGCGGAGGGCTCGCCCGAGCCGGTTATCCTGGCCTTCGTGATCAAGCTGGTCGGCGCGGCGCTTGTCGCCGGGGTCGTCGCCATCGGATTCTACATGATCCAGCCCAACCAGGCAGCCGTGCTGACCCTGTTCGGGTCATACGCAGGGACCGACCGGACCGAAGGTCTTCGCTGGATCTGGCCGTGGATCGGCAAGAGCAAGGTCTCGGTTCGCGCAAACAACCTCATTTCCGACCGGATCAAGGTGAACGACCTGCGCGGCAATCCCATCGAAATGGCCGCTCAGGTGGTCTGGCGGGTGGTCGATACCGCCCAGGCGCTGTTCGACGTCGATGATTACAAGGCCTTTGTCACCGTTCAGATCGAGGCGGCGGTACGCACCATCGGAGCGCGCTATCCCTACGACGACTTCGCCCATGCCGACGTCACCTTGCGCGGCCATCATGAGGAGGTCGGCGCCGAACTGCGCACCGAACTGATTGCCCGGCTGCAGCAGGCCGGCATCACGGTTGACGAATGCGGCTTCACCCACCTGGCCTATGCGCAGGAGATTGCCGGGGCGATGCTTCGCCGCCAGCAGGCCGAAGCGGTCGTCGCCGCGCGCACCACGCTGGTCGAAGGCGCGGTCGGCATGGTGGAGATGGCGCTCGCGATGCTGAGCGAGAAGAACGTCGTAGAACTCGACGACGAGCGGCGCGCGGCGATGGTCTCGAACCTCATGGTCGTTCTGTGCAGCGAGCGGGATACCCAGCCGGTGGTCAACGCCGGAACGCTCTACCAGTAGAACGGCAAGCCGGTGGCTCCGCCCGTCAGGAAGGCTTTTGCCCTACGCCTCGATCCGGCGGTCCACGCCGCGGTCGAGCGGCTGGCATCGGCGGAGCTGCGCAGCGCCAATGCGCAGATCGAAATGCTGCTGCGCGAGGCGCTGGAGGCGCGCGGATACGAGCTCAAGGCGCGCGCGAAGGCACGGCGAGGGCGCCCGCCCAAGGGAGATTGAGCGATGCTGGACAAGTTTTTCGAAGATGGAGACTGGTTCGCACCCAAGCGGTTCGGGTACGGCGCCGGATTGCCGATTACCTGGCAGGGCTGGGCGGTCAGCGCCCTTTATATCGGGGTTGTGATCGGGTTGGCGACGCTGGCCGAGTCCCGCCGCGACATCGGCCCGATGCTGGCGTTGCCGGGCATTGCCATCGCGACGATAATCTTCGCGGTCGTCGCGTATCGCCGGACGCGTGGCGGATGGCGGTGGCGGTGGGGCAACCGTGATTGAGCGAGGGGCACCACTCGCAATTTTAGGGCGGTGTTAACCCTTCTTCGATAGTGCCAGCGGAATGGAAAGCCACGCCCGCGTCGCACCTGCCCGCCCGTCGATCCTTCTGGTCGGCGCGTTGGCGGCAGCCGCCGTGGCGGCCATTCCGCTCGCCGCGCTGTTCGCCGAGCCGCGCGAGCCAGCGTTCACTGTCATCGAGAGCGGCCGCGGCTTTGCGACCCTTCAGCAAGCGGTCGGGGCGATCGGCGAAGGCACCGGCTCGATCGCGATCGCGCCCGGCACTTATCGCGAGTGCGCGGTGCAGGAAGCGGGCACCGTGACCTATCTGGCCGTCCAGCCCGGCTCCGTGATCTTCGATTCGACCACCTGCGAGGGTAAGGCAGCGCTAGTGCTGCGCGGCCGCTCCGCCCGCATTTCCGGGCTGACCTTTCGCGGTATGGCGGTGCCCGATCACAACGGGGCAGGCGTCCGCCTGGAGCGGGGCGATCTCATCGTAGCGCAAAGCTGGTTCGTCGACAGCCAGCAGGGCATCCTGACCGGCAGCGATCCTGCCGGGACGATCGTGATCGACAAGAGCACCTTTTCGGGCCTCGGCAACTGCGAGGATTCGGCAGGCTGCGCGCATTCGGTCTATGTCGGCGACTACGGCAAGCTGCGCGTGACCCGTACCCGCTTCGAGCGCGGCACCGGCGGCCATTATCTCAAATCGCGCGCGAGGATGGTGGAGGTCGCGGCCAACAGCTTCGATGACTCAGCCGGCCGCGGAACGAACTACATGATCGACCTGCCTGAGGGATCGGGCGGCCAGATCACCAACAACTGGTTCGTCCAAGGGCGCGACAAGGAAAATTACTCCACGTTCATCGCGGTCGCTGCCGAAGACCACACGCATTCCGCCGACGGCCTAGCGATCGCGGGGAACGACGCTCGCTTCGCGCCCGATGTGCGCCGGACGAGCGCCTTCGTGGCCGACTGGTCTGGCGACAAGCTCGCGATCGGATCGAACGTGCTCGGCACTGGCCTGAAGCCGTTCAAGCGCCGCTGAAGGAACCCGCCACGCTTCCTGCCCGTTTGTTCCGCAAGGAGCAGGAGCGATGGCAGGCGGTTGGACCCGCGACGGAGCGGTTCAGGACCAGATCGACGATACCGTGAAGGACGCGGTCGAGGCTGCGCGCGCGCGAATGGCTCGGGGCCCGAGCGCGGAATTCTGCGACGACTGCGGAGAGCGCATACCCGAGCGCCGACGCGGCGCGCTACCCGGCGTGCGCACGTGCGTCGCCTGCCAGACGGAGCGGGACAGCGAGGTGCGCCATTCCGCGATCAACCGGCGAGGCAGCAAGGACAGCCAGCTGCGATGAGTTTTGCCGCCGGCGGCGGCGCTGGCGCGGCAGCGCACCTTGCCCCATAGGCCCGCGCCATGTCATCCGCTTTCATCCGCCTGCAACACCTGGCTCCCGCTTTCATCCGCCTGCAACACCTGGCTCCGCAACACGCGCTGTCGCGGCTCGCCGGACGGGTTGCCGACAACACCTCCCCGCGGATCAAGGACGCGCTGATCCGCAACTTCATCGCTGCTTACGATGTCGACATGAGCGAAGCCGCGCTGCCGGCGAGCGAATATCCTACCTTCAATGCCTTCTTCACCCGCGCGCTGAAACCCGGCACTCGTCCGCTGGTCGATGAAGCTCAATATGTCCTGAGCCCTGCCGACGGCGCGATCAGCCAGCTGGGTCCGATCGAGCGCGGCCGGATCGTCCAGGCAAAGGCGCGCGACTATTCGGTAGCGGAACTCCTGGCCTGCGACGAGGAGGCGGCAGCGCGGTTCGAAGGCGGGCGGTTCATCACGATCTACCTCTCGCCGCGCGATTACCACCGCGTGCATATGCCCGCGCGCGGTAGCCTCAAGTCGACGCGCTACGTGCCGGGGGACTTGTTCTCGGTGAACGGAGTCACGGCTAGCGGTGTCGACCGGCTGTTCGCCCGCAACGAGCGGCTTGCCTGCCTGTTCGAAACGCCGTTGGGAACGATGGCGAGCGTGATGGTCGGGGCGATGATCGTGGCCGGGGTGGAGACGGTATGGGGCGGACGGGTGACTCCTCATGGCAAAGCGATCGAGGCTCACGAATTCTCGGACGGGCCCGCTTTCGCCGCCGGTGACGAAATGGGACGATTCTACCTCGGATCGACCGTAGTGCTGCTGTTCGAGCCGGGGCGGGTCGAGTGGCTGCCGCACCTCGCACCCGGCCGCACCGTCAGGATGGGTCAGGCGATCGGCGACCGCCTCTAGAGCAGCAGGTGCCCCGCGCGGTCGCGCTTGGTGGCGAGGTAGCGGATGTTGTGCGGATTCCCGGGGAGCTGGTGCGGGACACGCTCGGCGATCTCGACCCCTGCCGCCTTGAGAGCATCCACCTTGGCGGGATTATTGGTCATCAGCCGCACGCTGCGGGCTCCGAGAAGTTCGAGCATGCGCGCGGCAATTCCGAAGTCGCGGGCCTCGTCAGGCAGGCCGAGCCGCTGGTTGGCTTCCACCGTGTCGAAGCCCACGTCCTGCAGGCGATAGGCGCGCAGCTTGTTGATCAGGCCGATGCCGCGCCCCTCCTGGCGCAAGTAGAGGACCACGCCCCAACCGCCCGCCTGCGCTTCGGAGGCGGCGGCATGAAGGGCAGCGTCGAGCTGCGGTCCGCAATCGCACTTGAGGCTGCCGAGCACGTCGCCGGTCAGGCATTCCGAATGCAGCCGCACCAGCGGGGCCCGGTCCGAGCGGGGATCGCCGAACACCAGCGCGACATGCTCACGTAAGTCATCCGTGCTGCGAAACGCCACGATCTGGCAATCCTCGCTTGCGCTTACCGGAAGCTTCGCACGCGCCGCGACGATGAGCCGGTTCGGATCAGCGAGCGCCGCGAGGTCGGCCGGGTCAAACGGCTGCGCTTCGCCAGCGCTTGCCGGATCGACGAGGAAGGCGGGCAGGATTCCCGCCAGACGCGCCAGCTCCAGCGCGGCGGCGGCCGCATCGGGCCATTCGAGCGGCTCTGCCCTGAAAGGTCCCTTGAGGGGATAGGCGAGATCGAGCGACGGATCGGCAAGCGCGCGCGCGGCGGCGAGATCGAAAGGTTCGGCGCCTCGTACCAGCACTGGCGCGTGCGGTTCGGCAGCCTCGCGCTGATTGACCAGTTTGAGTGTTTCCGCGCGGGCCGCCGATATCAGCATGCGCACGGACGAGGCATCGGGCGAGACCCCAGTCTCCGCCGGCAGGAGCACCGGACCGCCGATCAGCGCGATTGGCCAGCCGTGCCGCAGCGCGTCGAGCGCCTGGGCAGCGCGCCTGGATGGGGACGGCGAGGTCAGAGATCGAACTCCGTTACCAGCGGAATATGATCGCTCGGGCTATCCCAGTTCCGCGTCTCCTCCACCAG
This sequence comes from Tsuneonella deserti, assembly GCF_014644315.1. Taxonomy (NCBI): domain Bacteria; kingdom Pseudomonadati; phylum Pseudomonadota; class Alphaproteobacteria; order Sphingomonadales; family Erythrobacteraceae; genus Tsuneonella; species Tsuneonella deserti. The sequence goes on along the minus strand of NZ_BMKL01000001.1, from coordinate 2,284,047 downwards.
CCGGTGACTGGCGGCGTGGTGCGCCAGATCGGGGCTAGCCCACATGTGATCCAGGCGGCGACCCTGGTCCTTCTGCCGCCAGAAGCTGCGATAGGACCACCACGAATAATTGCGCTGCGGCGCCGGGATGAATCGGCGGCCGAGGTCCACCCATTCGTGCGCCGCATTGAAGCGGCCGAGCGCCTCGACTTCGACGGGAGTGTGGCTGACCACCTTGAGCAGCGCCTTGTGATCGTAGACGTCGCATTCCAGCGGGGCGACGTTGAAGTCGCCGACGATCAGGGTGGGATGGCGAAGCGCTTCGGCCCATCGCGTCATCCGTTGCAGGAAGTCCAGCTTCTGGCCGAACTTGGGGTTTACCTCGCGGTCGGGCGTATCGCCGCCGGCCGGGATGTAGACATTCTCGATGATGAGGCCCGCGCCGCGCCCGGTGAGCTCGACGCCGACATGGCGCGCCTCTCCGTTGTCCTGCCAGTCGTGGCGGTGAAGTTCGCGAAACGGCAGCCGGCTGACCGTCGCGACGCCGTGATAACCCTTCTGTCCATGGACGGCCTGATGGACGTAGCCCAGGTCCGCCAGCGTCTGCGCGGGAAACTGGTGCTCCTGGCACTTGATCTCTTGGAGGCAAAGCACGTCAACCGCCTGCTCGCGGAGCATGCGCGCGACCTGATCAATGCGGAGGCGCACCGAGTTGATGTTCCAGGAAGCGATCGAGATCATGGGTCTGCGGATAGGGAGCGCAGCCGCGCGCGGCAACTACAACACGTAGGCGGCAAAAAACCCTCGCGCCGGGGGCATATGGCGCGAGGGTTCCTTGTTAGCGTTCGTCACGCTTGTGCAGGGCGGCCCTTGTCGAGGTCAGGGCAACAGGGGGGAAACCCGCCTCAAGACCATCCTGCAAAAGATGGTTTACGTGCTGCGGGCTTTCGGCTGCATGAACGCCCCGTCGCAGTTTGTCGCACCGGGGCAACGTGGGTCAGCCGAAACGTTGCCTAGCGGCGACCGCCCGAGCGCCTCGGATCCTTGAAGGTGAATGTGCTGTCGGGGATCGAGATCCCGTATGCCTGGTTGCTCAGCCGCACCGTCGTCCGCCCGTTCTGCGCGTCGAGCGCCACCCAGTTGGTCAGTTCGAGGCCGCCCGGGGCCTTCGCATCGCGCACGAAGATAAGCGTGATGACGCCGTATTCGGGGTGCTTGCTGTCGCGAACCTCCACGGTGACGACATTGTCATTCCCCGAGGGGATCAGCTTGCCATACTTCTTCACGTCGCGGCTGGGATCCAGCAGCGCGCCCAGCGGCGAGTTGCCGATCGGCCAGCGCTGCACCTGGTTCACGTCATAATCGACAAGATAGAGCGACTTGCCGTTCGAGACGACCAGCATGTTGGCGCTCTTCTGGTATTCGAACCGGATCTTGCCAGGGCGCTTGAGCGACAGGACGCCCGACAGTGTCTGCCCTTTGCGGTCGGTCTGGGTGAAGTTCGCCCGCATCGTGCTGATGCCGCGCAGTGCCGCTACCGCCTGGTCGAGCTGGCTGGCCTGCGCGGCCACGGGTGCCGCCGGAACCGCCAGCATTGCGGCCGGCACGGACATGGAAAGCGCGCCGGCAATAGCGGCGCGCAGGGTGATCTTCGGGAACTTTTTCAAGGTCTGCATGCTCCGGGAGTTATTGTCGGAGCGTTGAACCGCCACTGAACCCTCACGGTTCCAGCGGTTCAGGAAGATCACTTGATCTTGGCTTCCTTGAACTCGACGTGCTTGCGCGCCACCGGATCATACTTGCGGAAGGTGAACTTCTCGGAGTGGTTGCGCGGATTCTTCTTCGTCACGTAGAAGAAGCCGGTGTCGGCGGTCGAGACCAGCCGGATCTTGACGGTTGCGGGCTTCGCCATGGCGGTTTCCTGATTCGCTGTTCGGCCCCGCCCGATTGCGCGAATCGAGGCCCGAAATACCAAGGGCGGCACACGCGCGCCGCCCGTCAGGCGCGGCCATTGATGCAACGATGGCCGAAAGTCAAGCTCGGCGGAAGGGCGCTACCAGTCGATTTTGCCGCGCCCGGCCTTGATCGCGCCACGCGATTTCTTCTGCTTTATGCGAGCCTCCTTGCCGACCCGGTTGAGGCGTGACCGGGCGCGCGCGGCAGGGGCAACGTGCGCCTGGCGGATCAGCGCGGCGAGCCGTTCGCGTGCATCTGCGCGATTGGCCTCCTGGGTCCGGAACCGGCGCGCCGCGAGAATGATCTCGCCAGCGGAGGTCATCCTGCTTCCGGCAAGGCTCTTCAGACGGGTGAATGCCTCGGGCGAAAGGCCCAGTGCGTACACATCCACCCGCAGTTGCACCGCGCTGGCGACTTTGTTGACGTTCTGTCCGCCCGGTCCGGTGGCCGCCAGGAAGCTCTCGCGGGCATTGGCAAGCGCGCGCTCGACCGCCGCTTCCGCCCGCGGGTCTGCCTCAGCCATCGCCGAAGCCGAGCTGCGCGAAATCGGCGGGCAGGGGTGCGATTGCGGCTACGGCCGGCTTGCCGGGGCGAGGAACCGACAGTTCGGCGGCGTGCAGCATGGTGCGCGGCCCGGTTGCCCGGTCGCCGTAGACCGGGTCTCCGGCCAAGGGGATTCCCAGACCTGCCAGGGCATGGACGCGGATCTGGTGAGTCCGGCCCGTCTCCGGGCGGAATTCGACCAGGGTGCGTCCGCCGGACACGGCCAGTCGCCGCCAATGGGTGATCGAGGGCTTGCCCTTCCTCGCCGCGATCATCCGCCAGCCCTTCTCGGCCGAGCTGATTTTCGACAGCGAGAGCGAAATGGTCCCCTCTTCCTGCGCCAACTCGCCCGCGAGGATGCCGAGATAGCGTTTCTCCACCGCGCGCTCCTCGAAAGCGCGCGCGAAACGGACCAGGGCTTTCGGATTGCGCGCCAGCAGGAGGCATCCGGATGTATCGGTGTCCAGGCGATGGACGGGTACCGGGTTACGCTGGAAGCCGAGGCGCAGGTCCTCGAGGTGGTTGGCCAGCGAAGGTCCCCCTGCCCGCGGCGGGTCGATGGGAAGTCCGGCCGGCTTGTCAATCACCAGCGCCTCGCCGTCTTCGAAGAGGATGTCGATCATGCGAGAGTTGCCCGCATCAGTCCGCGCAGCGCATTGCCGATGAAAAACCCCTGCTCGAGATCATCAAGCGTCAATTCGGCTTCGCGCGCACGTCCCTGTTCCAGCAGCCGACCGCGGAGAACGCCGGGCAACAGGCCCAGACTGGCCGGCGGCGTCAGCATCACTCCATCCCGCTCGACGAACACGTTGGTAAAGCTTCCTTCCGTCACCAGCCCGTCGTCCCGCACGAACAACGCCTCGCTGCTCCCGGCGTCCAAAGCAACCCTGCGGGCGTCGTCGTAGAAATCCCGGTCGGTCGTCTTGTGCCGAAGGCGCCAGTCGCGTGGATGGACCGGCAGAGGCAACGCGATGCACCTTGCTGGTTCTTCCAAGACCGGGGGAAGAGGCGCTGCCTCCAGCGCGATCTCGCCGCGGCTGGACGCCAGCAAGCGCAAGCGGGCCGGCGCGTCGAGGTCGAAGCACAGGGCCTGGATGCGGTTTCGCGCAGCGTGCCGGTCGAAGGCGAAACACAGGGTTTCGGCGCTCCGCTTCATGCGTTCGAGGTGCTGTTCGAGAAGCGGGATGCCTTCTTCGGGATCGAAGCGCATCGTTTCGATCAGGTCGAAGCCGGGTGCGGCCAGACGAGCGAAATCGGCCTTGAGCAGGCTCTCGCGCCGTTCATCGAGCACATCGCTGTCGGCGACGATCGCGGACCCGACCCCGAGCGTGGCGGTGCCTTGCCCGTTTTCGATCTCGGTCAGGCGCAGGGTGCGGATCGCCACGTTGAAGGCAGCGTCGCCGTCGTGCCCATCGCGTGGAGCGTCGATCCGGCCGATGGCGCCGCAATACGGCCCCCTGGCATCGCGTTCGACTTCGCCAATCAGCTCCATTGCGCGGATTTTCGGCGCGCCGGTAATCGAGCCGCAGGGGAACATCGCGCGGACGAGGTCCATCGCACCCTGGCCGCGGGCGAGCCGCGCGCGCACCGTCGTGACCATCTGGTGCACGGTCGGATAGCTCTCGACCGCGAATGGCGCTTCCACACGAACGCTGCCGGCTTCGGCCACCCGCGACAGGTCGTTGCGCATCAGATCGACGATCATGAGGTTTTCGGCCCGGTCCTTGGCCGACGACGCCAGCTCGGCGGCGAGAGCCTGGTCCTCGGCCGGATCGGCGGCACGTGGGCGAGTGCCCTTCATGGGCATGGCCTTGGCCTCGCTACCCTTGAGGCTCACGAACAGTTCGGGCGATAGACTGAGGAGCCAGTGCTGGCCGTCGAACACTATTCCGCCATAACCGGCACGGGCCTGCCGGCGCAGCGCGGAATAGAGCGCCAGCGGCTCGCCGCGAAAACTGCCGGTAATCGGGAAGGTCAGGTTGGCCTGGTAGATATCACCGTCCCGGATCGCATCCTGCAGCGCGGCGAATGCCTCGTCGTATCCGCCCGGCGAAACCTGCGGCACCAGCGGGCCGAGTGAAGCGTCGCCGCTGGCCCGTTCGGACAGCCATCGGGGCACCTCGCCTGGCGGCAGCAGCTCGGGTTGATCGAACAGGCCGAGCCAGACCAGCGGGCCGGCAGCCCCGGTGCGCCCGCCCGCTGCCGAGGAAAGCCTAGGCTCAAGCGCGAGACCCGCTTCGTAGGCGATGTATCCGGCCAGCGTCCCACCCTGGCGCCGGGCCGCGTCCGCCGCCTCCAGCACGGCCGAAACCTCTTCGGGCCGCCGCGCGACGAAAATGCGGGTCGGATTTTCGAACAGGTGCGCATCGGCCGCGCCGTCCTCTCTCGCATCGTCGAGCAGTACGAATGGAAGACGCTGCGCCATCATCCCATGCCTTAGCGGCTTGCATCCTCGTGTCGAGTGAGCTTGACCCGCAGGCGGCCGGTTTGCACCACAGCGGCCTGGTTGGACGGAGAGTGGAAGAACATGGGTCAAATCTTCATCGGCCTCGCCGACAACGGTGAGCGGCAATTTCTCGAACTCTCGCGGGCCAACCGTCACGGGTTGATCGCGGGCGCCACGGGCACCGGCAAGACAGTGACGTTGCAGGACCTTGCCGAAAGCTTTTCGGCCGAAGGCGTCCCGGTTTTCCTGGCCGACGTGAAGGGGGACCTTTCGGGCATCGCGATGCCCGGCTCGCCCACCTTCAAGAATGCGACCGCGCTGGAACAGCGCGCGCGTGACCTCGGCATGGCTGATTACGCCTATAGCGATAACCCGGTGGTGTTCTGGGACCTCTACGGTCAGCAGGGCCATCCCATCCGGACGACAATCTCGGAAATGGGACCATTGCTGCTGGGCCGCCTGCTCGATCTCAACGACACCCAGCAGGGCGTGCTCGATATCGCCTTCCGGTTTGCTGACGAGCAGGGCCTGCTCCTGCTCGACCTCGAGGATCTGCAGGCCATGCTGGCCCACGTCAGCGAGAACTCGAGCGAGCTTTCGGCGCGATACGGCAACGTCACCAAGCCCAGCGTCGGCACCATCCAGCGCCAGGTTTTGAGCCTCGACAGCCAGGGCGGGGCGGAGTTTTTCGGCGAGCCGGCGCTCGAGATCGCCGACTTCATTCGCACCGACGAGAAAGGGCGGGGGATCGTCAACGTGCTCGCGGCCGATCGGCTGATGCAGAGCCCCAAGCTTTATGCCACTTTCCTGCTGTGGCTGCTCGCCGAACTGTTTGAGACGCTGCCCGAAGTGGGCGATCCGGAAAAGCCGAAGCTGGTTTTCTTCTTCGACGAGGCTCACCTCCTGTTCGACGAGGCGCCCGATGCGCTGCAGGACAAGATCGAGCAGGTCGTCCGGCTGGTGCGATCCAAGGGCGTCGGCGTCTATTTCATCACCCAGAACCCGATCGACATTCCGGAAAAGGTCGCAGGGCAACTTGGCAACCGAGTCCAGCACGCGCTGCGCGCCTATACCCCGCGCGACCAGCGGGCGATCCGGGCGGCGGCCGAAACCTTCCGCATCAATCCGGCGCTCGACGTCGAGACGGCGATTACCGAACTGAAGACCGGCGAGGCGCTGGTCTCTACGCTGATGCAGGATGGCGCGCCGTCCATCGTCCAGCGCACGATGATCAAGCCGCCACGCAGCCGCATCGGTCCGATCGACGCGAAGGAGCGGGCGATCATCCAGTCGGTCAGCCCATACTCGGGCAAATACGACGAGCGCGTCGACCGTGACAGCGCAGCCGAAGTCCTGGCCCAGAAAGCTGCCGACGCGGCGGCCACCGCCGAGGAAGTAGAGGCCAGCGGGATCGAGGAGGTCAGCAAGCGCGAGCGACTGCACACGGGCATCTGGGGCAAGGCGATGAAGCGCGCAGCCGGGGCGGCAATGGGGTCGGGCGCATCCATCGCCGCCGGGGCGGTGCTGGGCAAGCGCTCGCGCGCCAACCCCGTGAAGAGCGCGGCAAGCTCGGCCGCCGGCTCCATCGCGACCGACATAGCCGGCCCATACATCGGGCGCTTCGTGCGTAACCTCGTCGGCGGGTTGATGCGTTGAATCGGGGCCGTCGGAAGGCCATCCTGTTCCGGAGCGATCCGGGACCGATCGAGACCGAACGGAGTTAAGTCCTCGCGTGCAGCTGACTTTCGCCAGTTACAACATCCACAAGGCTGTCGGCGTCGACGGCCGGCTCGATCCTGATCGCATCCTTTCGGTCCTGCGCGAACTCGATGCGGACGTTATCGCGCTGCAGGAATGCGACCGTCGGTTTGGCGCGCGGGAAAGCGTAATCTCTCGCGGGGCGCTGGACGAAACTCCCTGGCACGCGCTCCCTGTCGCCCGACGCCCTCACAGCCTCGGATGGCACGGCAATGCTCTCCTGGTGCGCAAGGAGTTCGAGCACCTGGAAGCCCATGCCGTCGATCTTCCCCGACTGGAGCCCCGCGGCGCGGTTCGGGGAGACTTCATGGTCGATGGCGTGCGCATGCGCGCGGTAGGGGTCCACCTCGATCTGTCGGGGCTGCGCCGCCGCGACCAGATCCGGACGGTCCTCAAGCACGTGGACGGATGCGACGATGCCTGTCCGACAGTACTGATGGGCGATTTCAACCAGTGGGGAGTGAGCACTGGAGCAATGCGCGAACTGGCGCACGGCTGGCACTCGCTCGCTCCCGGCCGGAGCTTCCCGAGCCACAATCCGGTTGCCCAGCTCGACCGCATCGCCGCTTGCCACCGCTGGCGGGTCGTAGAGCACGGGGTGCATCACAGCGCCTTGGCGGCCCAGGCTTCCGACCACTTGCCGGTCTGGGCACGGCTGGAACTCGCCTGACGAGAGAGTTAGTGCCTATTATTTGAGCAGGCACTCGAGCGAAGGCGCACTTTCTTGCGCAAAAATACGGCATAACGGCCAAGCCGCCTCTAGGCTTCAACTTGGCACGCCCCTTGCTTAACCGGGTTGGCCGGAAACCTTCCGGCGTCGCGGGAGCCGGGCCATGAAATTCATCATCGCTGTGATCAAGCCGTTCAAGCTCGACGAAGTGCGGGAGGCGCTCTCCTCGCTGGGCGTCGCCGGAATGACGGTGACCGAGGTCAAGGGTTTCGGGAGGCAGAAGGGCCAGACCGAGATCTACCGCGGCGCCGAGTATTCTACCAACATGCTCCCGAAGGTGAAGATCGAGGTCGCCACCAGCGATGCGCTCGCCCTCCAGGTCGTCGAGGCGATCCAGCAGGTAGCCCGCACCGAGGCCATCGGCGACGGCAAGATCTTCGTCCTCGATCTCGTTTCCGCCACCCGCATCCGCACCGGCGAAACCGGCGACATCGCCCTGTGACCCGCCTGTTCTTCTCGAGGGAAATCCAGATGATCCGCAAAGCTTTCGCCGGCGCGCTCGTCGCCACGCTCTCACTGTCGGCAGCTTCACCCGCACTTGCGCAGGAAGCGGCCGCGAAGGTGGCCGATCCGGGCAACAACGCCTGGATGATGACATCGACGATCCTCGTCCTGATGATGATCCTCCCTGGACTGGCGCTATTCTACGGGGGTCTGACCCGCTCGAAGAACATGCTCTCGACGATGACCCAGATCGGCGCCGTGGCGTGCCTCGCCATGCTCGTATGGGTCATGTGGGGCTATGGCATGGCCTTCGGGCCGGAGGGCAACGCCTTCGTTTCGTGGGGCAAGTTCTTCCTCGCCGGAGTGACTTCGGACTCCACCGCCGCCACTTTTTCCGACGAGGTGATCAGCGAATACGTGTTCATCTCCTTCCAGATGACCTTTGCCGCGATCACCGCCGCACTGGTGCTCGGCTCGACGGTCGAGCGGATGAAGTTCTCCGCGGTGATGGTGTTCGCGCTGATCTGGCTGACGATCGTCTATTTCCCGGTAGCGCACATGGTGTGGGCTGGCGGCGGCCTGTTCTTCGAGATGGGCGCGCTCGATTTTGCCGGCGGTACCGTGGTGCACATCAACGCCGGCGTCTCGGCGCTGGTCGCGGCGCTGATGCTGGGCCGGCGCAGGGGCTATCCGGCCGAGCCGATGCCGCCGCACAGCCTGACCCTGACGATGGTCGGCACCGGCCTGCTGTGGGTGGGCTGGTTCGGCTTCAATGCAGGGTCCGAACTCGAGGCAGACGGGACCGCCGGCCTTGCGATGATCAACACTTTCGTCGCCACCGCCTCGGCCGCATTGTTCTGGATGCTGACCGAGCGCGCGATGGGGCACAAGGGATCGGCGCTGGGCTTCTGCTCGGGCGTCGTGGCCGGTCTCGTCGCGGTGACTCCCGCCGCGGGCAACGTCGGCGTGTTCGGTGCCGTCGTACTGGGAGCCGTCGCTTCGGTTGTGTGTTTCTTCGCCGTATCGAAGCTCAAGCCGCGCATGGGCTATGACGATGCGCTCGACGCGTTCGGGATCCACGGCATCGGCGGTATGATCGGGGCCGTGGGCACCGGCATCCTGCACGATCCCCTGTTCGGAGGGCCAGGCGACGGGTCCGTCTCCATCGGCTCACAGACTCTCGTGCAGGTGCAGGCCGTGGCGGTGACCATCCTGTGGGCCGCCGCGGGCACCGCGATCGCGCTCACTGTCGCCAGATTCGTCACCGGCCTGCGCGTCACCCCCGAAGTCGAATACGACGGGCTCGACATCGGAGAGCACGGGGAACGCGCCTACAACTGATCAATCGGCTTGGCACGGATCGCGGGCTTCTCTCCCTCCCCGCGATCCCGCCACACGGGGTTCCTCCTGCGAACACCGCCTTCGGGCCGGAAGCCGCCGCTTCCGGCCCATTTTTTTGCGCGCTAACTTGTCCAGATCGACTGACGACGAGAGCCTTGTCTTCAGCCGATGGTCTGGGTCGCCGGGTAATGCTTGTCGAGGTGACGCTTGATCACCTTGAGGTTCCGGGTGTTCGAGCGGAACAGGAAGTCGAAGGCGTCGCCCACCACCGGGATCGCGCCGACTGCCGTGTCGAATGCCACGTTGCCGGTCATTCGCCACAGCTTCCACCTCGGCAGCCCGAGGTTTTTCGCTTCCCACACCAGCCACATGCCCATCGCCGCCGTGATGAGGTCGCCGACCACGGGAACAAGGCCAGCCACCGAATCGAGCCCGATCCGGTAATTCACGCCGGGCAGGGTGAAGCTGTTCTCGAGCAGCTTTTCCATCGCTTCGATCCGGCGGCGGACCGAAACGGCATCAGTGCCGACGGGAAGCTGGATGCCCATCGGCCGGGCGCTCTCTGGTTGTTCCAACGGCACTCTCCTTTGCCACCTATGTGGTGCCCAGCGCGAGCGGCAACAAGGGATGCAAGCCCCAGCGGTTCTCGGCAAACCCGTCGATATCGCCGCGCACGAGGGACCATCTGACGGGCGCGCCAAGAGGGATGAACCCGTTGATTGCGGCCAGGCGCTCTTCCGCTTCCGCCAGCATCGCTGTCCGCGCGACCGGGTCCGGCTCGCGCGCGGACTTCTTCACCAACTCGTCGGCCTCAGGCGAGCAGAGTGTGCGGCGTACCGTGCAGGCGAACTGGTCGAGGTACCAGCGCCGACCTCCGAGCCGTGCGAGCGAGTCGACGAATTCAAGGTCCGCCGGCTCATCCTGTCCGACCCGGACGGCGGTGACGCCGATTTCTGCCCAGTCGGCCGCCAGTTCGCGGAAGAGCAAGGTCGATCCCGGGCCCGGCGGCAGGGCGATCCGCAGCCGCGAATTATCGGAGTCCGCGTATCCCGAAAGGATGCGGCGGGCACGGGCGCGGCGCTGCTCGATCGTCAGATCGGCCCACCGCTCGGGCGCGTTGCCTGCGACAGCCGAGGGCACCAGCCGCGTGCTCGCCATCCATCCGGCGATGTTGAACGGGGCAAGCAGCGTCTCGCGCTCGATCGCCATCGACAACGCCGCGCGCCGCTCCGGCTCGGCAAGCAGCCCTTCGGCCCTGACCACGCGCAAGCCCATCAAGCCTTGCGCCGCGTCCAGCCGCACGGTCCCACGGGACAAAGGCCCCGTGTCGGCCAGCGGCAAATGGGCGAGGCGCCCGTCGAGAACCAGATCGATGGCACCATCGCGAAAAGCGGCGACGGCCTTTTCGGCCGGCAATGCCTGGACCCGCAGCACGCGGGTGCCCGTGCGCCAGTGAGGGCTCGTCGGCAGGCCGCGCTCCTCGGGCGGGAGAAGCGAAAGGCGCGCAACGAGGCCGTCTTTCTTGAGCGACATAGGGCCCGCCCCGCTTCCCCGGTGTAGGACTCCCAGTTCGGGCTGGGCGAGCAACTGGAGGAATTCAGGCATCGGGCTGGCCAGCCGGACCTCGATGACCCGGCCAGTCATGGCGCGCACTTCGGAAACCGGCGCGAAATCGAGGCCCAGCGAGGTGCCGGAAAGCGCCCGGATGGTGCGTTTGAGCGCGTCGCGCACTTCTTCGGCGGAAATCGGGCGCCCGTCCGGCCAGTCCGAATTGCGCAGACGGAAAATGTAGCTCAAGCCGTCCTCGGTGACGATCCACCGTTCGGCCAGGGCCGGGACTACCTCTCCCTGCGCGTTGAGCGAGACAAGACCCTCGGCGGTTGCGCCGCGAACCTGCTGCGCGGGGGCCGGCAGGCGCAGGCCGTTCTCGAACAGGGCATCTGGGGTGCCGATGAATGCGATCCCCAAGTCCTCGCTCGCGTCCTTCGACCCGCAGGACGCCAGCAGGGCGAGAGCGGCGAGGGTGACGATGAGGCGCGGTCGGCGAAGCATCTCGCCCCTGCTAGCAGGTCCCGCGGCCCGCGCCAGCGCGGGTTATGCGCGATGGCAAGAGGCGCGCTGCGTTCAGAGCTTGCGCAGTGGGCCGGTTTCGAGCGGCAGGCCGTTCGGCAGAACCGTCGCCGGGCGCACGAAGCGCGGGCTGGCGAGATCTCCGTTGCCGACCGGAGTGCGCGGTGCGCGCGGATCGATCTCCTGCGCAAAAGCCACTCCGAAGCGATTGTCCTGTACCCAGGCGACACTGCCCTCGACCGGAGAGACGTTGCGCAACGCGACGTTGATCCGGGCGCCGCGCATGACCTTCAGGTCGCCTTCGGCCATCATGCCGCCGGCGGAAAGATTCCGTACCTTCACCTTGTGACGCGCGGAATCACCCTCGAGGCTTACTTCGGCCATGAGGAACAGGCTGTCCCGGTTGATATGTCGGGTGTCGACGCCGGACATCTACTGGGGCATTCCCTTCAAGATAGCGAACCGAGAACATTGCCTCAGCGAGGCTGCCGACGAGGTTAGGCGACGTGCGCTAAGGAATGCTTAAACGCCGGCTACGCGTCAGTCGTCGCGCGAAATTTTCTCGCGCCGCTCGTGGGCTTCCTGAGCCTCGACGGTCATCGTCGCAACAGGCCGGGCAATCAGGCGCTTCAGGCCGATCGGGTCGCCGGTGACTTCGCAATAACCGTATTCCCCGGCATCGATCCTCCGCAGGGCGGCATCGATCTTGGCGATCAGCTTGCGCTGCCGGTCGCGCGTGCGGAGCTCGATGCTCCAATCCGTTTCACTCGAGGCTCGATCGTTCAGATCGGGTTCCCGGATCGGGCCATCCTGAAGCGACTGGAGAGTTGCGTTGGCAGCCGAGAGGATCGACCGCTTCCATTCGAGAAGCAGCAGCCGGAAGTAATCCTGCTGCGCCTGGCCCATGTACTCTTCGTCCTCGCTCGGGACGTAGTCGTGCGCAAGCGCTCTCCTGGCCTTTTCCAGCACCTCGATGTCGGAAGCCGCAGTGGCCATCGATGTCCTCTCAAACCGGGTTCCCGGCTGGTCCGGCCAAGGGTCTTCGCCCGTGAGCCGTGCCGCCTGCTTTTCAGTCTTGGCGGGCCTATAGTGGCGGCTACCGCCCTGCACAAGCACGCTTTCCTCGCCCGCTATTGCACCCGGAATACTTAAGCGCCGCCGAACGATTGGTAACTCTGCGAAGATTTCGCGCGCGCCGTTAACCAGTTGTTGACCATGTTGAAGCGAATTTCCGTCCGTCGGCGCAGGGGAGCGCCGCTTGGGGGGATAAGAATGGAACTGGTCAAGATCGAAGGCGGTGCGTTTGCTTCAGCCGACAGTTCGCCCGAAATACTGGTGGCGCGCTGCCTGGCAGCAGCGGCGCAGGGAGACATCTCGGCTCTGTACGACCTGGGCGTGGCATTCTCGACCGGCAGCCACGGCGTGTCGTGCGATCTGATCGAGGCGCACAAGTGGTTCAACCTCGCCGCGGCGCGCGGACACGAAGAGGCCGCCTGGTGCCGGGCCGACATCTCCGACGAGATGACCGCGCGTGAAATCGCCGAAGCACAGCGCCGTGCCCGCGAATGGCTTTCCAGCGAGCGGCGCGCGGCCTGACAGGCCGCTAGCTCTTGCGGAAGGGCGTGCGCTCGCCCAGCCATTCGGCGTCGATCGCGACGCCTTCGCGCTCGCGGCGCAGGAAATCGGCCACCGCGCCGCGGAAACCGGGATCGGCGATCCAGTGCGCAGAGGTCGTCCGCACCGGCTCGTACCCTCGGGCGATCTTGTGCTGTCCCTGGGCGCCGGCTTCGACCCGGCCAAGTCCCATTTCGATCGCCGCGTCGATTGCCTGGTAGTAGCACAGTTCGAAGTGAAGGAAGCGCCGGTCTTCGGTGCAGCCCCAGTACCGGCCGTAAAGCGCATCGTTGCCAATGAAGTTGAGTGCCCCCGCAATCGGACGGTCGCCAGCGAACGCAAGGACCAGCAGGATCCGGTCGGCCATGCGTTCACCGAGCAGGTCGAACGCTTCGCGCGTCAGGTAGGGGCTGCCCCACTTCCTCGCGCCCGTGTCCTGATAGAATATCCAGAACGCATCCCAGTGTTCGGGGCGCAGTTCGGCTCCGATGAAGCGCTTGATTGACACTCCGTCGTGCGCCGCTGCGCGCTCCTTGCGGATCGCCTTGCGCTTGCGGCTGGCGAGCTGGTCGAGGAAATCGTCGAAAGAACCATAACCGCGGTTCTCCCAGTGGAACTGGAGATCGCGCCGCAACAGCCAGCCTGCCTGCTCGAACAGCGGCACCTGCGCCGGCTCGATGAAAGTCGCATGCGCCGAAGACAGGTGGTTGGCCTCGGCGAACTGCTGGGCGAACCCCAGGAGCGGCGCAGTGAGCGAGGGCAAGCGCGTCAGAACGCGCGGCCCCGTGGCCGGAGTGAACGGGACGGCAATCTGGAGCTTGGGGTAATAGCGCCCGCCAGCCCGCTCCCATGCGTCGGCCCAAGAGTGATCGAACACGTACTCGCCCTGGCTGTGACCCTTCAGGTAGGCTGGGAGCGCTGCAACCAGCCGCCCCGCGCCTTCGATGACGAGCGGGGCGGGAAGCCAGCCGGTGCCTTCGCCGACGCTGCCAGAATCCTCCAGTGCCGAGAGAAAGGCATGGCTGACAAACGGGTTGCCGCCATTGGTAAGCGCGTCCCATTCTGCGGCCGGCAATTCTCCCACCGAACCGGCCATGCGGGCGATCAGTTCACCATTGCTCACGCCAAACCCGCCCCTTCGGCAATCGGCGCATCGGCAAAGATGGCTGCGCGTTCGCGGAGCAGGGCCGACCGCACGGTCCAGGTGAGGACTGGCAGGCCACGCGCGCGCTGGGCGGCAGCGAAGCTGCTCGGCAAGTCGCGCACGTCGTAGGCCAGGAAGTCAGGCTTGCCCGCCCACAGCGATAGCTGGCGCTTGAACCAGCCGCCGACGCCGCGGGAGTTTTCTTCGGTCACTACCAGACCGCGAACTACCGCGGGCGCGTGCGTCCCGAACCAGCGCGGCACGCGCGCATCGAAGCTCATCACCGCGCAGGGACCACGATATCCGTCGAGCGCGCGATTCACCGCCAGGCATAGCGGTATCGGGTTGCGGTCCTTCTTCGATTTGATCTCGATCAGCAGTGGCACCCGGCCAGCCACCTGCTCGAGCAGCTTTTCGAGCGTGGGGATGCGGTCGCCGGATAGTAAGGCGACCTGCTCCAGCTCGCTCGAGAGCCGCCGGGCAACGGGCCCTGACTGCGCGGTCAGCCTGTCCAGTTGCCAATCGTGGAAGACCATCGCCCGCCCGTCGCGGCTTTTCTGCACATCGCACTCGATGCCCAGCCCGCGACGGATCGCTTCGGCGAAGGCCGACGGAGAGTTTTCCGCGACGCGCTCGTCATGAACGCCGCGGTGGGCGTAAGTCTGACCGCCAAGCCAGGAGACCCGCGCCGGATCGGGAGCCGGCGCGAGAGCGGCGTCAATCCACCCGAACGGCGACAATCGCATCGACCTCGACTGCAGCGCCGAGCGGCAGGACGGGCACGCCGACCGCGCTGCGGGCATGCTTGCCGGCGTCGCCGAACACCTCGACCATCAGCTCGCTCGCCCCGTTGGCGATACGCGGCTGGTCCTGGAACTCACCGGTCGAATTGATGAATGCGCCGAGTTTGACGACCCGCTCCACTCGGTCGAGCGAGCCAAGCGCTGCTTTCAGCTGCGCCAGGATCATCAGTCCGCACGCGCGTGCCGCTGCGATGCCGTCGTCCAGCGGCACGCTTTCGCCGAGGCGGCCCTTGACCAGCTCACCGTTCACGAACGGAAGCTGGCCTGAGACGTAAGCCCGGCGACCGTCAATCACCACCGGAACGTAGGCTGCCACCGGCGCGGCAGCCTGGGGCAAGGTGATCCCGAGTTCGCTCAGGCGTTCATCGATAGTCATGCTTTCTTCCTTACTAGCCCTACCGCTTCGCTGCTTGAAGCGGGGTTTCGGTGTCTTCGGCCAGTTCGCCCATGAGCCAAGGCAGCGCTTCGTCCCACGTGTCGATCCGGGCATGCGCGTCGCCCGCCTTGTGCGCGCAGGCGATGCGCGAGGCGAGGGTCGGTTCGCCGCACAAGTGCAGGCGCCGCAGGTGCGGCACGGTGTCGGCAGCGGATTTGTGATGCTGCGCCAGGTCGTCGATGAACACCGCGCGGCTGGGCGCGAATTCGTCCATGATCGCCTTGAGTGCCGGACCCTTGGGTCCCTGGTTAGTGAACACCCGCGCGTGGATGCCGTGATTTGCGAGCTGTGCGGCGCGCATGTCGCGGTGCCGGTCGGTCAGGTTGGTGAGGATGACGACGTCCGCATGCTCAGCCAGCGCGTTGATCCCCGCCACCGCGCCGGGGATGGGAAGCTGGCGGTGCATCTCGGTATCAAAGAAGGTCCGCAGAAAGCGCCAGATGTCAGCCTGCTCGACCAGTTCGCCACTTTCCTGCCAGCGCATCGATTCGCCGAAGTCGTTGCCGACGAGGCTGAAGTTCACGCCCTGGCCTTCCTCCAGCCAGTCCTTGAAGTGCGTGATCATGTAGAGCAGCACTTCGTCGCAGTCGGAGATGACGAGCGGGCGGCTCATTCGGGCAGCGCCCCGCCCGAAAGCTCCGTGCGCGCCTGCGCCAGCCGTTCCGGCGCAACATTGAGCGCGTCGGCAGCCAGGACCATGTCGGGCTCGTGCGATGCAAGGTAATCGAGAACGGCGCCGAGCACGGCCCGGTCGGTCAGGTTCTCGCGCAGCACCTCCGGCGTAAGTCCGGTCAGCGCCAGCAGCCGGTCGGCGCGGTCCTGATCGGCAAGCACCCAGCCAAGCGCCGATAGCGCCAGCGTATCGGCGTCGCCCGGATGGTGGTGTGAAGGCGTTTCGGCGGTAATTGTCAGCGTCCTTTATGGGCCCTAAGCGGTGGGGCAGGCCGGTAAGCGGGCGATATGGGAGTGGGCGCCTCAGTGGCAAAGAGAATTATGGTTGTCGAGGACAACGACCTCAACCGCAAGCTGTTCTGCGACGTGCTGCGCACCAGCGGATTCGAGGTCGAGCCGGTCGCCGATGGCGAGCTGGTGCTCAACGCCGCGCGCGCTTTTGCGCCCGATCTCGTGATCATGGATATCCAGTTGCCCAATGTCTCGGGCGTCGATCTCATCAGCGCCATGCGCCGGGATGCCACGCTGGGCGACACCCCGGTTCTCGCGGTCACCGCGTATGCCGGGAAGGGCGACGAAGACAGGATCCGCGACGCGGGCGCGACTGGCTATCTTTCGAAACCGGTATCGATCGGGCCGTTCATGGCCGCCGTGCGCGGGCTACTGCCGGGATAACCGAATACCAGCTAATTCAGGACCAGCTCGATCGCGAACGAGACGAGCGTGACGACGAGTCCGGCCACGAAAATGCGATAAGCCAGGCCCATGAACCGGTATTTCTTTCGCTGGAGCACCTGCCCGTTCTGGTAGATGTCGTGCAGCATCGTGCGGAACACCGTTTCGTCGTCCTTCAACTGATCGAGTACGTCGGCCGTCCATTCGGCCTCGTCGCGCCCCGCGAAATGACCGAAGAAGAGCCGGTTGGGGCTTTGCGGACCCTTGCTGCGCGAGACGGAGGGCAGCACCGCGATCACCGCGCACAGCGAACTGAGGAACGCGAAGCAAGCCAGGATAGCGAGGCTTATCGGCAGGTGTCCGGCGAAGGCGCGGCTAACGGCGATGGAAAAGACCAGGAAGCTCGCGCCCATCAGGATCGAAGCCTTCTGGTCGGCCATCTGCGAAAGCTGGAGCGTCTGCTGCTGGGTCGTGCGAACAAGGTGGATCGCGTGTTGCGAATACGCCGAAGGGCGCGCCGGGGGCATGGCTTCGGCGCCGGTTCCGGAGTTGTCCGCCATGCGTACCTCCCCCTCGCATTCCTCGACCCTGAGGGCTTGCCAGCGCGCGAGGAGCTTGACAAGCGCGGCCCGGAGCCGCTTTTCCGCCGCATTGCCGTGGCAGCGCCCGCCGGGCCAAAAAGGATACCGACCGAACCATGAACCGCGATGAAGTCGACGCCCGCATCCGTGCCATCGTCGAACCGTTCAACAAGAAGAACGTCGCTATCGACGAGGACACCACATTTGCCGGCGACCTCGAATTCGACAGCCTGACGGTGATGGACTTCGTCGCCGCGATCGAGGACGAATTCGACATCATCATCTCGATGAACCAGCAGGCCGAGATCGAGACCTGGGGCAACCTCATCGACGCCGTGCACGAGACGCAGGGCGCATGAGCGAAGGCATCGACGAGCCGGACAAGCCGGTCATCCGCACCGGCGACACGCCGGACCTGTTCGCCAAGTTCGATCCGCTGATCGCAATGCGCGAAGGCTTGCTCGCGGGCGGGCAGGAGGATCCGTTCAACCTCGTGATGGAGAAAGTGCTCTCTCCGACCCGGGCGATCTGCAACGGGCGCGACACGATCCTGCTCGGCACTTACAACTACATGGGCATGACGTTCGACGAAGACGTCATCGCCGCGGGCAAGCAGGCGCTCGACCAATTCGGCAGCGGCACTACCGGCAGCCGCGTGCTCAACGGGACCTATCGCGGCCACAAGGAGTGCGAGAATGCGCTCCGGGAATTCTACGGCATGGACCATGCCATGGTGTTTTCGACCGGCTACCAGGCCAACCTCGGCATCATCAGCACGATCGCCGGCAAGGGCGATTACATCGTGCTCGACATCGACAGCCACGCGAGCATCTGGGACGGCTGCAAGCTGGGCGACGCCGAGATCGTGCCGTTCAAGCACAACGATATCGAGGCGATGGACAAGCGGCTCGGCCGCATTCCCGAAGGCGCGGGCAAGCTGGTCGTGCTCGAGGGCGTCTATTCGATGCTCGGCGACATCGCGCCGCTCAAGGAGATGATCGCGGTCGCCAAGAAGCACGGCGCGATGGTGCTGGTGGACGAGGCGCATTCCATGGGCTTCATCGGCGAGCACGGACGCGGCGTGGCCGAGGCGCAGGGCGTGCTTGACGACGTCGACTTCGTGATCGGCACGTTCTCGAAGTCGGTCGGCACGGTCGGGGGTTTCTGCGTCTCCAACCACCCCAAGTTCGAAATCCTTCGCCTGGTCTGCCGCCCCTACGTGTTTACGGCCTCGCTCCCGCCGAGCGTGGTGGCGACCGCTGCAACCTCGATCCGCAAGCTGATGCACGGCTCCAACAAGCGCGCGCACTTGTGGGAAAATTCGAAGACGCTGCACCAGGGTCTGACCGGCCTAGGCTTCCAGCTCGGCACGGCGGAGCCGCAGAGCGCGATCGTGGCGGTCATCATGCCCGACCTGGAACGCGGCGCGGCCATGTGGGAGGCGCTTCTCAAGGAAGGGCTCTACGTCAACCTCGCCCGTCCGCCGGCGACGCCCGCCAACATGACGCTGCTGCGCTGCTCGCTGTGCGCCGAACACTCTGCCGAGGAGGTCCAGACCATCCTCGGCATGTTCGAGCGTGCGGGCAAGGCAATCGGAATTATCGGCTGATCAGCCCACCGGGCGGGCCACCGGTTTCACCGGAATGCGCAGGTAGCTGACGCCGTTGTCCTCGGCCGGAGGCATGCGGCCGGCTCGGATGTTGACCTGCACCGACGGAAGAAGGAGGCGCGGCACGGCCAGCGTGGCGTCGCGTGCTTCGCGCATGGCGACGAACTCTTCTTCGCTCACTCCATCGTGAACGTGAACCGAATTGGTTCGCTGCTCGGCAACCGTCGTCTCCCACGCGAACTGGTCGCGGCCGGGCGCCTTGTAGTCGTGGCACAGGAACAGGCGGGTGTCTTCAGGGAGCGTAAGCAGCTTGCGGATCGAGCGGTAGAGCTGGCGCGCGTCTCCGCCCGGAAAGTCGGCGCGCGCGGTGCCGTAGTCGGGCATGAACAGCGTGTCGCCGACAAACACCGCGTCGCCGATGCGGAACGCGACATCCGCCGGGGTGTGGCCGGGGACGTGGATGACCTCGACCGTCAGCTCGCCCAACGTGAAGGTCTCGCCGTCGGCGAAGAGGTGATCGAAGTCCGACCCGTCGGTCTTGAGGTCGTCGGCGTGGAACATCGGGCGAAAGATCTTTTGCACGTCGCGGATGTGCTCTCCGATGCCGATCCTGGCGCCGGTCTCGGCCTTGATGAACGGCGCGGCCGAGAGGTGATCGGCGTGGGCGTGAGTTTCGAGCACCCAGTCGATCGTCAGGCCATCATCCTTCGCGGCGGCAAGGATCGCCTGCGCGGAACGGACGTCGGCCTCCCCGCTGGGAAGGTCGAAGTCGAGAACCGGGTCGATCACCGCGGCGCGGCGGGTTGCGGGGTCCGAGACGAGGTAGCTGACTGTGTTGGTCGGCTCGTCGAAAAAAGCACGGATCGTGGGGGTCGGCATCGCTGCTCTCCTTTTCGTGCTTGACATATATCACGGTTTGCTTATTTAGCAAGTCCTAATGAAACAGCTTCACCAGATGGACCTCGCAACCTTCTCCGCCAACGCCGACGCGGTGGCCGACCTGCTGCGCGCACTCGGCAACGGGCGGCGGCTGATGATCATGTGCAAGCTCACCGAGCATGGTGAGATGATGGTTGGCGATCTCGCGGAAGACGTCGGCCTCTCGCAGTCGGCGCTCTCGCAGCACCTCGCGAAGCTGCGGGCCGAGGGACTCGTCGCCGCCCGGCGCGAGGCGCAGGCCGCGTGGTACCGGGTTGCCGATCCGCGCTGCGAGACCTTGCTGGCGACGCTCTATCAACTTTACTGCTCAGACAAGGACCAAGGCCAATGACCCTTCCCACCGTCTCCCCTGCCGAGGCGAGCCGCCTCGCCCGCGCTGGCGGCCGCATCGTCGATGTGCGCTCACCAGACGAATTCGCGCGGGTGCGCATCCCCGGGGCGGACAACCGCCCGCTCGACTCTCTGTCTAAGATCGAGGCTCCCGGCCCGATCGTGTTCCACTGCCGATCCGGCATGCGCACCAGCGCCAACGCCGCGCGGCTCGCCGCATGCTGCGATGGCGAGGCTTACGTGCTCGATGGCGGGATCGATGCCTGGCGCAAGGCCGGCCTCGCGGTCGAGGAGGACAAGGGTGCCCCGCTCGAGATAATGCGCCAAGTGCAGATCGTCGCGGGCTCGCTCGTTCTTGTGGGCGTTCTGCTTGGCTTCACCGTGGCACCCGCGTGGTTCGCGCTGTCGGGCTTCGTCGGCGCGGGGCTTACATTTGCCGGGGTCAGCGGCTGGTGCGGGATGGCGCGACTCCTCGCGCTCATGCCGTGGAATCACCGCCAACCTGTAGCGAGCTGAGACCATGGATCCGGCCACCATCGCACTGGCGCTGCTGAGCGGCGCGCTGATCGGCTTCGTCCTCGGCCTTGTCGGAGGGGGCGGGTCGATCGTGGCGGTGCCGCTGCTCGTCTATGTCGTCGGTGTCGAGAGCGCGCACGCCGCGATCGGCACCGCGGCGGTGGCGGTCGCGCTCAATGCCGCGACGGGACTGGCTGGACACGCCCGCAACCGAAACGTGAAGTGGCCCTGCGCGCTGACATTCGGCGGGGCCGGCGTGCTCGGCGCAGCGATCGGGGCGGAGATCGGCAAGGCGGTCGACGGGCAGGCGCTGCTCGCCGCGTTCGGCGGGCTGATGGTCGTCGTCGGCGCGCTCATGCTGCGCGGGCGCAAGACCGGCGGCAATCCCGACGTGCGCCTCAATACCGAGAGCGCGCGCCACCTGCTCCCCCGCCTCGCGGCGTACGGGCTCGGCGTCGGTCTGCTCGCGGGTTTCTTCGGGATCGGCGGCGGGTTCCTGATCGTGCCGGGGATGATCGCGGCGACCGCGATGCCGATCGGCATGGCCATCGGAAGTTCGCTGGTGGTAGTCACCGCACTGGGCGCGACGACCGCGGCATCATACGCGCTGTCGGGCTATGTCGACTGGGTGCTGGTCGCCTGGCTGGTCGCCGGCGGCGCGATGGGCAGCGCGATCGGCCTGCTGCTGGGTAAACGTCTGGCAAGCCGCAAGAAACTGCTCGAGCGCGGGTTCGCCGCGGTCGTGATCGGGGTTGGCCTGTTCGTGGTCTACAGCTCGCTCTAGGCGGCCTGGACTGCCGCCGCCGAGCACTTGTCGCTCGCCTTGTCGCCGCCGCCCGAGAGCATGGTGATGGCGATGAACCCGCCGACCACCAGCACCACGAAGCCGATCGTGACAAGGCCAAGGTACTTGTCAATGAAGCGCTTGATCGGCGCGCCGAACAGGCGGAACAGGACGCCCACGATCATGAAGCTGATCGCGCGGCTCACGATGCTGGCGAGCACGAAGCTGACCAGGTTCATGTGGATGAATCCGGCGGTGATCGTCAAAAGCTTGAACGGGATCGGGGTCGCGCCCTTGATCATGATGATCTCGGCCCCGTATTCGCGCAGGTAGCACGCCGCGACCGGGAAGCTCTCGGTCATCCCGAGCGCGGCGAGGAGCTGGGTGCCGACGCTATCGTACAGTCCCCACCCGATCGCATAGCCGAGCAGCCCGCCGAGCACCGATGCGATGGTGGCGACCGCGGCGAAGCGCAGCGCCTTCTTCGGTTCGGCCAGGCACATCAGGCCGAGAAGGGGGTGGGGCGGTATCGGGAAGAAGCTCGCCTCGACGAAAGCGAACAGCGCCAGCCACCACACCGCATGCCGGTGCGCGGCCTTTTCCATCGTCCATTCGTACAGCCGGCGCAGCATGCGCATCCTCCCGCAAGGCGCCGCGCGTCTAGGGGAGAGCGGGCCCCGGCACAATGGCGCCGGAAAAAGCGATTGGCGTCCCCAGTTCGAATAATTGCCGCACCGCCTGCCCCTCGCTTACTAAAGATAGGGGGGTTGTCGGATGTCGACAGAGCAGATCAAGATCAGCCGTGCGGACGAGGATCTATCGATTGCATTTGCCAATCCGCTTGAAGCGATCGGCTGGACGAACACGCCGCCGGACCTGATGGAAATCGGCCCGGTCCGTTTTTCCTGCGAATAAGACTTGCTGCGCTCTGGACTGAATGGGGAGACTACCCGGCGCGGTACTTCGTGGGAGGCTTGGGGGATTGCACTCGTTCTTCTGACTGCCGCGGCGAACGGCATCCGCGTCTTGTTAGCGATCATGGACACGACCCCAGCTAACAGCAGTTTCTAACCAATACGGTTATTTCTGGTTGACATCGTGACGCTCTCTGGTTAGAGAAGCGGAACATCGCGAAAGTGTGATTCGAAACGGGCGGGCCGGTTTTTTCCGGCGCCGCCCGTTCTTGCGTCCGCTGTCGCCGGGGACGGGGAAGCCACATGACCGACACGAAAGGAAAGCCCGCGCCCGCCTGGGTGGCGCGTTTCCTCGAAGCTCTGCGCTCCGGGGAAGGCGTGCGCGAAGCATCGCGCATCGCGGGAGTAACCAGTTCCACCCCCTACAACCGGCGCGACAAGCACGAAGACTTCCGCGAGGCGTGGGACGCGATCCAGCCGGTCGACGCACGCCGGAAGCGCCGCCAGGGGCCGGCTCCCCAACGCGACGCAACCCGAGTTGAACGCTTCCTCGACGAGCTCGCCGCAACCTCCAATGTCGCTGCCGCAGCCGCGGTCGCCGACCTGCCGGTGAGCCGGATCTACCGGCTGCGCCGTACCGACCCGGATTTTGCGCGCCGATGGTACGCCGCGCTGGCCGAAGGATACGACAACCTCGAGATGGAGCTGCTCCGCCACTTGCGTTCGGCCAGCGCGGGAGGAGAGTCCGCCGGGTCTGCCGAAACGGGCAAGGCCAAGTTCGACACGGCCGCCGCGCTGCGCTGCCTGACCGCTCACCGCGAAAGCGTGGCCCGCGAGAAAGGCCGCCGCACCCTGGCCGACGAGGCGGCGACGATCGCGGCGATCAACGCCAAGATCGATGCGATGCGCGCCCGGGCGAAGGAAAGCGACGCCGCGATCCGCGCGGCGCGCCGGGCCATCGCGGACAGGGTCATCGCGGATAAGCCGGTTTCGGATAAGGTCGTTGCCAACAAGGCCGGGGCGCCGGGGGGCGGCACCGATGGGTAGGACCAAGCGCGAGCCCTCCCGCGGTGCGTGGCTTCGCCGCCCGGGACCGCAGGCCGACGCGGAGCGCGAGGAGCTGGCCCGCCAGCTCGCCCCGCACGAGCTCGCCGCCCTCGGCAGCTATTACTGGGAAGGCTGGGCCCGCGATGCCCAGCTGCCCCCGCGCGAGGCGTGGCGCACCTGGCTGATCTGCGCCGGGCGCGGGTTCGGCAAGACCCGTGCCGGGGCCGAATGGGTGCGCGATGTCGCTCGCAACGATGGAAACGCGAGGATCGCGCTGGTCGGCGCAAGCCTGAACGAAGTGCGCAATGTCATGGTCGAAGGCGATAGCGGCGTGCTCGCAGCCGCGCCCGGGGCGCTGGCACCGGTATTCGAGCCGAGCTTGCGCAAGCTGACGTGGGAAAACGGCGCGATCGCCTGGCTTTATTCGGCGGGCGAACCTGAGAGCCTTCGTGGACCCCAGCACAGCCACGCCTGGTGCGACGAAATCGCCAAGTGGGACAACGCCAATGAACGGGCGATGGCGGCCTGGAACAACCTTCAGCTGACGATGCGGCTGGGTGACGTGCCCCGCGTGCTCGCCACCACCACGCCGCGCCTTGCGCCGCTGATGCATCGCCTGATGCTGGAGGCCAAGCGCGGCAAGGTGGTGGTCGCGCGGGGGCGGACGACCGACAATTCCGATGTGCTGCCGGCGGACTACCTCGCCTCGATGATCGAGCAATTCGCGGGCTCGGGCTTCGGGCGGCAGGAGCTCGACGGCGAGCTGGTCGAGGATGTCGAAGGCGCGCTGTGGACTCGGGCGCTGCTGGAACGATGCCGGGAAGTCATGCCGCGCTGCCAGAGGTTGCGCACGGTAGTCGCGGTCGATCCGCCGGCGGGCGAAAGGGGCGATGCTTGCGGAATCGTCGTGGCCGCGCTGCTGGAAGACGGCAACGCGGTGGTCCTGGCCGACGCCAGTATCGAGAAAGCCAGCCCCGAACGCTGGGCCCGCGCGGTGGCCGGCGCGGCCCGCGACTGGGGTGCCGACCGCGTGGTGGCCGAAGCCAACCAGGGCGGCGCGATGGTCAAAGCGGTGCTCCACGCCGCCGACCACGCGCTGCCGGTGACGCTGGTCCACGCGAGCAAGGGCAAGGCCGCCCGCGCCGAACCCGTCGCCGCGCTCTACGAAAGCGGCCGCGTGCGCCACGCCGGGATGTTCGCGATACTGGAGGACCAGATGTGCGGCCTGATGGCGGCAGGGCGCTACGAAGGGCCGGGAAGATCGCCCGACCGGGCCGACGCGCTCGTATGGGCGCTGAGCGAGTTGATGCTGGGGAGGAAGGCCGGGCCGCGGGTACGAGGGTTGTGATGGAGGGAATCTTGCGTTCGCTGGATCGCCGCCTGCGCGGAGATCACGGCAGTTGAAAGGTGTGCGAACAACTCTTCTTCATTCCCGCGCAGGCGGCAATCCAGTAGCGACACCGCTGTGCCGCGCGAAATCTCCCCGATGGTCTAGATTATGGCGTGGGCGCGCAACGGCACCCTGTATGTCGGGGTCACCTCGAACCTGCTGCAGCGCATCGCGCAGCACCGGGAAGGCACCCTCGGCGGCTTCAGTGCCAAGTATGGCACCGCGGCCCTCGTGTGGTTCGAACCCCACGCAACGATGGAACACGCCATCATCCGCGAGAAGCGGATCAGACGGTCGACGAGCGGCTGGGATATCCGCCGGATGCGCAGGATTACCTGGCCGGATTCGTGCTCGATCCCGCCGATGCCGAACAGATGTGGCCGCGGATCGACGCCGGGATCGACGAGGCCATCGCCCGCGGCGTGGCGAGGACATTCGTCTGGGCGAGCCCGCAAGTCTCGCGCGACGGATACACCCGGCTCCCATCCCCCCAGGAGGAAACCATGCAGGCTTTCGACGACGTGCTCTACCCGCTCGCGCTGGGGCGCGATGCCGGCGTTTCGCCGGAATTCTCGACCAGCGTGGCGGTCACCGCTTCCGGCCACGAACGGCGCAACTCGTTGTGGTCCGATTCGCGGCTGCGGTTCGATGTCGGCCCGGGTATCCGTTCCGAAGCCGAGCTCGGCACCCTGATCGCCTTCTTCCGCGCCCGCCGCGGCGCCGCGCGCGGGTTCCGCCTGAGCGATCCGTTCGATCACAGTTCGAACGGGATGACCGGCCTGCCCGGGCCGCTCGACCAGAAGATCGGCGTGGGCGACGGGCTGACCGCGCGGTTTCGGCTCATAAAGATCTACGGCGATGGGGAAGAACCCCAAGTGCGCCCGATCACCCGTCCGCGCCCCGAGACCCTGCGGGTCAGCGTCGATGGAACCGAAACCGGCGATTTCAGGCTGGAGCCCGGCGGAACGATCGCCCTGGCCGTCGCCCCGCCCGAAGGCGCGGAGGTGCGGGCAGGTTTCCTGTTCGACGTGCCCGTGCGCTTTGCCGAAGACCGGCTCGACGTGACCGGTGCAGCCTTCGCAGCCGGCGAGGCGCCCTCGGTGCCCCTCATCGAAGTGCGCGAGGCGGTATGAGCAGGGTTTTCTTCACCAATGAGCTGGAGGGTGTCGCCACCTTCTGGCGCATCCACCGCCGCGACGGGGTCACCCTGGGCTTCACCAGCCACGACCGCGACCTGTTCTTCGGCGGCGTGCTCCACCGCGCCGCCCCGGGCGTCTTGCCGAGCGCGGTCCGGCGAAGCGCCGGGATAACGGGCGACAGCGCCGAGATGCATGGAGCGCTTGCGCACGACTCGATCGCGGAGGACGACCTGGCGAGCGGACGTTTCGACGGGGCCCGCGTCGAAGTAGGGGCGGTCGATTGGGAATCGTGCGAAAACGCCGCGCTCTACAGCGGCACGATCGGTTCGGTAGCGCGTGAGGACGGCGCCTTCAGCGCCGAGTTGCGCTCGGCCAAGGCAGCGCTCGAGGACGATCCGGTCCCGCGCACCAGCCCAACCTGCCGGGCACGCTTCTGCGGACCGGGATGCGGGTTGTCCGCCGCGCGCTTCATCCACCGTGCCGCTCTCCTGTGGGCCGATCCGGAAACCAATCGGGCATCGTTCGACGGGCCGGACGCTGAACTGCTGGCCGGAGGGACCGTGCGCTGGCTCGAGGGACCAGCCGGGGGCTTGATGGACATCCTCGCGGCGGAGGAAGGCGCCGTCATCCTGGACGGAATGCTGCCCGACGGGCTGCGTCCCGGGACCAAAGTGCTCCTGCGCGAAGGATGCGATCATACGCTGGCCACCTGCGCGGCCCGGTTCGGGAACGCGGTCAACTTCCGCGGCGAGCCGTTTCTTCCAGGTAACGACCTCCTCACCCGTTATCCGAGCCCGGCGTGACCGGACTTGACCTCGCAAACGCCGCCCGCGGCCTGGTCGGTGCCCCTTACCGGCTCCACGGCCGCGATCCTGCCACCGGGCTTGACTGCATAGGCGTGGTGCTCGCTGCACTGGCCGCCTGCGGACGCCGGGTCAGCGCCCCGTCGAGCTATGGCCTGCGCAATCGCTTCATCGATCGGTGGCTCCCCCTCGCGCAGGAAAACGGCCTCGCCGACGCCACCGGAAGCCTGATTGCCGGCGACATACTGCTCGTCCGGCCAGGTCCGGCGCAGCACCACCTTCTCGTGGCGATCGGGGAAGACCGGTTCGTGCACGCCCACGCGGGGCTGCGGCGGGTGGTCCTCCAGCCCGGCCCGCTGCCCTGGCGGTTCGAGCGCCGCTGGCGTCTTGCAAGCAAGGAGTCCTGATTATGGCCACCTTACTCCTTACCGCGGTGGGTACGATGATCGGGGGGCCGCTGGGAGGCGCGATCGGCGCGTTCGCGGGCCGCTCGCTCGATGCGCAGATCATCGGCGGAGGCAAGCGCGAAGGGCCTCGCCTGCGCGACCTCGCCGTCACCACCTCGAGCTACGGTCAGCCGATCCCCCGGCATCACGGCCGCATGCGCGCGGCCGGGACGGTCATCTGGGCGACCGATCTCGTCGAACACAAGGATCGCAGTGGTGGAAGCAAGGGGCAGCCTTCCGTAACCAGTTATGCCTACACCACTTCGTTTGCCGTGGCGCTGTCGAGCCGTCCGATCCGCGGCGTGGGGCGCATCTGGGCGGACGGGAACTTGCTCAGGGGCGCGGCGGGCGACATGAAGGCGGGCGGTGTGCTTCGCGTCCACACCGGGCATGGTGACCAGTCGCCAGACCCGCTCGTTGCGGCTGCCGAAGGCGCGTCCTGCCCCGCATTCCGTGACTGCGCGTACGTCGTTTTCGAGGATCTGGCGCTGGAGAACTTCGGCAACCGCGTTCCCGCGCTGACTTTCGAGATCATCGCCGATGATGGCGCCATAGCACTGGCCGACCTTGTCGGTCCTACCGGAGCGGATGGAGCCACGCCAGCAGACCTCGGACCGCTGGCAGGATTCGCCAACGAAGGCGGCCCGCTTGGAGGGACGATCGAGGTAATCGGCACCCTTTTTCCGCTGTCCGTAACGACGGGGGAAGAAGGCCTCGTCATCAGGCCCGCCGAGGACCCTGGTGGCACAGCTGCGCTGCTTCCACCCCCGGCGCGAGGCTGGGAAGAAAATGACTTTGGCGCGAATGGAGGGGGCCGGGAGGACCGCGATGCAGGCAAGCGCGAAAGGATCGCGGCCCTGCGGTACTACGACGTGGCGCGCGATTTCCAGGCGGGTGTCCAGCGATCCCGCAGCAGAGCGGAGGGGCGGGGGCAAACCATCGAATTTCCCGGTGCCTTGTCTGCCGACGATGCCCGTTCGCTGACCGAATCCGCTGACCGCCGCAGCGGCTGGCGCCGGGACGCGCTCCAATGGCGGGTGGCCGAACTGGATCCGCTGCTGGGTCCGGGGAGTCATGTGCGGGTGCCTGGCAAGCCTGGCACCTGGATAATCCAGGCATGGGAATGGCGCGAGCGCGGCGTCGAGCTGGAATTGGTCCGCCGCAGTCCCGCTGGCATGCTGACCGCGCCGGGCGATCCGGGGGCCAGCCAGCCGCCGGCGGACCTGATGTTGGGCCCGACTGTCCTGCGCGCGTTCGAACTCCCGGCAGCCGACACGACCGAAGGCCTGGCGACCTCCTTCGCCGCCGCCGCTGGTCGGGGCCACTGGAACGGGGCCGCGCTCTTTCTCGACAGGGCGGGGGAACTCGTCCCGATCGGCCACACGGGAAGGACGCCGGCCACCATCGGCCGGCTTGCTGCCTCCCTGGCTCCATCCGCCGCGATGCTGTTCGAGCCGACAGCCTGTATCGACATCGAACTTCCGGACGGCGGGTCGCTCCCCACAGTCGGTCTGTCGAGCCTCCTCATGGGCGCCAACAGGCTCCTCGTGGGCGGTGAGGTGCTGCAGTTCGCACGCGTCCAGCAACTCGGTCCGACGACCTGGAGGCTGACCGGTCTGTTGCGCGGCCGAGGCGGCACCGAAGCGGCCGCCCTTGCGGGTCACGCCGCGGGGGCCGATGCGATCCTGATCGATGACAGCATAGTGGGCCTGAATCCCGCTCTGGTACCGGGCGAAGCCGCTTCGACGATCGCCGCCATCGGTGTGGGCGATTCCGAACCGGTTTACGCCGGGCTCGCTAACCCCGGTCTTTCCCGTGCGCCGCTTTCTCCCGTGCATCCGCGGTGGCAACCGCGAAGCGACGGGGGGCTGGAGGTTGGGTGGGTTCGCCGCGCGCGCGGCGCCTGGACCTGGCGCGATGGTGTCGAGGTGCCCCTCGTCGAGGAAACCGAGGCCTACCGGGTCGGAGTCGGAACCGGGGACGCGCCAGCGATGGAATGGCAGACGGGTTCCCCGCAACTTCTCATCGACCGGGCGACCCGCTCCGCGCTCCTAGCGGACCATGATGGCGAGCCGCTGTGGGTTCGCCAGATCGGCCGCTTCGCGCAATCCCCTCCGCTGTTCCTCGGGCTTCTCGCCTGACGATGTTTCTCGACAATCGAAGGAGTTAACCGGTGACCGACCCGCTCATCTACACCTCGGCAACCCCGCGGCATTCCCTGCCCCTGCTGTTCGTTGGGCAAGCCCAGAAAGAGGCCTCGGTGAACGACGCACATGCGCTTGCCGACATCCTGCTTCATCCTTCCGTGGAAGGTGAGCTGGCCGACCCACCTGCGGATCCTGCAGACGGCCAATGCTGGCTTGTGGGAACCGGCGCATCGGGAGCTTTCGAGGGTCGCGAGCAATGCCTCGCTTCCTACCAGGCTGGCACATGGGTCTTCGCGAAACCTTGCGACGGGATGGTCATTTTCGACCGCCAGACCAGCCAGTTCCTGCCTTATCTGGGCGGCTGGCAACGCGAAACTGCGCCGGCGCAGCCGCAGGGTGGAGACGTCGTCGATGTCGAAGCGCGTGCCACAATTGCAACACTTGTGGAATTGTTGAGCCGAATGGGTATTCTTCCGCCGGAGTGACGGGAACATATCCTCTAGGCCCTCGTTCGGCGGGAACCAGGAGGGTTGGAAACAAAGATTTTTTGATGTTGCCGCCGAACCGGTGCCCAACTGCAACAGTTTGGAGTCAAAGCCTGCTTGCCTCCGTGGTAGGGAAAAGTTACAAATCGGGCCGCTCGATGGCTCAAGAAATTCGCTTAAAAAGGGGAATAACATAATGCGGAAACTCGTCATTGGCATGGCGCTGGCCTCCACGGCCATTGCATCGCCTGTCCTCGCCCGCGACGGCGCGTGGTACGTTGAACTCGACGGCGGTCCGATGATTGTCGAAGATATCGAATTCGACCTTCCGAATGCGCCTAACGATGTCATCGTCGACACCCACTACGGATACGACTTCGGTGGTATCGTGGGTTACGATTTCGGCTTCATCCGCCTTGAGGCGGAAGGCAGCTATCGCGCTGCCGACCTCGACCAGATCCAGGTCGGCTCGGCCGGTGTCACTTCGCGCACCGGTTTCTTCGCTCGCAACGACACTTACGATGCGATCGGCGATGCCAGCGTCCTCAGCTTCATGGTCAACGCATTGGCCGACTTCGGTCCCGATGATGGCCTCCAGGGCTTCGTCGGCGGCGGTGTAGGTGTTGCCCGCACCAAGTTCGACGGCGTGACGGTGAACACCGCGGGCCCCGGCTTCCTGGACGATTCCGACAGCGGTTTCGCCTGGCAGCTGCTCGCCGGTGTGCGCGCCCCGCTTACCGACAACATCGATGTTGGCCTGAAGTATCGCTTCTTCAACACCGACACGCTCGACCTGGTCGACACCGTCGGCCGCGACGTGAACGGCAAGTGGCGTTCGCATTCGCTGCTCGGCACCATCGCCTTCAACTTCGGCGGTGCGCCTGCTCCGATGCAGACCTGCTGGGACGGCACGCAGCTGCCGATGGATGCGACTTGCCCGGCTCGTCCGGTGCCGCCGCCGCCGCCGCCGCCGCCGCCGGCTCCGGTTGTCCAGTGCAACAAGGGTCCGTACATCGTCTTCTTCGAGTGGGATCGTTCGGACATCACTCCGGAAGCTGCGACCATCCTCAACAACGCAGCGTCGGCTTATGCCAACTGCGGTGCTGCGGCCGTCATGCTTGCCGGCCACGCGGACCGTTCGGGTTCGGCCCAGTACAACGTCGGTCTTTCGCAGCGTCGTGCCGATGCGGTGCGTTCCTACATGACCGCCCGCGGCATTCCGGACACCCGGATCTCGACGGAAGCGTTCGGCGAAACGCAGCCGCGCGTTCCGACCGCCGACGGCGTACGCGAACTCCAGAACCGCCGGGTGGAAATCACCTACGGTCCGGGTTCGGGCTACTAAGCTTCGGCCTCAGCCGATACACGATGGAGGGGCCGGAGAAATCCGGCCCCTTTTTTTTGAATTATGCGACGTTCCATTTCTCGACGAGGAAACCTGTCATGCACCTCAGACTAGCTGCCGCACTTCTTGCTGGTTCATGCGCTGCTCTCGCCAGTTGCAGCACGGTTTCCCAGTTGCCTGCGCAGCGCCTT
This sequence comes from Tsuneonella deserti, assembly GCF_014644315.1. Classification (NCBI taxonomy): domain Bacteria; kingdom Pseudomonadati; phylum Pseudomonadota; class Alphaproteobacteria; order Sphingomonadales; family Erythrobacteraceae; genus Tsuneonella; species Tsuneonella deserti. Next base: position 2,252,770 of record NZ_BMKL01000001.1, on the reverse strand, counting down.
GGCGCCGCTTCCCTGACGCTGGCGAACGGGCAGCCCGCAGGAACAGCGCAACTGGTGGCTATGGGCGATTCGGTTACGCTGGCAATCGGCGTCACCGGCGTGGCGCCGGGGCCCCACGGCATTCACCTCCATACGACCGGGCAGTGCAATGGCCCGGATTTCACCACGGCAGGCGGACATCTAAATCCGCTTGGCAAGCGTCACGGTTCTCTGGCGCCCGACGGCAAGCATGAAGGCGACCTGCCCAACTTAGTTGTCCAGCCCGGCGGCAGCGGGGCGCTGACGGCCGAACTCCAGGGCACACCCGAACAGGTACAGGAATGGCTGTTCGACCGTGACGGAACGGCGATCGTCCTTCACGCCGATGCGGACGATTATCGCACCGATCCTTCAGGAAACTCTGGCGCGCGGATAGCGTGCGGAGTTCTGACCAGCGGCTAGCGCTCTCCAGCCGCGCGCTGCGCGACGGATGCTTCGGCATCTGGCAGCGCGCGGTAGGCGTAGATCAGCAGCGCAAGAGCCACCGGTGCGACCGCGATTAGCGACAGGATGCCCGTCCTCAAGTCGCCGACGAGCTTACCGTTCGTCACCGTCCCCGAGAGGTCCGAAATGAGACCGACCATGTACGGGCCGAAAGAAAGCCCGACCAACGTGGTGCCGAGGAAGAACGCAGCGGTGGCCGTTCCCCGCATCGGTGGCAGGACGAGGTCCTGGGTAGTCGCGGCTGCGGCGCCCAAGGCGGTCGCTCCGAACATCCCGGCGAGGAAATTCATGGCGTAGAACAGGGTACTATTCTCGGTCGTGTAGCCAATCCAGATCGGGATGATCGGTGCGACCACTCCGAAAATGATGACGAGTATTCGGCCAGCCGGGTCACGCGCCCGCAGCCAGTCAGCCAGACGACCGCCGATAATCACTCCGAGAAAACCGGACAGTGCGCCGTTGGCCCCAAGGATGAATGCCAACTCCTGTTTCGGGAGGCGGAGAACGGTTTCTGCGTAAGGAGCCGACCAGAACGCCAAGGCGTAGGCGGCGAGGGACACCAGCCCGTAGCCGAGCGTTGTGCAGATGAAGGCCGGCGTGCCCCAGATCAGCCGATAAGTCGCCGGATCACGCGCCCGCAAGGTGGAGGCCCAGGAAAACACGGCGTAATATCCCAAGCCGACCGCGGACCATTGCGGCACGTTTCCCGTCACGCGGATCATGGCCCAGGTGAAGGCCATCACTGCAGCGGCAACAGCCACGTTGATCGCAAGAGCGGCAGGACCGCGCTGCCACGCACCGATGAGGGTGAACGGCGGGACGATCGTAGAAAGATCGGAGAAGAAGGCGCGAAGCGGATTCGGGCTTCGCGGTGCGGCCGGGGCCCCGTCCATGGCTCCGCGCACGGGCTCACGAAGAGTTGCAACCCACAGGGCGAGCAGGAGACCCGGGATGCCCACGACAAGAAAGGCGGCTTGCCAGCCGACCAGTCCGAATGGGCCTCCGTCTGGATAAGCGCTGTTCCAGCCTTTAACGATGAGAGCGCCGATAAACAGGGAGACGCCCCCCCCGAGGTACAAGCCCGACGAGTAGATTGCGATCGCGGTCGCCCTCTGGCGCTTGGGAAAATAATCGGAAATGAGTGAATAGGCAGTGGGAGATGCGGTCGCCTCTCCGACGCCGACGCCCATCCGGGCAAGCGACAGTGAAACCTGGTTCCGCGCCAGCCCGGACAACGCAGTCATGACCGACCAGATCGCCAGCCCCACCGTCAACAATCGCACCCTGTTCCAGTTATCGGCCAGCCGCCCAAGGGGGATACCGAACAGCGCGTAAAAGACCGCAAATGCGGCTCCCCCAAGAAAGCCCATGTCGCTGTCAGTCAGATTCAAGTCGGCCTTGATATCGACCGCCAGGATGCTGACGATCTGCCGATCGATGAAGTTGAGGATGTAGACCAGCACAAGGACGCCCAGAACGTACCAGCTGTACGCCGGCACGCGTGCCTCCGGCGTTGCGACGGGGTCGGACCCGCTCAGTTCAGTCAACAGGTCTCTCCCAGCACCAACCGGTCATGCGCCGGCATAATCCACCCTATCCATCAAGCCCGCGTCCGCGAAGCCCTTTCGCCGGAGCGCACAACTGTCGCACACACCGCACGCGCGTCCGTCCGGCGTTGGGTCGTAGCAGGACCAGGAAAGCCCGGTATCGAGACCCAGGCGGACTGCTTCGCGCGCTATATCCGCCTTGCTCAGATACTGAAGCGGGGCATGGATCCGGAACCCTCGGCCCTCGACCCCTTCGCGCGTGCCGAGCCGCGCCGTCTCTGCGAAACTGGCAATGAATTCCGGTCGGCAATCAGGATAGCCCGAATAATCGAGCGCGTTCACCCCGATGAATACATCGTGCGCGCCCGCGGACTCGGCGAAGGCGACCGTCAGGGCAAGGAACACCAGGTTTCGCGCCGGGACGTAGGTCACGGGAATTCCCGCGCCACCATCGTATTTCGGCACCGGAATGTCCGCCGTAAGCGCGGAGCCGCCGAATGCGCGCAGGTCGAGCGGGAGCACCACGTGATGTGCGATCCCTTGCGCCTCAACGATCGCGCGCGCCGCTTCCAGCTCGCAGCGATGCCGCTGTCCGTAGTCGACCGTGAGCGCGTGCACCGTAAACCCTTGCTCGCGCGCAATTGCCGCGACGACCATGGAATCGAGCCCGCCCGAAAGCAGTACGACGGCGATCTTGGGTTCGGCGACCATCCGAACGCGCTAGGCGTTCAGGAGCCGCGCGGCAATCGTGTCAGCGGCACGCTCCCACCCGGCGCGCTTCGGCGGAAAACTGGAAGGGAAGGCCCCCGGCGATCCCCTGGCTGTCGATCTGGACGAGATTGGTCGTTTCCCGCCGGATGCTGGTGCGGCCATAGCCATTCCCCCGGCAGGTATACTGAACAGTGACCGCATTGGCCGCGTCCTCGACGACGAAGCGGCTGCAGTTGCTGTTCCCGTGCTGCAACTGGATGAGTTCCATTCCCGAGCGTACGCAGAGGCGCCGCACCGAGCCACCGTCACGCGGGCGGACTTCCCACTGGCCGTCGTCCAGCGTCCCCAACATCGCCAACGAGGGGGCCTGCGCAGCCACCGGACTGAGCAGCCCCATCGCGATGAAACCAGCGGCAATGCGCGCCGGCCGCTTGCCGGCAAGCTTCTTCAGTCGCATGTGTGAAAACTCCAGCGTGCGCCCGCGAAGTCGACCTGGCCACGTTCTAGCATAAATGCACTGCACGATAAACTGTTCCGTTCGCGGGATGAAGCGTTAGCTCGCAATGGCGAATTCCCGGGAGCAAAATGCGCAGTCGACCACGATGAGCCCGTCTTCATTGCGCATGGCGACCCGCTCGTCTTCCGGGAAACGGTCCAGGACGGCCTGATAATGCTCGATCGAGCAGCGACACCCGCGTCTGACAGCGGGACCGGGCTCAACGCGCACTTCGCGTTCCTCGTGAAACAGGCGCCAGATGAGTGCCTCCAGCGACAGCTCGTAGCCGACAAGTTCTTCATGGCGCGTACTCCCGGCAAGGATAGCCACGTGCTCCCATTCGGGATGGTCCATGCGGACGTGAAGACGCTCGCGGCCTTCCTCGCCTTCGGCGAGGTGCTGGAGCAGGATTCCACCTGCGACGGTGCCGGCACCACCCGATCTCACGGCGGTCCGGATCAGGGTGGGCAGCTGTTCCGACTGGGTGAAATAGCTTTCGCATGCCTCGGCGAGCGACTCGCCTTCGAGAGGGACGATCCCCTGATAGCGGCCGCGCCCGCCCGAGAGATCGAACGTCATTGCGAGATACCCTTTGCCAAACAGCGCGAACAGCGAAGGATTGGCGCCGAGTGCGGCAAGGCGATCAGCGTCGAAATCGACGTAGCCGCGAAGCTCGCCTCCCCGCCAGTCGCACACCAGAAGGCGCACCACACCGCCTTCGGTCTGGGCTTGCAACGTTAATTGGTCGGAATCCTCTTTCAGAAGACCGCCGATCAGCGTGGTGAGGACGAGTGCCTCAGCGAGCAGATGAGTGATCGCCGGCGGATAGGAATGGGCGGAAAGAATCTCATGGATCGCCCCGTCCAGGCGCACGGCGCGGCCGCGCGCATGACGTGACGGGATCGAAAAGCCAAGAAGTCGATCGGAATAGGTTTCTAGCGGATGGTTCATCGCGCGCCATATGGGGTTGCCACGGCGCAGCGCAATCGCATGCTTCAGATGGCGCCGAAGCTCCAGAGCAGCACCGACTTTTGCGCGTGAATACGGTTCTCGGCTTCATCGAAAACCACCGAAGCCGGGCTTTCGAACACTTCTTCGCTGACCTCCTCGCCCACATGGGCAGGCAAGCAGTGGAGAAAGCGGGCGTCCGGCCTGGCGAGTGACATGAGGTCGGCATTGACCTGATACGGCATCATGGCGGCCATCTTTTCGGCGGCATGGTCCTGGCCCATCGAAATCCAGGTGTCGGTGACGACGACGTCGGCATCGCGGACGGCAGTGGCCGCGTCGTGCGTCAGCGTGACCGTCGATCCAGCTGCCCGGGCCTGATCGACGAAAGCGGCGGCCGGCTCATAACCGCGCGCAGTACCGACGCGGACATTGAAGCCAAGCAGGCCGGCGGCCTCGAGAATCGAGTTGAGGACGTTGTTGCCATCCCCCAGCCAGGCAAGCTCAAGCCCTTTCAGCGGCTTGCCGCCCTCCTCGATCGTCAACAAGTCGGCGACGATCTGGCACGGATGGGACCGGTCGGTCAGGCCGTTGATTACCGGCACGGACGCGTGACGCGCCAGCTCCTCGATCTTGCCGTGGTCGTCGGTGCGGATCATGATTGCGTCGACCATCCGGCTCAGGACGCGCGCCGTATCGGCCAGCGATTCGCCGCGTCCGAGCTGGGTGGAGCCGGCATCCATGACCAGTGCCGATCCGCCGAGCTGCCGCATGGCCATGTCGAAGCTCACTCGCGTGCGTGTCGAATTCTTTTCGAAGATCATCGCCAGCACGTGACCCGCTAGCGGCGCATCCGCATCCGCCTTGCCTTTGGGCCACCCGGCGCGCCCTGCCTTTCGCGTGTGCGCATCGGCCAGCATCGCGCGCAGCGCTTCCGATCCCGCATCGCGCAGGTCGAGGAAGTGACGCGGCGCGGAGCCAGTGCCGCCGCAGGTTTCCATCAGGCTGCTTCCGCCGGCTGGTAATCGGCCGCGCCCGCCGACAACTTGTCGAAGAATTCGTCGAACTCGGCATCACCGGCGACCAGCGGTGGCAGGATGCGCAGCGTGTTGTCGCCCGCCGCGACCGTCAACAGGTGATGCTTGTCGCGCAGGTGCGCGTAGAACGGCCGGCTCTCGGTCTTCATGCGCAAGCCCAGCATCAGCCCGCGCCCGCGGACGCAATCGAACAGTTCGGGATAGTTGCCGATGAATTGCTCGAGCCGGCTGCGCAGGCGTTCGCCCTTCTTACGCACTTGCGCCAGGAACTCGTCGTTGGCGACAGCGTCGAGCACCGCCGAACCGGCAGCCATGGCGAGGGGGTTGCCGCCGTAAGTCGAGCCGTGGGCACCGATGACCATGCCGCGCGCGGCCTTTTCCGTCGCGAGGCAGGCACCGAGCGGGAAGCCGCCGCCGATGCCCTTTGCCGTGGCAAGAATGTCGGGCTCGATGCCATACTGCTCGTAGGCATAGAACGTGCCGGTGCGCGCGACGCCGCACTGCACTTCATCAAGCACCAGCATCAGGTCGTTCTCGTCGGCGAGATTGCGCAGCCCCTGCATGAAAGCCTCGGAGGCCGGCCGAATCCCGCCTTCGCCCTGGATCGGCTCCACAAGGAAGCCGGCAGTGTTTGGCCCCATCAGGGCCCGCGCGCTCTCCAGATCGTCGAACTCGGCATATTTGAACCCGGCGAGCAGGGGCATGAAGCCCTTGTGCATCTTATCCTGATTGGAGGCGCTGATCGTCGCCATGGTGCGGCCATGGAACGCGTTCTTGAACGTGATCAGTTCGTACTTGTCCTCGTTCCCGACATGCTGGTGGTAGGAGCGAGCAGTCTTGATCGCGCACTCGACCGCTTCGGCGCCCGAGTTGGTGAAGAACACGGTATCTGCGAAAGTGAGGTCGACCAGACGCTGCGCCAGCGCTTCTCCCTGCGGGCTGCCGTACAGGTTGGACACATGCATCAGGGTCGCCGCCTGCCGCTGGATCGCGCCTATCAGGCCTTCGTGACTGTGGCCGAGCAGGTTGACCGCGATGCCGCTGGCAAAATCGAGGTATCTGGTGCCGTCCTCGTCAATCAGGTGGCAATGCTCGCCTCGGACCGGCCGCACACCGCACCGGGGATAGACGGGCATAAGCGGCGTGATCGACATGGCGGAACCTCGGCTGGATCAGGTGGATGTAAACGACAACGGCGGCCTCCCAGCCTGAGCAAGGAAGGCCGCCGTTGCGCACCGTCTAGTATTGTGCGGCCACCCGGTCAAACAACCGGGAACCGCCGACGACTCAGCCCTGGACAGGCACCAGGTTGACCGCCGAGTGCTTGCCACGCCGATCGACCTCGAGGTCGAATTCGTATTTTTCGCCTTCGTTGAGGCCGCTCAGGCCCGAACGCTCGACCGCGCTGATGTGCACGAACGCATCCGGCTGGCCATCGTCGCGGACCAGGAAGCCGAAGCCCTTCATCGAGTTGAAGAACTTGACCGTGCCGGTCGCCTTCTCGCCCGTCAGCTCGCGGCGTGGAGCACCAGCGCCGCCGCCGAAACCGCCGCGATCGCCATCGCGCGGGGGCCGTTCGCCACCGCCCGTGACCGGAACCACGTCGCCGACGATCTGGAGATCCTGCGCGGACACCTTGCCGCCGCGATCGACCAGGTTGAAGGCCAGTTCCTGCCCTTCGCCAAGCCCGGCAAGGCCCGCGCGTTCGACCGCACTGATGTGCACGAACACGTCCTCGCCGCCGCCTTCCTGGGCGATGAAGCCGAAGCCTTTCTGGCTGTTGAAGAACTTGACGGTGCCCTTGCCGGTACCGACAACCTGGGGAGGCATGCGGTTGAAGCCTCCGCCTCCGCCGCCACCGCCGCCACCGAAGCCGCCCGGACGGCCGCCGCCGCCGCCGCCACTATAGCCGCCACCGCGATTGCCGCCGTAGCCGCCCCCGCCGCCGTAGCGGTCTCCGCCGCCAAAACTCTCGCGGGGAGCGAAATCGCCGCCGCCGCCGCCGAAGGGATCGAAGCTGTCTTCGCCGAAACCGTCGCGCTTGTCCTTGCCGCGCCGACGCCCTTTATCGTAACCCATACCTTAGATCGTACCTTCGCCTGCCTCGCCGTCCGTTTCGCCTCTCCCGGGAGCGCGGACGGGGCGCACCGGGACGGGGCGGGCAAACGCTTGCGCGGCCGAACCCCGTCGATTGGGCCGCTTTCATAGCGCAAGACTCGTTCCTGTGCGAATGATTTAACAAGCCTACCGGTCAAGGCGCATGATTGTGCCATTTTGGACAGATCAGAGGAGCTTGCTTGCCCGCTTTACTGTGGGCATTGGATCCCCATGGACCTGATGGCACTCGTTTCGGACCCGGCAGCCTGGCTTGCCTTGTTCACGCTCATCGCGCTCGAAGTGGTGCTCGGTGTCGACAATCTCATTTTCATTGCGATCCTGTCGAACAAGCTGCCCGAGCACTTGCAGAGCAAGGCCCGCCGGATCGGCCTGGCCCTTGCCCTGGTGATGAGGATCGGCCTGCTCATGCTGATCGGCTGGCTCGTGACGC